>JBGAPH010000032.1:0-83233 GCA_044221365.1 Pirellulales bacterium
TAGCCCCCCGTGAGTCACGGGGGGAGTTCCACGGGCAGAGAACGAATTCCGACAACGAGCAGTGTAGACCGGAATTGTTGCATCGCGATCCTTGTCCCCCGGCGACTCGCCGGGGGCTAAAGGGTGGCTCACCGCGGCAAGCCACTTATTAGCCCCCCGTGAGTCACGGGGGGAGTTCCACGGCAACGATTGAAGTCCGCTACGAGAGCATGCAGTCCGCAATCGGTGCATCACGATCCTTGTCCCCCGGCGACTCGCCGGGGGCTAACGGGGCGCGTTACCGCTTCGAGAACACGTCGCTGTCGAACACCCGCACCTTGTTCCAGAGGTGCTTGTTCTCGGCGATGAACTTCGCGTGACGTTCCGACGGTTGGTACTCGTCGTGGGCGGCGCGGTCTTCGAAGATCACGTGCAAGCCGACGTCGAAATCGCGGTCGTTCACTTCTCGATCGAGATCCGACGGCGTGCCGACGGCGAAGAAGACGACGCCGGGATGCCCTGAGAGCCACTTGTGGCAACCGGCCAGAAGTTTCTCCCGGTTTTCAGGGGTTTTGTCGGCGAGCGAGAAGTAGACGTTGTGGGCCAGCATGGGCTTGGAAGGCTCGGCAGCCAAGGCTTGTTTCTCCAGCGAACGGTTGAGGACCAGATCGGCCGCGGACCAGGCCACGGCCACGAGGGCAAAGGCCGCCAGGGCCAGACGCAGCGACGCTTTCATCGGCAAACTCCTGTCGGACGAGGCCGCCTGAGAGGTCAGACGGCCGGAATTGAGTGAGGCGAGCGGCCCGGCTATGCCGGGAATCGCGAGTCGGATTGTCGCAACTGGAGGCGCGGCGTGCAACGAACGCAGGGGCGGCCGGCGCGGAAAAATCGGCCAGGTAGCTTCGTTTCCGGGCGGCCCCACACAAGCCCGCAGCGCAAGCAAGGGACGCGAGCGCCAGGTTGGCGCGCTAGCAGGAGTTGCCGCCACGCCCGTGCAGGGTCCGGGCCGGGTTCGAACACGGACGCCTAGCTCTCCCTTGCTCGCGCTGCGGGCTAGTATCAGGGGCGACCCGAACGGACAGAATCTAGCGTCGCCGACCGCGCCGCGCGAGCAGCGCCAGCCCGCCGAGGCCCGCCAGCAGCCAGGCGGCCGGCTCCGGAACCGACACGATCTCGCCGCGCTGGCTCAGCGAATTGCCGAGCAGCCGGTAGTTGAAGGCGATCGAGCTCAGGTCCTCGCCCGGCTGGAAGGGCTTGCCGAGGTCGAGTTTGCCGCCGGGCTGGAGCACGCCCGGCGCCGTGAGGTTCAACTCAGCCAGGTTGCCGGCGCCGGGGTTCGTTTGCTTGAAGCCGAGGCCGCCGTCACCCAAGAGCGCGGTGATCTCGCCGCCGCGGCCGGCGCCCACATAGTCGGCGATGCTCATCCAGCCGGCCGGATTCAGCTTGCCGTTCTCGTCGGACAACTGGTAGCCATCGAACGACACGGGCGAACTGCCCAGGTTTTCCAGCCAGGCGGAGCCGTCGGCGCCTGCGAGGATCCGCAAATCGGCGCCCAAAGGGGGCTCGAGAAAGCGGATGACGCCGTCGATGCCGTTGGGCTCGGTAACTGGCTTGTAGGAGAGCTTGAGGCCGGAAGCGGGTCCCACGGCCTTCGCGAAGGGATAGCCAATGCTGAACTCCGCGCCCGGTTGCAGCACGCCTGCTCCCCCGATGTTCAGCTCGGCCAGCGCCTTGGCCTCCGGATTGGCCTCGCCGAACGTGAGGCCTCCCGATCCCAGGCTCGCAATGACTTGGCCGGGGTTCGATTGCACCTGATCGGCGATGCTCGACCAGCCCTTGGGCGAGAGCAGGCCCTTGTTCGAGATGATCAGGTAGCCGTCGAAGGCCAGTTCTTTGCTCCCGTCGTTCGCCAAGAAGGCCTGCCCTAGGGGATCGATCTCGAGGGCCAACTGGGCCACGGCCCGCCCGGCGGGGCCAGTCAGGGCCAGCAACGTGGAGAGCACCAAAAACGCGACGCTGAAGCGGCCAATGCGCATAGGGATCCTCTCCTAAGTTTGGCCCCCTGCCCGCTGCCGGTCTCGCTGCGGGCATTGTGGAGGGGAGTGAGAAAAATCGCAACGTTCTTGCGCGCTCGTGCGTGTACCCGCAAAGGCGGCTCGCAAGCGCGAATGGCCAGCTACCGGGCTGGCGATGGGCGGCGGATCGACCAGTCGGCCAGGTCGAGCTCCGGCACGAAGTCGAACTTGTCGATCTGGGCGGTGGCGAGGAGATCGGCCTGGCCCTGGAGTGCGGCGACGTTTCGGCCCCCCAGCCCCGATTCGAGCGCCGCGGCGATACGAGTCTCCAACCAATCTTTTTCCTGGCCCTTTTTCCGAATCGTTTGCATCTGCTTCTGGTAGTTCTCTCGTCGAGGCGCGGCCAATTCGACGTACCACCGATAGGCTGCCATCCCACTAATCAGGCTTGGCACAATCAGGGCCGAGTCGTTTGCCAACTCCGCGAAGCCGGTGAGGATCCCCTGCGAGTTTCGGCATGAGACGATCCAGCCGGCCAGGAACGAGTCCTCGAACGACACATGCCCTTCGGTGCCGGCGCATACGAGATGCACATTCTCCTCACCGTGGATCGACTCCGACACCGCCGTCAGATTCACGAAGCTGCCGATCAACACCCGCTTCGCCTGCCGGCAGCGCATCATCGCCCGCGTGCCGTTGGTGGTGGTGAAGACGATCGACTTGCCTTGGACGATCTCGGGAGAATACTCCTCCGGCGAGTTGCCGAGGTCGAAGCCCTCGATCCTCACCCCTCCTCGCTCGCCGCCGAGGAGCACCTGGTCCCGCGGATATTTGGCCGCGGTTCGTCGCGCCTCCTCGATCTCCGAGCACGGAATGACCTGGGCGGCCCCGGCGGCCAGGGCATAGGTGATCGTAGTGGTCGCCCGCAGCACGTCGATCACCACGACGGTGGCGTCGGCGAGCTCGGATTCCGCGACTAAATCAGGCAGGAGATGGACGTTGAGGCGTGGCATGCCCCCTGTTCTCCCCTACCGACCCACCCTCGGCAACCCTAGAATGAGCCCGATGAGACGGATGACGAACCGGCGGGACGCGGAGACGCGGAGAGAAGCCAGGAATTCTGAACCACGGAGACACCGAGACACAGAGAGGACGAGCAACGAATTAACCGCGGAGGACACAGAGGACGCAGAGAGCACAAATCTTCTAGCTCTGCGTCCTCCGTGTCCTCTGCGGTAAGAATGAATGTCCTCTCCGTGTCTCTGTGTCTCCGTGGTTGATCTTGAGTTAAGACTGGCTATTCCTGCGGTTAGGTTGGTGCTGCACGCACCCTACAACGAGTTGGTGTTTTTGGTTTGATGACTGTCGATAAGTCGGCTGCTCGCGTTCGCCGGATGTTTGGCGAGATCGCCGGGCGCTACGATCTGCTCAACCACCTGCTGTCGCTCAACGTCGACCGTTATTGGCGGTGGCGCACCGTGCGCGAAGTGGCCCCGGCCGGCGAGGCCCCGATCCTCGATCTCTGCACCGGCACAGGCGACCTGGCTCTGGCCTACGCCAAGGCGGCCGGCGGCGCGAAGATCGTTGGCGCTGATTTTTGCCATCCGATGCTCAAGCTCGGCGACGAGAAGAGGCGCTCGGCCGGCCTGAATGGGCAACTCACCTTTGTCGAAGCCGACGCCGAGCAACTGCCGTTTCCGGCCGACCGGTTTCAGATCGTCTGCGTGGCCTTCGGCCTGCGGAACGTAAGCCGCACCGAGCGGGGGCTGGCCGAGATGGCCCGCGTTTGCCGGCCCGGCGGCCAGGTAGCGGTGCTCGAGTTTTCCACGCCGCAGTGGCAGCCCTTCAAGGGGCTCTACGGCTGGTACTTTCGCAACGTGCTGCCGCGGATTGGGCAGTTGCTCGCGAGCAATCGGCTCGACGCCTATAATTACTTGCCGGAGAGCGTCGGCGAGTTCCCGGCCGGCGAAGCTCTCGCGCAGCTCATGCGGCAGGCCGGGCTCGAGCAGGTGCGCTACCGGTCGCTGACGCTCGGCATCGCCACCCTCTATGTGGGGACCAAATGCACCCCTTCGTCGTAGCCATCACCGGCGCAAGCGGCGCTGCCTACGGCGTGCGGCTGGTCGAGGTGCTCTTGGCCGCCGGGCGCGAGGTCCAGCTCACGATCAGCCCCTCCGGCCAAACGGTGCTCGCGCAAGAGCTAGGCCTCAACGTCGACCTAAGGGCATTCCAGCGCGATGAACTGCTGCCGGCCACTCCCAGCGATGATCCTCGCCTAGCCGAAGTGCGCAAGCTGGCCGGCGGCGCCCATGGGCATCTCGAATACCACCACTACCAGAACTTCATGGCCCCGATCGCCAGCGGCTCGTTCCTCACCGCCGGCATGGTGATCTGTCCCTGCAGCGGCAGCACGCTGAGCGCCGTCGTCCATGGCCAAGGGGCCAACCTCATCCATCGTGCGGCCGACGTGCATTTGAAGGAACACCGCAAGCTCGTGCTCGTGCCGCGCGAGACGCCGATGTCGGTGGTGCAGCTCGAAAACATGCACCGCGCGGCGCAGGCCGGCGCGGTCGTGCTGCCGGCGATGCCGGGCTTCTATCACGGCGCGAAGACGATCGAGGACCTGGTCGATTTCGTGGTCGCCCGCATTTGCGACCAGCTCGGCGTGAAGCATGCGCTCATGCGGCGCTGGGGGAGCGAGACCGCGTGATCGACCGCGTGCGCATGCTGCTCGAGCTGATTCGCTTCAGCCACACGGTGTTCGCGCTGCCGTTTGCGCTGCTCGCGGCCGTGATGGCTTGGACGGCCAATGCCCACGAAACGCCGCCGGTGGCGTTCCGCGCTCGCGACCTGCTGGGCATCTTGCTCTGCATGGTGTTCGCCCGCAGCGCGGCGATGGCTTTCAACCGACTCGTCGACCGTAAGATCGACGCGCTCAATCCCCGGACGGCCGTGCGCCATTTGCCGGCAGGTACGCTGAGCGTGCCGGCGGTTGCGCTGTTCGCCGTGGCGAGCGGCGCGGCCTTCGTCGGCAGCACGCTCTTGTTCCTGCCGAACTGGTTGCCGTTGGCCCTCTCGCTGCCGGTGCTGGCCTTCCTGTTCGGCTACAGCTACACGAAGCGGTTTTCGGCCGTCGCCCATTTCTGGCTGGGGGCGGCGCTGATGCTGGCCCCGATTTCCGCCTGGATCGCCGTGCGAGGGCAGGCGGTGATCGCCAATCCGGCCGATCTGCTGCCCGCCTTGGCCCTGGGAGCGGCGGTGCTGCTCTGGGTGGCCGGATTCGATATCATTTATGCTTGCCAAGACGCGGAGTTCGATCGCCAGGCAGGGCTGCACAGCGTGCCTGCCCGGCTGGGGGTGGTTAAGGCCCTGCGGCTGGCCGCGGTTTGTCATTTGGGAACGGTGATCTGCCTGGCGGCGCTGCCGGCGGTGTTTCCGCACCTGAGCTGGCTGTACGGCGCCGGCGTGGCGGCGGTGGCCGCGCTGCTGGCGTATGAACACCTGCTCGTGCGGCCGAATGACCTCTCGCGGGTGAACCAAGCGTTCTTCCAGGTCAACGCGGTGATCTCCCTGGGCCTCTGCGGCCTGGCAATCATCGACCTGTGGCGATAGACGAACGGGATTTTGAACCACGGAGACACAGAGACACGGAGAAGAACAGAGGAGATTTAACCGCGGAGGACACAGAGGACGCAGAGACCACATGATTCGTCTATCTCTGCGTCCTCCGTGTCCTCTGCGGTAAATTGTCTTCTCAGTGCCTCCGTGTCTCCGTGGTGAAAAGATAGCGACAACGGACGAAGATGAAGCTGCAAGCAATTCGTGACAAGGTAGAGGCCGGGACTCGGCTGTCGTTTGACGACGGGTTGTTCCTCTACAGCCCCGAGGCGCCGCTCAATGAGTTGGGCGAGTTGGCGAACTTTGTTCGCGAGCGGAAGAACGGCAACCTGGCCTACTACAACATCAACACCCACCTGAACCCCACGAATGTGTGCGTCTACCGCTGCACGTTCTGCGCGTTCCGCTCGAACCTGCGCGACGCCAAGGGGTATCTGATGACCGATGAGCAGATCCTCGCCCGTGGGCAGGAAGCCGTCGACGCCGGCTGCACCGAGATGCACATCGTCGGCGGGCTGCATCACCAGATGAAGGTCGACTGGTACCTGAACATCCTCCGCATCCTGCACGAGGCCTACCCTCAGTTGCATCTGAAGGGCTGGACCGGCGTGGAGATCGACTGGTTCACGCACCTCACGAAGAGCTCGATCGAGGACGTGCTCAAACTGCTGATCGACGCCGGCGTCGGCAGCTTGCCTGGCGGCGGAGCCGAGATCTTCCACCCCGAGGTCCGCGACAAGATTTGCGAGCACAAGGCCGACGCCGGCCGCTGGATCGAGATCCACCGCACGGCTCACCGGCTGGGGCTGCGCTCGAACGCCACCATGCTCTATGGGCACATCGAGAACGCCTATCACCGCATCGACCATCTGTGCCGGCTGCGGGAATTGCAGGACGAAACGCACGGCTTCCAAACGTTCATCCCGCTGGCCTTCCATCCCGACAACACGGGCCTGGCGCACATCAAAAAGCCGTCGAGCCTCATGGACCTGCGGACGATGGCCGTATCGCGGCTGATGCTCGACAACTTCGACCACATCAAGGCCTACTGGATCATGCTGGGCATCGAAACGGCCCAGGTGGCCCTGGCCTACGGCGCCGACGACCTCGACGGCACGGTGCGCCACGAGCTGATCTACCACGACGCGGGGGCGACCACGCCAGAGGCGCTGACGGTCGAGCAGATCAAGCGGCTGATTGTGGAGGCGGGGCGAGAGCCGGTGGAGCGGGATACGCTGTATCACCGGGTGCATCGCGAGGGAGATCACTGGCGGACGGGGGAGCTGATTGGGGCGGGGTGAGAGCTACGTCGATCTAACTCACGATCGCGAGCATTCCGGCAACAAGTCGCTGACAGCCCGAACGCGGACTATCGAAAGATGGGCACCCGATGCACAGTCAGTGGCCATATCCAGGAGCCCTGGTACGTTCCGGGCACGCCGCGAGCCATATCGCGTCTTTGGCACCATAACCGGCGTGTCATTCGCTCCTTGCCTAAAAGAGACGATTGGCCGTTTCTCACTCGCCAAATGTTTGCCACGTCGCCGCTGTTCGACAATTGGCATGTTGTTGGGAATCTAACGGCCGCGACCTTCCGGGGGCCAGTTGTCTACTTTGGCGGTTCGTTTAGCAGGATCTTCGAGGACTGGGCTCCGTGGCTGGAGAAATTTGAAGGTCTCTTGCGGCGTATGTTTTGGGAGCACGCCTACGTAATCCTGGAGACCGGTCTGTTCGGGCACTTCCTGTATCGGTGGGAGGCAGAGGATAAGGATTTCTCGGCGGAGAATCCGGTGCCGATTCAGACCTGGACCTTCGAGGGCGGTCCGCGCTCGTTCTGACTGCGGGAACGGGTAGCGGCCGCATGGTAGAATTGCAGGTGAACTCGCCACTTTGCCTTTGGTCTCTTGCGCATGACAATCTCCTTCCAATTCCCTGATCAACTTCAGGCCCAGCTCGAACGCGAATGGGGCGACCTCGGGCAAGCCGCCAAGCAAGCCTTAGCGATTGAGGGCTACCGGACCGGCGCTCTCAGTCTTGGCCAACTTTCCGAAGCGCTAGGGATCTCGACCTATGAGGCCGACGGCCTCCTGAAACGCCGTGGAATCTACCTCGAGCAAAGCGAGGAGGAACTGGCCGCCGAACGGGCTTTGCTGAGTAGGTTGCTCGGCCAGTGATCGCTGTGTCCGACACATCGCCGCTACGCTATCTCGTGCTCATTGAAGCCGAGGGCATCTTGCCAGCGATGTTTCAGAGGATACTCGTCCCGCCGGCCGTTCTCGAGGAACTAAGGCATTCTTCGGCGCCCGTTGCTGTTGCTGCCTGGGCGGCTCTCCCGCCTACCTGGCTGGAGATTCAAGCCCCTGCCGACCTGGCGACGACCCTCGCGCTGGGCCGCGGCGAGATCCAGGCGATTGCACTTGCCCTCGAGACAAGAACGAGCGCATTGTTGGTGGATGACCAAAAGGCCCGCAGGGCAGCAGCGGTTCAGGGCATCGTCACGATCGGTACCGTAACGATCCTGGAACATGCTGCGCGCAAGAATCTGCTGTCGCTGTCGGAAGCTTTCAGAAGGCTCCGCCGGACAAACTTTCGCTGCACCGACAAGTTGCTTGCCGCGGCGTTAGAGCGCGACGAAGAGTCGAAACGATCGAGCGAGTAGTGTGGGAAGGGTAGTCCTCGCAGGGATCGAGGCGCCCGAGCACCCGGCTCCTAGCGTCGCACCTGGCTGCCCCTCACGGCTCGCTATGACTCGCGCGATCCGGTGCGCAGGGAGTTGATCGCCGTCGCCGCTGCCCTACACTGAGGCGGTTATCGGCGGGGCCGACGTTTCACGCGCGGAGGCGGCCATGTTCAGCGCCAAGCTTTATGTCCCGGCGTTCCTAGTGGCGTTTGCGGTCGCGCTGCTGGCTTGGCCCAAGCCATCCCGCGCCGCCCCTCCGCAGCCGACCAGCCCTCGAGCTCCGGCTGCGCCCCAGTCCGTTAAGTCGCTCCAGCTCTCGGTCAGCCCCAATGGCCGCTACTTCGTCGATCAGCAGGGCAAGCCCTTCTTCTACCTTGGCGACACCGCCTGGCTGCTGTTTCAGCGGCTGAATCACGACGAAGTGGAGGAGTATCTGCAGGACCGGGCCCGCAAGGGGTTCACGGTGATTCAGGCGTATGTGATCCGCGGCTTGGGCGAGCGCCATCCCGATGGCAACAGCTCCCTCTTGGGGGAGCCGCCGTTCGTCGATCGCGATCCCACGCGACCCAACGAGAAGTACTTCGAGAACGTTGACTACGTGATCAACCGGGCGAACGAGCTGGGGCTGGTGATGGGCCTGGTGACCGCCAAGTCGTGGCACGTGAACGACGGCCCCGAAAAGGTGTTCGACGAGCAAAACGCCTATGCCTTTGGCAAGTTCTTGGGGGAGCGCTACAAGCACAACGCCGTGATGTGGTATCCCGGCGGCGACTCGAAGCCGGGGGGCGATCAGGCGGTGTGGGTGGCCATGGCCAAGGGCCTGCGCGACGGTTGCGGCGGCAGCCAGTTGATCTCGTACCACGGTTCGGGATCAACGTCGTCGTCCACATGGTTCCACAACGCCGACTGGCTCGACTTCAACTCGATCCAATCGGGGCACGGTTGGGCTGCCAAGACCTACCGCTTCGTCGACGCGGACTACGCCCTCTCGCCAGCCAAGCCGACGGTCGACATGGAGCCCCCCTACGAAAACCACCCCACCGGCGACAAGACGCCGCGGATCGACTCCCACCAGGTGCGCAAGGGGGCCTACTGGAACATGCTGGCCGGCGCCGCGGGGCACGGCTACGGGGCCCTCGACTTGTTCTGGCTCTACAAGGACAACGACGGGCCCTTTCCCAAGAACGGCTTCCAGCCGTGGCGCAAGGCGATGGCCTACGAGGGCTCGCGCCAGCTGGGCTACCTGCGGCGGCTGTTCGAGTTGCGCCCCTGGACCAAACTGGTTCCCGACCAGTCGGTGATTGCCGCCGGAGAGGGCGAAGGCGAAGACCTGGTGCGGGCAGCGCGGGCGGCCGACGGCAGCTTCGTCTTCGCGTATCTGCCGACCGGGAAGCCGGTGAGCATTCACTTGGACAAACTGTCGGGAAAGACGGTGACGGCCCAGTGGTTCGATCCCCGGCAAGGAACCTGGCAGCCCATCGGCCAGTTCGCCAACTCGGGCGTTCACGAGTTCACTGCTCCTTCTCAGGGTGAGCGCGAAGATTGGGTGTTGGTGCTGGAAGACGCCGCACGAGGCTTTCGGGTCGAATGATTGAATCTCGAGGCCCCAGAATTCGTGTCGCCGCCGGTGGCGCCTTCGCACTGATCCTCGCTGTGTGGCCTTTCGAAAGCAGGGCTGCCGAGCCCATCGACGCCGCCCTCGGTTACCTAACCCGCGAAGCGCAGTCCTGGCGTTCCCAGAACGGCTGCTTTTCCTGCCATAACAATGGCGACGCGGCACGGGTGATCAGCTTTGCCCGCCGCGCGGGGCGGCCGCTCGATCGCGCGGCGCTCAAGGAGACGATGGACTGGCTCGCCCAGCCCCAGCGGTGGGCGGCCGAACTGGCCGACACCGAGTTCAAAGACGCCGAGTTAGCTGAGCTGCAATTCGCCGCGGCGCTGGCCGAGGCGCTGCCGGCCGAGCTTGTCGACCGGCGCGAAGCCCTGGCCGAGGCCGCCGAGTTGCTCGTGAAGAGACAGAAGCCGGATGGCCGCTGGAGCGTCGATCGCAGCGGCCTGGGGGGCGGACCGGTGACCTACGGCGACGCGCTGGCCACCGCACTGGCGCGGAACGTCTTGGCTTCGGCCGACGCCCGCAAACACGCCGAGCCGCTTGCCCGCGCCGACCGTTGGCTTCGAGCCGCCCGGCCGCAGTCGCCGGCCGAACAGGCGGCGATTGCTTTGGCACTGGCCGGCGCCACGGACGAGGAGGCCGCCGCCCAACGACCGAGGTTCCTTGCCGCCGCCCGCGCGGCGCAAACATCCGGAGGGGGCTGGGGACCATTCGCGGGCCGACCGGCTGAGCCTTTCGACACCGCAATCGTACTGCTTGGATTGGCCAAGCTGCGTGACGAACCCGGCGCGGCCGAGCTCCAGGCCCGCGGCCGGGCCGCGCTGCTGGAGATGCAGGCGCCGGCTGGCAATTGGCGGGAAACCACGCGTCCTGCCGGCGCCGAGAGCTACGCCCATCGTGTGTCGACCACCGCCTGGGCGACCCAGGCGTTGCTTGTCACCGCGGTCAGCGAGAAGTAGCAGACGCTGAAGCTAGAGCTGGGGGCTCGCCTGTCGGCTTGACCCCAGCCACCCCTTGCGGCACGCTCATTCATCGAGCTGGCTTGCTGCCTTGTTAGATAGGGGCTTGTGAGCGATTTCCTTGACCCCCCGGACTGGTAGGCAGACAATGGGGTCTGCCCCCTCAGTTCCCCTCACGACCCTGGGGCGGCATAACCGATCTGACCGATAGAGTCGAAAAATCTCCGCAGGTCGGGGCGTAAACCGACCGGTCGGCGTGGGGATTTCGTAGAATCGACAATCGCTAGCTGCGTTTACTGGATACCCTTAAGGACAGAGGGCGCGGCGGCGGGCCCCATCCGCCCCCCTGGCCGGCCCCCTTGTTTGGCGTTTCCGCCCCCGCGGCTTCTCAGTAAGCCATTGCAGAGTTAGAACTTTGGAAGCGTGCCCTGTGGCGTGCGAGCCTTCGCCGCCGGTGGACCGCTTCCCAACCTTTCCGCCCTCCCCGCGCGATCTGCCGATGAGCACCGAACAGCAGTCGATCGACCCCGACTTGGTCGAACAGACCAAACAACAGATCCGCGGGCTCGTTGCTGAAATTGCCCAGATCGCCAAGAGCGATGTCGGCGTCGCCGAGTTCTACGAGGCACTGTTGGGGCGCATCGTCTCGGCGCTCGCCGCCGTGGGCGGCGCCATCTGGACCGTGGGCGAAGGAGGCCGCCTGGAGCTGGCCTATCAGATCAACCTCCGCCAGACCGGGTTGGCCGAAAGCGAGCAGGGGCAGCTTCAACACGGCCGCCTGCTCCGCAAGATCATGGACTCGGGCGAAGGCACGCTCGTGCCGCCGCACTCGGGTTCGGGCGACGAAGAGCAGGGCGGCAACCCCACCGACTTCTTGCTCGTGCTCGGCGCCCTCAAGAGCGACCAGGAAACGCAAGGAGTGCTCGAGGTCTTCCAGCGCCCGGTGGCCAGCGTGCCTACGCGCCGCGGCTATCTGCGGTTCGTGCTGCAGATGTGCGAGCTGGCCGGCGACTTCCTCAAGACGCGCCGGCTGCGGCACTTCACCGACCGCCAGGCCCTGTGGGGCCAGCTCGAGAACTTCACGCGCCTGGCGCACGCCAGCCTCGACCCCAAGGAAACGGCCTACACCATCGCCAACGAAGGCCGCCGGCTGATCGAGTGCGACCGCGTGAGCGTCGCGCTCCGCCACGGCAGCAAGTTCATCGTCGAGGCGGTGAGCGGCCAGGATGTGTTCGACAAGCGGTCGACCACCGTCCAACTCTTGAATCAACTGGCCACCGCGGTCGGCCGCACCGGCGACACGGTGTGGTACACCGGCGACACGAGCAACCTGCCGCCCCAGGTGGAAGACGCGGTCCAGCACTACGTCGACGAGTCGCACTCGAAGACGGTGGCCGTGCTGCCGCTGCGCAAGCCCAAGGCCGCGGCCGACGCCACGCTCGATCTCGCGCCGGCCGAAGTGCTGGGCGCCCTGATCGTAGAGCAGATCGAAGACAGCCGCCCGAAGGAAGGCATGCTGCAGCGCGTCGACGTGGTGACCGCGCACAGCTCGGCTGCTCTGGCCAACTCGCTCGAGCACCACGGCCTGTTCCTCATGCCGTTCTGGAAAACACTCGGCAAGGCGACCTGGGTAGTGCGTGCCCGCACCCTCCCCAAGACGATTGCGATCGTGGTGGCGGTGGCCTCGGCGATCGCCGCCTTGGTCCTGGTGCCGGCCGACTTCGAGCTGCACGGCAAAGGCTCGCTCGAAGCGGAAACCCGCCGCGGGGTTTTTGCCCCGGTGCAGGGGGTGGTCGAGAAGGTGTTCGTGAAGGATGGGCAGAAGGTGGCCAAAGATGAGCCCCTGGCCCAGCTCTCGAGCACCGACCTCGATGTGAAGCTGACCGAGGTTTACAACAAGATTGCGGCAGTAGACCAGCAGATCACTGCCAAGAAGGCGGCTGCCTATGCCACGGGTCTATCGCAAGACAGGAAGGATGAGCTTGCTGGAGAAGCCATCGCCCTGGGCGTCGACAAGGCGGCCCTGATCGAGCAGTACAGACTTTATTCGGCCGAGCGCGGCAAGCTAGCCGTGAAGAGTCCGATCGCCGGCCTCGTGATTTCCTCGGAGGTGCTCGACGAGCTGGTCCGGCGACCGGTGGGCTTGGGCGACAAGCTAATGCAGATCGCCGATCCCACGGGGGAGCTCGAGCTCGAAATCCTGATGCCTGAGGACCGCATGGGGCACGTCGCCCAGGCGGAGAATGTCCGCAAGACTCGGCTGGCGGATATTCAGAAACAGCTTGCCTCATCGCGTGGCGATAAGAAGGCCCTCGAAAGCGAAAAACAGCAGCTCGAACGCGGCCTGCAAGTGACGTACATTCTCGCCACGCATCCCGGACAGGAGCATGTGGGCTTTGTCCGCGAGATCAACACACTGGCCGAGGTCCGCGGCGCCGACGGCAACGTCGTGCTGCTGCGAGTGGCGATTGACAAGCAGGAGTTGACCGACCCGCAGCTCGGCGGCGCCGCCACGGCCAAGGTTTATTGCGGCCGCCGTCCGGTCGGCTACGTCTGGTTCCACGACCTGTTCGCCTTCGTGCAGCGGATGCTGTTTCGGATTTAGCAGCAACGCGGATGCCTCCGCGCGCCGGCCTGTGGCGGCTGTCCAGTAAACACAATGTTCGGTCTTCTCAAATAAACGGGCGTCTGCCATGACTCTCCGCATTCCCGCGTCTCCGCGGTCGTTGTCGCTGTTGCGGCCTGTCTCGTCTCGTGCAAGCAAGCTTGTGGGCGCGAGCGTCTTGGCTGCTGCTCTGGTTTCGGTCTGCGCAGTCGGCCGGAGTGCGCCGGAGCAAATCTCGGGCAGCGGCGGATTAAGGATCGAAAACTGCAAAGTCTCGGCAATTAACGACATCGAGATTCCCGCCGAAGAGCCGGGGCCGATCACCAAGTTGCTCGTGGCCGAAGAGGCGGTTGTCAAGAAGGACCAGGTGCTGGCTCAAATGGAAGATCGCTTGGCGCGCGCCCAATTGGAAGCGGCGACGAGCAAGCACAAGGCCGCCGAGGAACAAGCCAAGAACGACGTCAACGAGCGGTACGCGATCAAGGCCGCCGACCATGCGAAAGCGGAGTATGACAAGTCCGTGGAAGCCTCGCGGCAAACCAAGAACGCGGTGGCCGACATCGACATCAAGCGTTTCAAGCTAGCCTGGGAAAAGGCCGTGTTGATGGCCGAACAGGCCAAATTGGAACAAAGCGTGGCCGTGCACACGGCGGCCTCCCAGTTCGCCGAAGCGAAGGCAGCTCAACTGGGCATCATTCGCCGCCAACTCAAGAGTCCGATCAATGGCGTGGTCGTCGAGATTCCCAAGAAGCCAGGCGAATGGGCGGCCGCTGGCGATCCGGTATTCCGGATCGTGCAGATGGACAAGCTTTATGTCGAAGGGTTCTTCGACATCACCAAGTATCCCCCGAGCAAGATTCGCGGCGCCCAAGTGACCCTCGACATCGAGGTCGGCGGCGAGATCAAGAAGTTTCCCGGCAAGGTAGTGCGGATCAATCCTGTGTCCGACCTCGCCGGCACTCAGCTTTGGGCCGAAGTGGAGAACCGCCAGGAAGGGAACGAATGGGTGCTGCGTCCGGGAATGATGGCCAAGGAGATGATCGTCCACACCGACTTCGTGCCGACCGGCACGACGGCGCGTAAGTCCCGCTTCGGCATCGAGTAGAGCACGTAGTTCGCCGTGGCCACTCTTGCCGACAGCCTGGTTTCTAGTTCCGCCCGCAAGCTGCCGGTGCGCGTGCGGCCCGACCTGTCGGCGCGCAAGCACCGCTACCAGGGACGCAGCTACTGGGTGGTCAAGGACCCGGTCGGCCTGAACTACTTCCGCTTCCAGGAAGAAGAGTTCGCCATCCTGCAAATGCTCGACGGGGCGACCAGCCTCGACGACCTCAAGGAGCAGTTCGAGCAGGAGTTTCCGCCTCAGAAAATCACCGTCGAGGAGCTCGGCCAATTCGTCGGCATGCTGCACCGCAGCGGCCTGGTGATCACCGACGCGCCGGGGCAGGGCAAGCAACTCAAAAAACGCCGCGACGAGCGGAAGCGCAAGGAGCTGCTCAGCGCCCTGGCCAACATTCTGGCCGTCCGCTTCAAGGGGATCGACCCCGACAAGCTGCTCGACCGTCTGCATCCCTTCGTGGCCTGGCTGTTCACCCCCTGGGCGGTCGCCGCCTGCGCGACGTTGGCGGCCTCGGCCGGCTTGCTCGTGGCGGTGCAGTTCGACGTTTTCCGCGCCAAACTGCCAGCCTTCCACGAGTTCTTCGCGGCCGAGAACTGGTTCTATCTGGCCATCGTGCTTGGACTGACCAAGGTCATCCACGAATTCGGCCACGGCCTGAGTTGCAAGCACTTTGGCGGCGAGTGCCACGAGATGGGCGTGATGGTGCTCGTGCTCACTCCCTGCCTGTATTGCAACGTCTCGGATAGCTGGATGCTGCCCAACAAGTGGCACCGGGCCATGATCGGCGCGGCAGGCATGTACATCGAGGTGGTGATGGCCTCGATCTGCACGTTCATTTGGTGGTTCAGCGCGCCGGGCATGCTCAACCAGCTTGCCTTGAGCACGATGTTCGTCTGCTCGGTGAGCACGATCGTGTTCAACGCCAATCCGCTCTTGCGGTACGACGGCTACTACATCCTTTCCGACATCATGGAGATTCCCAATCTCCGCCAGAAGGCCAGCACGATCTTGCAGCGCAAGCTGGCCTGGTGGTGCCTGGGGCTCGAGGAGCCGGACGACCCCTTTCTGCCGCAACGCAACCAGGCGTTCTTCGCCCTCTATACGGTCGCCTCGGCCGTGTACCGCTGGGTGGTGACGTTTTCAATCCTCTGGTTCCTCTACAACATCTTCAAGCCCTACCGTCTGGAGGTCATCGGCCAAATGATCGGGATCGCGGCGATCGTGGGGCTGGTCGTTCAGCCGGCCTATAAGGTGGGCAAGTTCTTTTACGCCCCGGGGCGGATGCGCAAGGTCAAGCGCGGCCGAATGTACGCCTCGCTCGCGGTGCTGGCCGCGGCCGTCGCGGCCGTGCTGTTCATCCCGCTCCCCTACCACGTCGTTTGCCCGATGGAAGTCGAGGCCCGCGGCGCCGAGTCGATCTACGTTGATCAGCCGGGCGTGCTCAGGTCGATCCATGTGCAGTCCGGGCAGCTAGTGCATGCCGGCGATGTGCTGTTCGAGCTGACGAGTCCGGAACTCGAACTGGAGATCGCCGATCTTACTGGCAAACTCGAGCAGCAAAAAGCACGGCTCCTCGTGCTGGATCGTCAAAAGACCGGCAGAGAGGGGCGGGTCGCCGCCCACATGCAATTGGGCGAGACCAAGGAGATGATCCACCTGTTCGAGGAGCAACTCGCGCAGGCCAAGGAAAAGCAGGCCAAGCTCACCATCAAGGCCAACCGCGACGGCCTGGTGATCGCTGCCCCCGCCAAGCCCGATCAGGCGCTCCCCCAAAAGCTCCGCACCTGGTCCGGTTCGCCACTCGATGAACGCAACCTGGGGGCGGCGCTCGACCGCGGCGTGCTGCTCTGCCAGGTGGGCGACCCTAAGCAGCTCGACGCCAAACTCTACATCGATCAGGACTATATCGACTTCATCCGCTCGGGGCAGGCCGTGGCGGTGATGCTCGACGAGTTGCCGGGGCGCGAGTACGACACGAAGGTCGTCAACAAGTCGCCGCAGCCGGTCCCCTCGGTGCCCAAGCAGGTGGCCGACAGCACCGGCGGCGGCTTGCCCACGCAGACCAGCGAACAAGGCGAAGAACGTCCGCTCAGCCCGACTTTCGCCGTCCGCGCGCCGCTCGACGACAACGACGGCCTGATGCGGGTCGGCCTCCGCGGCCGCGGCAAGGTGTACACCGAGTGGCAAACCCTCGGCCAGCGCGGTTGGCGCTACCTTACGCGGACGTTCAACTTCCGGCTGTAAGCTGCCTGGCTCCCTCTCCCTGTGGGAGAGGGCTGGGGTGAGGGCCGGTGGCGTCTCGCGCCACATCGAACATCCGGCCCTCCGACTTTCTTCAGCCTCGGCGAGTCGCCCGTTCCTCAAGGACAACGGTCCCTCACCCCCGGCCCCTCTCCCACAGGGAGAGGGAGGACGGAGAGGGGAGCTTGGCTCAATCGCGCCGGGCGGCGTACACTTGCGGAAACCCCGGTTCGCCCGCCCCCCACGCTTCGAGCCCGCCATGTTCCTGCCCGACGACCTGGTCCATTTGCCGCGCCGCCCCAAGGTCGAGACCGACGCCGCCGCGGCAGGCGAACCTGAGGCCCCACGCGTCAGCCGCCGCACGGCCCTGCAGACCACGCTCGCCGCCACCGGCGCGGCGGCGATCGCCGCCGGCGTCAGCCAGCTTTCCACGACGCCGCAGGCGGTGGCCGCCCGCGCGGCCGTCAAGCCGCTCGAGATGAAGAAGTCGATCAACCTGTGGGCATTCCCCTACCCGCAGCAGATGTCGCTCGTCGATTGCCTGCGGTTGGCCAAGGACGCCGGGTTCGACGGGATCGAGCTCAATTACGATCTCGAGAACGACCTCTCCCCGAAGGCGGGCCCCAAGGAGTTCGCGGCGATCCGCAAGCAGGCCGATGAGATCGGCATCGCCATCAGCGGGCTCTGCTCGTTCCTCTTCTGGCCCTATCCACTCACGAGCAACGACCCGGCCAAGCGGGCCCGCGGGCTCGAGTTGGCAGGCAAGATGACCGAGGCCGCCGCGGCCCTGGGGGTCGAGAACCTGCTCGTGGTGCCGGGGGCGGTCTGCATCCCCTGGCGCACCGACCACGAGCCGGTGCCCAACGACGTGTGCGATCAGCGGGCCCGCGAGGCGATCGGCAAGCTGCTGCCGGGGGCCGAGAAGCTGGGGGTGTCGCTCAACATCGAGAACATCTTCTTCAACGGCTATTTGATGACGCCGATGGAGATGGCCGCCTTCGTCGACAGCTTTGGCAGCGAGCGGGTGAAGGTGCACTTCGACACGGGGAACATCATGATGTTCCAGTTCCCCGAGCACTGGATCAAGATTCTGGGGCCGCGGATCCAGAACGTCCACTTCAAGGAGTTCACAAAGAAGGGGACCGACTACTCGCTCGAAGCCTTCCGCCCGCTGCTCGACGGCACCACGAACTGGCCGGCCGTCATGTCGTCGCTCGACGAGGCCAAGTACCGGGGGTATCTGACGTTCGAGTACTTCCACCCCTACCAGCACCATCCGGAGGCGCTGGTGTACCAAACCTCGGACTCTCTCGACCGGCTGCTGGGTCGGAAGGGATAGGTCTCTGGCTCCCTCTCCGTAGGGAGAGGGTTGGGGTGAGGGTCGGTGACGTTTGGAAATACGTCGTCCCTTCGGTAGCCCTCCGTCGTAAGCGGACGCGAGAATGGCAGGCGTTGTTGGCCTTACCACCGTCCCTCGCCCCCGGCCCCTCTCCCACAGGGAGAGGGGAGTTCGCGATGCCCTACGAGAAAGTTGCTCGTGATCCCGAGTTGCTCAGCTTCGCGCGGCGGCTCCGCCAGGACGCGAGCGATGCCGAGTCCTTGCTCTGGGAGCTTCTGCGGGGCCGCCGGTTAGGAGGCTGCAAGTTCCGCCGGCAGCATCCGCTTGGGCCCTACGTGCTCGACTTCTTCTGTGAACAGTTGAGGCTCGCCATCGAGTGCGACGGCGGCCAGCACAATACGACGGATGCGCGGCGACACGATCAGCGGCGGACGTTGTTTCTGTCGGAGCGCGGCATTCGCGTGCTGCGGTTCTGGAACCATGAGGTATTCGAAGACACGGAAGCGGTGCTCGAGGCGATTTATGCGACGCTCGTTGCCTCGCCGTCCCTCACCCCCGGCCCCTCTCCCACAGGGAGAGGGGGGCAGTCTGGCTCCCTCTCCCTGTGGGAGAGGGTTGGGGTGAGGGTCGGTAGAGAATGAGACGCCTAGAGTGACTAGAAAGCGCACCTTTCAGACAGATTCACGTTCACGGTCGTCCGCCTTTCCACCGTCCCTCACCCCCGCCCCTCTCCCACGGGGAGAGGGGAGCAAAACCGGTAAACCTTGCCGTCCTTGACTGTCGTAACCGCAGCACTAGTCCGTTGCGACTCCCTGTGGCGGTCATCTCGCCCCCCGCGCGCCAAACGCCGGGTATAGTTGCCGGGTCGGCGCCCGTAGTGCGCTTGTTGTCGTGCTCGCGCCGTCCGCACAAACGGGATGGAATCCATGCGGCCCCATGCGCTCCGCTTGCCTGCCCTTGGCTGGCTGTTGGCGGCCGCGCTGTCGCTTGGCGGCTGCACGCATTTCCAGCGCGATTGCCCGCCGAGCGATCTGCTGGCCGGTGAGCAATTGATCGACCTTTCGGCCGAGGCCGACCCCACGGCGGGCAACGAGCGGTCGAATCTGTTGGCTGCCCTACACCACATCAAGGCCAACCAGCCGCCGCCCGATCCGCTGGCCCGTAAGTACGAAGTGCTGGCCCTCTCCGGCGGCGGCAGCTACGGCGCCTTCTCGGCCGGCGTGCTCAACGGCTGGACCGCCAGTGGCCAGCGCCCCATGTTCGACATCGTCTCCGGCGTGAGCACCGGGGCCCTAATCGCCACCTACGCGTTCTTGGGGCCCGACTACGATTCCTACCTGCGGGATTTCTACACGAGCACCTCGGCCGACGACATCTACCGCATGCGGCACAAGCCGGCGGTCCTCTGGTCGGTGTCGGCGGCCGATTCGCGTCCGCTCGAGCAGCTTATCGAGTCCCAGGTCGATTGCCAGTTGCTCGCCGCCGTGGCGCAGGCCCACGCCCAAGGACGCCGGCTCTTTGTGGGGACGACGAATCTCGATACGGGTCGGCTGGTGATCTGGGACCTAAGCGCGATCGCTGCCAGCGGCCGGCCCGACGCCGTGGCCCTCTACCGCAAGGTGGTGCTCGCCTCGGCCTCCGTGCCCGGCTTTCTGCCCCCGGTGAAGATCGACGTGACCGTCAATGGACGCTCGCACACCGAACTGCACGTCGACGGCGGAACCACCGCCCAGGTCTTCTTCCGCGCTTCGATGCTGCGCCTCGAGCCGCAGCAGTTCGCTGGCGGCCGCCGCCCGCTGGCCGGCTCGAACCTGTACGTGATCGTGGCCGGCAAGTCGTATCCCGATCCCAAGTGCGTCGAGCCCAAGGCCCTCACCATCGCGGCCAGCTCTCTGGGGGCGCTCACCTCCGCCCAAACCCGCAACGAGCTGGTGCGGATTTACACGCTGACCCTGCTGACCGGCATGCAGTTCCACATGTCGGCGATCCCGCAGCACTGGCCGCTCAACGACGACAGCATGTCGTTCGACCGAGCGGAAATGCAGTGCCTGTTCGAACAGGGGTACCGGCTGGCGCTGGCGGGCCAAGCCTGGGACGAAGTGCCGCCGGTGCTCGACGCCTCGGAGCAGAGCCAACCGCGGGCGGGAACGGAGTTTTTGGCGCCGCCGCCGATGCCTGTGATCGATTGTGCGGAGCTTGGCGCCGCGAGGCGCTGAGAAGCGCGACTCGCCCTATCGACCAAGGATATTGTTCTGTAGGAAGGCGAGCGCAGTCGCCGCCCAGGTTGCCTGCGGGAACACGCTCGAAATCGTCGCCAGCGTACACCCCACCAAAATCGCCGCCGCTGCCAGCATCTTGCCGAGGTCTTGCCCCTTGAGGCTGCCGAGCTGGTCAGGCTGTCCCGACAGATAGGCGCTCGCCGCGAAAAACTCCTCCCCGATCAACGTGTAGTCGCAGGCGGCCACGAAAAACGGCAATTGCGATGCCTGGGCCGTGCCGGCGATTTGCATGGCGCCCACCGAGTTGCCCGTCTCGGCGAGGATCAGCGATTCGGCGAAGAACTGGCCGAAGTAGAAGCAGGCGGCCGGTTTCTCGCGGACCATGAGCCCCGAGACGGCCGCCACGAAGCCGAACTGCTCGTCGGTCAGGTAGTAGACCGAATCCTCGTTGTAGGCGTCGAGTCGCCCGGCCGAGACATACGCCGCCTGCACCGTTTCGCGCGCCGCGGTCATCACCAGCGAACGCGAGGTCGGCACGATCAGCGGCGAATCGTAGTCGGCCACGACCTGGGCCACCCGCCCGAGCACCGTGACGCCGGCCACCGTTTCGAGCTGGTCGAGGTCCTGGATGCCGGCGATGAATAGGCAGGGGCGGCCCATTTCCGTGGCGCGCCCCACGGCTTCTTCCACCGCCTCGAGCCCGGCGATCCGCCGCACGCCAAAGCGCCAACCCGCGCGGGCCAGACAAATGAACAGCAGCACGCCGCTCGAGAGGGCGACCAGCCAGAACAACAGCCAGGCGCGGCCAAAATTGAACCACGGGGCGGCGGGCTGGGCCTGTGCTTGGGCCAGCAGCAACGCGGCAATCGACAGGGCGGCCGAAGGCATGGCGGCTACTCCTCCACGAGTTCCAGGTTCGCCCGCGGGGCGACGATCGTGCGGCCGTCGGCCAGCTTCACTTCGGCCACCCGCGCCTTGGCCCCCGAGGCGAGCCACTGCGGTTCGGCCGGCAGCGCCGACACCGCGCCCAGCAGGCCGAAATAAGGATCGCGGATCAAGCGAATCGGCGCTCCCACGGCCAGCACTCCGGCTGCCGGCCCCGAACCGCCCTTCGCGCTCGTCGCGCCGCCGCCCAAGGGCACGATCACTTCGGGGCGGATCACGCCGGCGCGAATCTGCGTGGCCCCGTTGCAGGCGGCCTGCTGCCCGGCCCGCGAGGTGAGCAGCTTGTAGGTGCGGTCGGCCATGGCGATGTCGCCAAAGCCCTCGGTGATGATCAGCGTCAGGCCGACTTTCTCGGACCCAGTGACGGCGACTCCCAGATCGTAGCCCAAGAAGTTCCGCAGATCGGCGTCGTCGATGCCGCCCGTGACGATTGCGCTCACTTGGAGCCGCACCGCGGCCTCGAGGGCGGCGGCTGTCACGCGTCCGCCGCCGATGACGATCGCGCCGCGGTGCTCGGGGCGCAGCAGGTGCTCGTCGAGTAGGTCGTGTGGTTTCCCGCATACGGGGCGCAGAGGACCGTAGGCCTCGGGGCCGATGCCGAAGATCCCCTGGACGAGCGTCCCTTCGCCGGCGACGATCACTCCCTCCCCCGGCAGCACCTCGGCCACCACGCCGGTGAGATACGCAGCCACGCGGAGCGGCCGGGGTGGGCCGCGGAGGATCAGCTGGCCGGTGACGTTCGAAATCGCTTCGACCGTGCCGGCGATCGGGGCGTGGGCGTCTTTGACCATCAGCCCGAACAGGCTCTCGCTACGGGCAAGGAGCTGGCCGGCCGTGACCGCGTCTCCCTGCTTGACGACCATCGCGCGGGCCAGGTCGCTCGAGGCAACCCCCAGCATGTTGGCCAAGTTGAGCGGGAAGACTTCGCCCGGCATCTGCGTTTCGGCCACCGTGTCGGTCGCCTGCACACGCTGCCCCGCCTTCACCAGCACCTCCCCGGGAATCGGCAGGCTGCGGCGATAGCGCAGCACGGTTTGCGGCGAAACGCGGAGGCCGGGGGTGTAGATGGCGGGCATGGTTAGCGCATCCTCACGGCGGTCCCCTGAAGGGGACGATCAAGGGGGCGCGGGCCGCCGGCGGTCCCAGGCATAAATGCCTGGGCTAAGCAAAGGCACGGAAAGCCTCGACCGTTGGCGCGAACTTTTCCGTCGCCCAGGCATTTATGCCTAGGACCGGCCGCGGACAAACGCGTCATCGTTTTTCCTTTGCAGCATCGGACGGATACAACTCGAGCGCATCAACCCACCCCGCCACACGCCGCCGCTCAAAGGGCGCCGAGCCCTTGGGCGCGAGCGGCCGGCCGCGGCCGTCGAGCACCAGGCCCACCGTGCCGCCGCGGATGGTTTTTTCGACCGTTTTGCCCGAGCCCGCTCCCATGTCGAAGCCGCGGGCCGGGTGGATGCGAACTTTGATCTCTCCCTCGGGCAGGCGAACGAGCCGCAGGTCGCCGCAGGCGATCTCTCCCTGCTGCGCAATCCCCGGGCCGCTCAGCTCGTACGAGAAACACGGCTTTCCTTCGCGTCCTACGCCGCGCGGCGCCACGCACTCCCCCAGCACGATCAGGCAATCGCGCTCGAACACCTCGA
Organism: Pirellulales bacterium; assembly: GCA_044221365.1. GTDB lineage: Bacteria > Planctomycetota > Planctomycetia > Pirellulales > JBGAPH01 > JBGAPH01. The sequence continues at coordinate 22,976 of JBGAPH010000032.1, forward strand.
GCGCCGCCTGCGGATGCACCTCGGCCAGCACTCCCAGGTGCGGCATCATGAAGATGCTGTCCTTGGCGAGCGTGGTGAAGCCTTCGGGCTCGAAGGAGTCGACGAGCATGGCCACCGTCTGCTCCATCCGCGGCGCATGCGAAAGCACGCCGCCCGAGCCAACGATCAGGTCGAGCTTCAGGTTGTCGACGATCGTCGCACCCGCCGTGCTCTGAGCGAACACGTCGCCCACGGTGCGCTGCTGCTGAACTCCCTTGAGCGTGGTCGCGAATTCTTTGTGCTGTTGATAGGCCAGCCGCAACGCCTCGCGGGCCACGGCCTGTTCGAAGACCAGGGCCTCGCGCGTTTGCGGGATCGTGGTCGGGCGAATCATCTTGTTCTTCACCCGGTTGCGCAGCTCGCGCTCGTCCATGTCGAGATGGACCCAGCGGAGCACCGAGAGGAGCGTCGCCTCGGCCACCACGTTGGCGATCGAGTAGCTCATGCCCAGGTTGGCGCTCACCGTGCGGTTGAAGACTTCGCCGAAGACGCTGAACACGTCGGTCGTGGCGCCCCCGATGTCGACGCAGACGGCGTTGATCCCCTGCCGCTTGGCGATCTCCTGCAGGATGTTCCCCACGGCCCCCGGCGTCGGCATGATCGGCGTGGCCGTCCAGGCCATCAGCTTTTCGTAGCCGGGAGCGTGCTGCATCACGTGTTCGAGGAACAGATCGTGAATCCGCTCGCGGGCCGGGTGCAGGTTCTCGCGTTCGAGTACGGGGCGCACGTTCTCGATCACCGAGACGTCGAAGTGCTCGTCGGCCAGAGTTTCCGCGACGACGCTGCCCACCTCGCGGTTGCCGGCGAAGATGATCGGCAGCTTGTAGTTGCCGCCGAAGCGGGCCTGTGGTCGGGCGGGAGCCACGAGCTCGGCCAAGCGCACTACGTGGGTCTTCGTGCCGCCGTCGGTGCCGCCGGCGATCAGGATCATGTCGGGGCGCAGCTCGCGGATGCGCTGAATCTGCTCGTGCGGGCGTCGTTTGTCGTTCGAGGCGATCGTGTCCATCACGATGGCCCCCGCGCCCAGGGCTGCCCGCTTGGCGCTGGCGGCCGACATTTCGCGGACGACTCCGGCGACCATCATCTGCAGGCCGCCGCCGGCGCTCGAGGTGGAGATGTAGATGTCGCAGCCGTCGCCGTTCTTGGCGGGGTGGATCAGGCGGCCGGAGTCATCGACGAGCTTGCGCCCGGCAAGCTCACCGACCTCGAGCGCGGCGTTCACCACCCCCTGGGTCACGTCGGCCACCGGCTCTTCGACGGTCGTGGGGGCTTCGCCCCGCCAGGTTTGGCGGTACGTGCCATCCGGCTGCCGCTCGATGAGAATCGCCTTGGTTGTGGTGCTGCCGCAGTCGGTGGCCAGAATCACGCGAAGCTGGTCAGGCACGACGTTCGGCATGGGCACTCACGAGGCCGGCTGATCGGGGGTGTTCGGCCGCGACTCGATCCGCTGGCACAGATAATCCACCGCGCCACGCTGTTCGAGCAGCTCGGCCAGGCCTTGCACGCGCGACTCCTCGACGAGGCTGCCCAAGAGGGGCGTGAGGCCGTGCAGTGCCTGGGCCGCCAGGTAGTTGAGCGGACGGCTCATCTCCAGCAACATGACCGCCGGCACGCCCAGCCCGCGCCGCGAAACGCGGTCGGCCAAATGATCGGCCAGGGCTCGGCTTTCAGGCGAGAGGCTGGCGTCCCCCGCAGGCGCCACCGCGAACGCATGCCGCAGCCGCTGCCGCCAAGCCGCGCGAGCGGGTTGATTCGGCGACGGCAGGCTCGCGTCGGGCATCGGAAGGTTGCCGCGAGAAAATGGCGATAGATGCAGGTGGAGACTCACTTTAGCAGTCGCCGCCCACGTTGGCGACCCCCGGGCACGGGGCCAGAATCGATCGCGCGTAGCATTCCGGCCGGCTTCCCGCTTTAGCAAGCGGGGAAACGACACAGCGGCCCGAAAGCCGAACAGGAGCGTGGATCATGCCAGACGGAAAACGGAAACGCCGCCACAGCCCCAACCGTTGCCGCCGCGAGTGGTACGCCAAGCACCGGTCGGTCCGCTTCCGCCGTCGTTTCGGCCTGGGTTCGCTCGAGCAGCCGAGCGCCTAAGTCCCCATTCGGGCCGCTTGCCAAGGCCCAGCAGAACCGGTAATTTCAAAGGCTTGCCTCGATAGGGTTTGCCGCCAGGCGAGTGAGCGATTTGGATCGCTCGCGCAACGAGGGTGGCAGGGGCCTCGAACACTCCGGTCTGGGCGGTCTCCTTCGGCCGCTGCTGCTGCACGATGATCGCCTTCTCTCCGCCGGATCAGCAACGGATTGTCATTACCGGCATTGGGCTTACGTCTCCCAACGGCAACTCCTTGGCCGACTTCCGCGCGAGCCTGCTTGCGGGCCGCAGCGGCGTGCGGCCCTATGAGATCCGCTACGTGGGCCAAACGCTAGCCGGCGTCTGCGACTTCGACGAGCAGCGGCACCAGAAGAAAAAGGACCGCCGCCGTGGCACCCGCGCCGGCAGCGTCGGCATCTACTGCGCCCACGAGGCCGTGGCCGACAGCGGGCTCGACTGGGCCAACGTCGACAAGGCGCAAGTCGGCGTCTACGTAGGCGTTACCGAGCACGGCAACGTCGAGACCGAGAACGAAATCTACGACCTCAAGGGGTTCGACTACGACACCAAGTTCTGGTCGCACCACCACAATCCGCGGACCGTGGCCAACAACCCGGCCGGCGAGATTTCGCTCAACCTGGGCATCACCGGGCCGCACTACACGCTCGGGGCTGCCTGCGCCGCCGGCAACGCCGGGCTGATCCAGGGCGCGCAGATGCTGCGGCTGGGCGAGTGCGACGTCGCGATCGCCGGCGGCGTATCGGAGAGCATCCACACGTTCGGCATTTTCGCCAGCTTCAAGAGCCAAGGGGCCCTTGCCTGGCACGACGATCCGGCCCGCGCCTCGCGCCCCTTCGACATGCACCGCAACGGCATCGTGGTCAGCGAAGGCGGCTGCCTGTGCATCCTCGAACGCTACAGCGACGCCGCCGCCCGCGGGGCCAAGATCTACGGCGAACTGGCGGGCTACGCCATGAACAGCGACGCCACCGACTTCGTGCTCCCCAATCCCGAGCGGCAGGCCGAGTGCCTGCGGCTGGCGCTCAAGCGGGCCCGGCTGGCGCCCGAAGACGTGGACATCGTGAGCACCCACGCGACGGGCACGACCAGTGGCGACGCCCAGGAATGCGAGGCCTTGATCAAGGTGTTCGGCGAGTCGGGCCGGACGCGGTTCAACAACTCGAAGAGCTTCATCGGCCACACGATGGGGGCAGCCGGGGCGCTCGAACTGTGCGGCAACTTGCCCTCGTTTGCCGACCGGCAGTGCCACGCTACCATCAACGTAGACGAGATCGACCCCGATTGCCGCCTTCCCGGTCTGGTGATCAACCAGCCGCAAGAGTTGGAGCGCGCCGACGTAATCGTAAACAACTCGTTCGGCATGCTCGGCATCAACTCGGTCGTCGTCGTCAAACGCGTTTAGCGAATAACTCACCACGGAGACACGTAGACACGGAGAAGCGAAGCAAGAATCCTCTCCGTGCCTCCGTGTCTCCGTGGTTTAGCATCCACCGTGCGGAGAATCTGAATGACCTCGAATGAGATCCGTGAGGCCGTGCTCGATATCCTCGAGGGGATCGCCCCCGACGAGGATCTGGGGGGCTTGCGCGACGAAGTGCCTTTTCGCGAGCAGCTCGAGCTCGACAGCATGGACTTTCTCGACATCGTCATGGAGCTCCGCAAGCGCTACCGCGTGCAGGTGCCGGAGGAGGACTACGGCCAACTGGTGAGTATGGCCAGCACCGTGCAGTACCTGGAACCCAAAATGGCCGACCTGCAGAAGGTTTAGGATTTATTGAACCGCGGAGACGCGGAGGCGCGGAGGGGAGAGACGGCCAGGGGGCATTGGGCTGTCAAAGGAAAGCCGTTTCGTAGTTCCATTTTTTGCATGCATTCTCCGCGTCTCTGCGTCTCCGCGGTTCGTTCTCCCCCGCCATGTACGACACGATCATCATTGGCGCGGGGATGTCGGGGTTGGCGGCCGGGATTCGGCTGGCCTACTACGACCAGCGGGTATGCATTCTCGAGCGGCACACGACGATCGGCGGCCTGAACTCGTTCTATCGCCTGGCCGGCCGAAACTATGATGTTGGCCTCCACGCGATCACCAACTTTCAGCCCAAAGGCACGAAGCGCGGTCCGTTGGCCCTGCTGCTGCGGCAGCTTCGCATCGCCTGGGAAGAGTTTGCCCTGTCGCCGCAGGTGGGTTCCACGATCGCCTTCCCCGGCGTCACGCTCAAATTCGCCAACGGCCTCGAGCTGCTCACCGACGAGGTCCGCCGGGCTTTCCCTAAGCAGATCGATAACTTCCGGCGTTTCCTGGGCGCGGTTGTCGACTACGACGATCTCGAGACCGATGGCTTCGGCCACTCGGCCCGCGAGCGCGTCGGCCAGTACATCACCGATCCCTTGCTCGTGGAAATGCTCTTCTGCCCGCTCATGTTCTACGGCAACGCGCGCGAACACGACATGGACTTTGGGCAGTTCTGCATCATGTTTCGCAGCATCTTCTTCGAGGGACTCGCGCGGCCGCTGGCCGGCGTGCGGCTGATCCTCAAGAACCTGGTGCGGCGGTTCAAGGCGCTCGGCGGCGAACTGCGGCTGCGGGCAGGCGTGAGCCGCTTGGCCGTCGAGAACGGCCGTGTGAGCCGTGTGGAGCTCGACGACGGCAGCGTGGTCGAGGGCAAACGCGTGCTCTCCTCCGCCGGCTGGCTCGAAACGATGAAGCTCTGCGAGGACACGAGCGTCGCCGATCCGGAGCGCGCAGGCCGGCTGTCGTTCGTCGAGTCCGTGTCGGTGCTCGATTGCACGCCCAAGGACCTAGGGCACGACCGCACGATCGTGTTCTACAACGACTCGGAAAAGTTCCACTGGGAAGTGTCGCGGGAGCTTTGCGACGTGCGAAGCGGCGTGATCTGCTCGCCGAACAACTTTCTCTACGATCAGCCGCTGGCTGAAGGGATGCTGCGGGTCACGTCGCTCGCCAACTTCAACCAGTGGGCGTCGCTGCCGGAAGATCAGTACCGGCTCGAGAAGCTCCGCTGGTACGACCGCGTGAGCGCCTCGGCCGTGCGGTTCATGCCGGACTTCCGCCACCACGTGATCGCGACCGACGTGTTCACGCCGACGACGATCCGCCGCTTCACCGGACACGACAACGGCGCCGTGTACGGCGCTCCCGACAAGGTGTATGACGGCGCGACGCACCTCAAGAACCTGTTCCTCTGCGGCACCGACCAGGGCTACGTCGGCATCGTCGGCGCCCTAGTCTCCGGCATCACCATGGCCAACCGCCACCTCCTGCGCGACCCCGCTTAACTTTCACACGATTTTTTTCACCGCAGAGGACGCGGAGGACGCAGAGCAATCAACTCACTCCGCTCTGTGTCCTCCGCGTCCTCCGCGGTTCAAGAATTATGCCTAAAGACTTTCTCGCTGGCGTTGCGGATTACTACGACGTGGTCGTGATCGGCAGCGGTCTGGCCGGGTTGACCGCCGCCAACACGCTGGCCCGCGCGGGCCGCAGCGTGCTCCTGCTCGAGCAGCACTACAAGTTGGGTGGCATGGCCACCTGGTTTCGCCGGCCGCAAGGGCACATCTTCGACATCTCGCTGCACGGCTTCCCCGTGGGCATGATCAAGAGCTGCCGGCGCTATTGGTCGGCCGAGATCGCCGACTCGATCGTGCAGCTCGAGAACATCCGCTTCGACAACCCGATGTTCTCGCTCACCACCACCTTCAATCGCGAGGACTTCACCCGGCTGCTGGTCGAGAAGTTCGCCGTGCCAGCCGCGCAGGTGCAGGCCTTCTTCGACACCGCCCGCGGCATGAACTTCTACGACGATCAGACGACCACGGTCGGCCAGCTCTTCGAGCGGTTCTTCCCCGGGAGGGAAGACGTCATCCGTCTGCTCATGGAGCCGATTACCTACGCCAACGGCAGCACGCTCGAGGACCCGGCGATCTCCTACGGCATCGTCTTCTCGAACTTCATGTCGAAGGGGGTGTTCACCTTCAAGGGGGGCACCGACCGGCTCGTGGAGCTGATGCAGGCCGAGCTCGAAAAGAGCGGCGTCGACGTGCGCATCAAGTGCGATGCGGCCAAGATCGTGGTCCGCAGCGGGAAGGTCGAGGCCGTGGAGGTTGGCGGCCGGACGATTCGCACCGGGGCCGTCGTTTCGAACGCCAACCTCAAGAGCACGATCTTCCGCCTGGTGGGCGAGGAGCACTTCGACCGCAACTTCGTCGACGATGCCCGCGCCGTGCGGCTCAACAACTCGAGCACCCAGGTTTACATGGCGCTCAAGCCGGGGGAACAGCTCGACGAGAGCCTGGGGGACCTGCTGTTCAGCTCCACGGCGCCGCTGTTCCGCACCGAGGCCCTGCTCAGCCAAGACATCACGAGCCGCACCTACTCGTTCTACTACCCCAGAACCCGGCCCGGCAGCGATCGCTGCCTGATCGTGTCGAGCACGAACGCCCGCTGGGAGGACTGGGCCGATCTGCCGGAGGACGAGTACGAGCGGAGCAAGGCCGATCTGGTGGAAACGACGCTGGCGGCCCTGGAAAAGTACATCCCAGACATCCGCTCGCGGCTCGACCATGCCGAGGCGGCGACGCCGAAGACGTTCTTCCACTACACGCGCCACGAGCACGGGGCGAGCTTCGGCACCAAGTTCGAGGGTCTGGCCGTCAGCCGGGCGATCCCGCAACAGGTGTCGGGGCTCTTCCATGCCGGCAGCGTAGGCATCATCATGTCGGGGTGGCTGGGCGCGATGAACTACGGCGTCATCGTGTCCAACGACGTCGACTCTCTGCTCACCAAACGCGCGGCCCAACCCGCGGGAGCGACCTAGCGATCCATTTTTTCACCACGGAGACACAGAGACACTGAGAAAGACGATTGCACCGCGGAGGACACCGAGGACGCAGAGCAAGAATGTTCGTATTCTCTGCGTCCTCCGCGTCCTCTGCGGTAAAAAACTCTCCGTGTCTCCGTGGTTAGTTCACGCTTCGAGCGAGCATGAAGCGTACGATCCCGCAGATTCTGTGTACCGCGGCTGGGTTGGTGCTGGTCGTCACCTTTTTCGTCCCCCGCGCGCAATCCTGGCAAGAGCAGGCTTCGATCTGGTTCAACATCTTGGCCGCCGTGGCCATGGTGCTGGGGGCCGCCAATCTGGTGCGGGTTCACCTGCAGAAGATTTCCGACCGCAAGGCAGGCTGGGGCTTTTCGGTGGTCACGCTCGTGGCCTTCGCCACGATGCTCTCGGTCGGCCTGTTCAAGATCGGCGTCCCCCCTTCGCCGCAGTTTCCTGAGTTTGCTTGGTCGGGGCAGTTCGATCAGGAGGGCTCGCCCTTCTGGTGGTGCTACGAGTACATGTTCCGGCCGCTGTTGGCCACGATCTTTTCGCTGCTGGCGTTCTATGTCGCCACTGCGGCGTTTCGCGCTTTCCGCGCCAAGAACACCGAGGCCACGCTCCTCCTCGGCACCGCCTTCATCGTGCTGCTCGCGCAGACCTACGCCGGCACGGTGCTGACGAGCTGGGTGCCGGATACTTGGCTCGGCCTGCCGACGGAATCTCTCCGGCTGGAAAACGTAAAGGTCACGATCATGCGGGTGTTCGCCACGGCCGGCAACCGCGCGATCATGATCGGCATCGCGCTCGGCATCGTGGCCACCTCGCTCAAACTCCTCCTCGGCATGGACCGCTCTTACCTGGGACGCGACTAAGCGATGATTGAACCGCCGAGACGCCGAGACGCGGAGAAGGACAAGAATGAAACTTCTGGTCGACTCTCTTGGCCGCCAAGCGAAGCTTAGAACTCGGCCTCCTGCATTCTCCGCGCCTCCGCGCCTCCGCGGTTAGAAAGCTCCCATGGTCGAACGCCTGCTCAATCTGGATCGCCGCTGGATCTACCTGGCCATGTTGTTGGCGGTGGGCATTCCGGTGCTCGTGCAGCCGGTGTTTCCCGAGGAGCCCACGCCGCTCGTGCAAAAAGTCTTCGACGCGATCGAGAACCTGCCCCCCGGCTCGAAGGTGATGATCGCCTTCGACTATGATCCGAGCGCCGAGGGGGAAATCGGCCCGATGGCCACCGCTTTCGTGCGGCACTGTGCCCAGAAGGGGCACAAGATGTACATGATCGCGCTCTGGCCGGTGGGGCCGCTGATGATCGACGAGCGGATCAACAGCGTGCTGCGGCCCAATTATCCGCAGCTCGAGTACGGCCAGAACTACGTCAACCTGGGGTACAAAGACGGCAAGGAGGCCGTCATCAAGGTGATCGTGACCAATCTGATGGCCATGTTTCCCACCGACCACCGCGGCACGAGCCTGAACAATATTCCTATGTTGCAGGGCGTGCAGTCGGTGCAGGACATGGACCTGCTGCTCAACATCAGCGCCGGCACGCCCGGCACCAAGGAGTGGGTGCAATACGCCTCGACGCCGTACCGCGTTCCCACGGCCGCCGGCGTGACCGGGGTGCAGGCGCCGCTGTTCTACCCCTACTTGGGGCGGCAGCTCTTGGGGCTCTTGGGGGGCGTGAAGGGGGCCGCCGAGTATGAGGCAGCCCTCTCCAAGGCCTATCCGCAGTTCACAGGCCCCGCATTCTCCGAAGCCCGTCGGCGGATGGGCCCGCAGCTCGTGGCGCACCTGCTGATGATCGGTTTGATCTTGGCCGGCAACGTGTTGTACTTCCTGAGCCGCCGGAGCTGACGCGTGCCTGCCGATTCCACGCCTGCCGAACCGACGCCGCGCTCGCGCGAGACCTTGATTTGGACAGCCCTGCTCGTCCTGGGCGCGCTGGGCTTGCTCGGGCGGGCGATGTTCACCACGCAGGGGATGGGGCGCGAGTACGTGAAGCAGGCCCCCACGGTCCAGGGGCAAGCCCACGTGCGCTTTGAGGCCGCCACTTACCGCGAGTTCGCCGCCGGTCAGGCCCAACTCAGCCAGGCCCGCACCGTGGGCCTCTGGATCTCGGCCTTCCTCACGCTGGCGGTGTTCTCGTTCCTCTACAAGGACAACGTTTTCTACCGGCTGGCCGAGTCGATCTTCGTCGGAATTTCGGCGGCCTACTGGATGGTCTACGCGTTCTGGAGCACGATCATCCCCACGCTCGTGGCTCGGCTCTCGCCCACGCTCGTCAAAGACACGTTCATGCCGGGCTTGGAGATCGAGCAGGACCTGATCTTCCTGATTCCGCTGGGACTGGGAATCATGCTCCTCTGGCGGCTCTCGCCCATGGGTGGGTGGATTGCCCGCTGGCCGCTGGCCTTCATCGTGGGCACCACGGCCGGCATTCGCCTAGTGGGCTTCCTGCAGGCCGACTTCCTCAGCCAGATCGTGAGCACGATCCAGCCGTTGATCACGCGGAGCGTCCAAACGGGCAGCATCGATCCCTGGGGCTCGTTGGCCAACACCCTGCTGGTGATTGGCGTGCTCTCCGGGCTCGTCTACTTCTTCTTCTCGATCGAACACAAGGGCCCCGTGGGCGCCGTGGCGCGGGTGGGCATTTGGTTCATGATGATCACCTTCGGCGCGGCCTTCGGTTACACGGTCATGGGGCGGATCGCGCTCTTGGCCGCGCGGCTCGAGTTTCTGTTCGATGATTGGCTGTGGCTGATCGACCCGGGGGCGAACCGGGTGCTGGGGCCGTAGGCGGGCCCCGGCAAGCGATTGCGCCTGGTCGGCGCAGCCGCGCGCTTGGCAACGTCTCGCCCGCGCGCGAGAATCGAGCTTGGGCGAGCGGAGATGATCCATGGCCAGGCGCCGTATTGCGGTTCTCTTGAGCGGGGCGTTGATCGCTGGGCTCGGCATCGTCGCGTTCTTCCAAGCGACGCGCGCCTGGTCGTACGCCGCCATTGTGTTCGTGCCTGTGGCGTGCGCTCTGGCTGCCGTGATGGGCATTCTGAGGGGGCGACAGGCCCCGTTCTCGATCGGATTCGCCGTCTGCAGCGCGGTGCTGATGACGACGTTGTTTCCGTTGGGCGACCCCTGGTGCTTTTCAGACCTGACTGACCGGATGACGGACGAAGTGTATGTTCAGACGCTGGCGGAGCCCGATCAGGAGTGGTACTACGCTCGGGTCGGGAATCAGGCCGAGATCGTCGGCGCCGCAACGATCGTGGGGGCATCCGTGGTGGTCGGCCTCGTCGCGCTGTTCGTCGTCCCGCCGGTGGTCGACAGGCTCGGGAGGCGGTTTTCGGTGCAACGGCTCATGCTCGCGGTCGTCGTTGTCGCGACGGGATTGGCCCTGGGGCGGGAGCAATACCGTAACCACCAGGCCAAACTGTATCGGTCTGAGGAGATTGGTCGGAGCCGGCGCATCGCAGAGAAAGCGGTCTACTACGCGCGGATCGTGCACGAGGGAGGGATCGAACTCACGTACTATTCCCCGGGCGAGGCCTATCCGCCTAGTATACGGCTCGATGAGTACCCTCGGCTTTCGCTGCAGGGCGGCAAGATCAACGAGCGGTTGGCCACCGTCCTAGCTCGCTGCGACGTTCGTGACATGGACTTGCTCGATACCGAAATTTCCGAGGAGGCTCGGCCCATCCTGCTCGCCGCTTTTGACATCGTGAAGGACGATCGCCAGGAGCGATCTTGGTTCTACCATCGTAAGAGTACGGAGGGCGTCCAATCGCCAGGCCCAGCGGATATTTTCTACCTTCGACACGGTAACGTGACGTTGCCGATTACCCGTTTCTGAGACCAGTCGAGATGACCGCCGCGTTGGCGCTGGGTTGGTCACGCCGCCTTGAAGGAGGGTTCTCGTGTTGGGCGCGCGTTCGCGGTAGACTCGATGGCGGCGGACGCTACAACGAGCAATACTCCCTTCGGACGTACCTATGCCTGACGACAAAAAGATCATCATCGACGAAGACTGGAAGTCCCAGGTCGAGCGCGAAAAGGAGCAGCTCGCTCATCAGGAGAAGACGCCGCCTGCTGCCGCCGCGGCCGAGCAATTGCCGCCGGCGTCGTTCGTCGAACTGGTGACGATGCTGGCCACCCAGGCGCTCGTGTCGCTCGGGCAGATTCCGCACCCGCTCTCCGGGCAGGCCGAACTGCGGCCCGCCGAGGCCAAGCACTTCATCGATCTGCTCGAAGTGCTCGAGCAGAAGACGGCCGGCAACCTAGGGGACGACGAAAAAGCCCTGCTGGCAGACGCCTTGCACCAGCTGCGGTTGGGCTACGTGAGCCTGACCTCGCGGTAGGTCTTCCTCTTCGCCTTATGCCAGCAGCTTGGTGACCACGTTGCCGTGGACGTCGGTTAGGCGGAAGTCGCGCCCTTGGAAGCGGTACGTCAGCTTCGTGTGGTCGAAGCCGAGTTGGTGCAGCAGCGTGGCGTGCAGATCGTGGACGTGTACCCGGTCTTCCACGGCGTTGAAGCCGAACTCGTCGGTCGCGCCGAAGGTCAGGCCTGGCTTGAAGCCGCCGCCGGCCAGCCACATGGTGAAGGCGTTGGGGTGGTGGTCGCGGCCGTCGTTGCCGTCTTGGCACATCGGGGTGCGGCCGAACTCGCCCCCCCAGACGACGATCGTGTCGTCGAGCAGCCCCAGCCGCTTGAGATCCTTCACGAGCGCGGCGCTCGCGCGGTCGGTGTCCTTGCAGTTCTTCTTGATGTCGTGGGTCAGGTTGCCGTGTTGGTCCCAAGATTCGTGGAACAACTCCACGAACCGAACCCCGCGCTCCACCAGGCGGCGGGCCAGCAAGCAGTTGTTGGCGAAGGACGGCTTGCCGGGCTCAGCGCCGTACATCTCGAGCACCTCCTTGGGCTCTTTCGACAGATCCATGAGCTCGGGGGCGCTCGTCTGCATGCGGAAGGCCATCTCGTAGGAGCTGATCCGCGTGGCGATCTCGGGATCCCCCACCGTGCCGAGCCGCATCCGGTTCAAGCGCCCCAGCGTGTCGAGCGAGTCGCGCTGCAGTTCGCTGTCAACGCCGGCCGGATTCGAGAGGTAGAGCACGGGGTCGCCGCTCGAGCGGAACTGCACGCCCTGGTAGACCGACGGCAGGAAGCCAGAACCCCAGTTCGAGTTGCCGCCGCTCGGGCCTTTGGCCCCGGAGCTGAAGACCACGAAGCCCGGCAGATTTTGCGATTCGCTCCCCAGGCCGTAGAGCGTCCAGGCGCCGATGCTCGGCCGGCCGAACTGCTGGCTGCCGGTGCTCATCATGATTTGAGCCGGCGCGTGGTTGAAGGCGTCGGTGGCCAGTGACTTGACGATCGTGATGTCGTCGACGACCTCGGCCAGATGCGGCAGCAGTTCGGAGAGCTCGGCCCCGCATTGCCCGTGCTTGGCGAATTTGAACTTGGGACCCAAGAACGTTGCGCTCGGGCTGATGAAGGCCGCACGGTAGCCCTCGATCAGTTCCTTGGGAGGGAGCGTGCCATCGAACTTGGCCAACTGCGGCTTGTTGTCGAACATCTCCAGGTGGCTAGGAGCGCCGGCCATGAACAGGAAGATGACGTTCTTGGCCTTGGCCGGAAAATGGGGCTGCTTGACTGCCAGCGGGTTCGGCAGATCGTCGGCCGCAGCATCGGCCCGGGCCGAACGCGCTCCGAGAGCGCCCAAGGCCATGGCTCCCAGGCCCACGCCGCAATCCTGCAAGAACCAACGCCGCGAAACCTCGCGCGGGTCTTGTCCGCGGTGCAGATGCGATTGGCAGTTCATCTCGGCTTCCTCGGTGGCGAGCAGGCGTACGTAGTCGGCCTACTCTTTCGTGATCGTTTCATCCAAGTTCAACAGCACCCGCGACACCGCGGTCCAGGCAGCCAGTTCGACCGGCGTGGCGCCCTTGGGCACCGTCGGCTTCGCGGCCCCTTCGCCGCCGGCGATCTGCCACGGGTTGAGCCAGCCTTCGGCGGCGCGTTCCTTTTGTTTGCCGTAGAAGGCAAGCAGTTCGGCCTTTTCGTCGGCCGTCGGCTGGCGCGACAAACAGCGGCGGAAGGCGTAGTCCATCCGCTTCTCATCGCAGTCGCCCCCGTCGCTCAGGGTCCTGGCCGCGAGCGCCTGGGCGCACTCCACGAACACCGGCTCGTTGAGCCCCACGAGCGCTTGCAGCGGCGTGTTCGAGCGTACCCGGCGCACGCACGAGAAGTCGCCGTTGGGGGCGTCGAACGTTTGCAGCACGGGGTAGGGGACCGAGCGGTAGCGGAAGGTGTAGAGCCCGCGGCGATAGCGGTCCGGGCCCGTGGCGGTTTGCCAAATCTTCGGGCCGTAGCTCACCGGTGGCTGAATCATGAATTCCGGCAGCGGTGGGAAGACGCTCGGGCCGCCCACAGTCGGCGTCAGCAGCCCGCTGGCCGCGAGCGCGATGTCGCGCACGATCTCGGCCTCCACCCGCACGCGCGGGCCATGGGCCAGCAGGCGGTTGTAGGGATCGCGCGCCAGCAACTCGTCGTTCACCTGGGAGCTTTGCCGATAGGTGGCCGAGGTGACGATCAGCCGGTGTAGGTCCTTCAAGCTCCAGCCGCGGTCCATGAACTCCACGGCCAGCCAGTCGAAGAGTTCGGGGTGCGAAGGTTTCTCGGCCTGCGTGCCCAGGTCTTCGCTGGAGCTCACCAGGCCGATGCCGAAGTAGGTTTGCCACACGCGGTTCACAAGCGAACGAGCCGCGGTCGGTGAGTTGCGGTCGACCAGCCACTTGGCGAAGGTCAGCCGCGTCGGCGGAGCGTTCTCCGGCAGCGGGTGCAAAAAGCCCGGCACGCCCGGCTCGACCTTGCGGTCCGGCTTGAGGAAGTCGCCCCGCTTGAGCATGGCGGTGTTCCGCGGGTTGTCGCGCGCGAGCAAGACGAGCTGGATGTGCCCTTCGGGATGCGTCTTCCAGAGCGCCTCGATCCGCTCGTTAGCCTCCTTCCACTCCGGCACGGTCGTGCGCCAGTGGCTGAACAACGCGGCGGTTTGCCCAGGAGACCGCTCGGCCGCCGGCACGCTGAGAACCGGACGCACTGACGCCGGCAGCGGGTCCGCCACGGCGTTCTCGGCGCCGGTCACGCTCAGCCGCACGCGCCCCAAATTGTTGTTCTGGTTGTCGTCGCTGTTCCAGCCGCCGTGGTACTGCTTGAGATGGATGGTCAGCAACGTGCCGCCAGGGTTCTTGATCGGTTCGGCGAGCACGAACACCGCTTTGCGCGGCAAGTTGCGGCGGCCGGGGTCGATCTCGTGGCTCCAGGCCGTTTCGTCTTTGCCGTCGATGGCGAAGGCGATCGGTCCCGTGATGCGGCGATTGCCCGACTTGTCGTCGTAGATCGGGTTCAGCTCGGCCTCGGGCGGATTCACATCAGCCGTGGCGCTGGCGATCTTGAGCTTCTGCTTCTTGTCGGGCTCGCCCGCGGGCGCCGCTTCGATTTCGATGTCGGTCAGCGCGCCCGTGCCGAGGATCGAACGGCCCGGTCCGTTGCGGGGCAGGTTCGGATCATTGAGCAGCTCGAGCCGAAATGCCCGAATCTCCGGCAAGTCGCTGCGGACGTGAATCACGTGCGTGTGATGCGTGGGGGCATAGCCCTGGGCCAGGAGCGAGTGGTCGGACTGCAGGAAGTATCGCTGGCTGCCGGTCAGGCCCTCGGCCTCGTCGGGCTCGAGCACGGTCCACTCGGGCTGGTCGTTCTTGGTCTTCTCCTCCCACTTGGCCAGTTGCGCTTGCCAGTCGGGAGTGCGGTGTTGCAGCTCCCCTTCGATCTCCTTGATTTGGCGAAACATCTCGGCCCGCTGCATCTGCTCGGCGGGCGTGTAGACCAGCACGTTGCCTTCGTGGTCGTTGTTGAGGAAGGCGAAGAGCCGGTAGTAGTCTTCCTGCGTCACCGGGTCGAATTTGTGGTTGTGGCACTGGGCACACTGGATGGTGATGCCCAAGATGCTTTTGCCGATGGCGTCCATGCGGTCGAACATGGCCTCCATGCGGAACTGCTCGGGGTCGATGCCCCCTTCTTCGTTGAGCATCGAATTGCGGAGGAACCCGGTGGCCACGAGCTGGTCCTGCGCGGCGCCCGGCAACTGGTCGCCGGCAAGCTGCTCGATGATGAACTGGTCGTAGGGGAGGTCCTTGTTGAGCGCGTTGATCACCCAATCGCGGAAGAACCAGACCCAGCGGAGCTTGTCTTTCTCGTAGCCGTCGGAATCGGCATAGCGGGCCGCGTCGAGCCAGTGGCGGGCCCAGCGCTCGCCATAATGCGGCGAGGCAAGCAGCCGATCGACGAGCTTCTCGTAGGCGTCGGGCGACGAATCGTGGATGAACGCCTCGACCTCCTCGATCGTCGGCGGCAGGCCGATCAAGTCCAAGCTCAGCCGGCGGATCAAAGTAACCCGGTCGGCTTCTGGCGACGGGAGCAGCCCTTCCTGCTCGAGCTTGGCGAGGATGAAGCGGTCGATCGCGTTCCGCACCCAAACTTCGTTCTTGACCGCCGGCAGCTCGGGCCGCACGGGCGCGACGAAGGCCCAGTGCTTGGTCTTGTCGCGTTCGTCGCCGGCGAGCTCGTCGGGCCACTTGGCGCCGCCGGCCACCCATTTGCGGAGCATTGCGATTTGCTCGCCGGTCAGCGGCGCGCCCTCGGGGGGCATACGGTCGGACTCGTCTTGGCTCTCCACCCGCAGTACGAGCGGGCTGGAATCGGGGTCGCCGGGCACGATCGCGGCCTCGCCCGACTCGCCGCCCTCGAAAGCGGCCTTGCGCACATCAAGGCGAAAGCCCGACTTCTGCTGCTTCTTGTCGTGGCACTCGAGGCAGCGGCTGGCGAGCAGGGGCTGGACGTCGCGGGCGAAGTCGACCTCGGCCGGCGTTTCGCCGCGCGCCGATACGCCGGAGAACGCCACCAGAGCCACGACGGCGCAGGGAATTCGTCGCATGACAGGGACCTTGGCAAGCACCGCAGGAGGCGGCAAAGGCGGGAGGGGGACCCCCTTGAGTCTAACCGACGGCCAGGGCCCGGCCAATTGTCTGGACGGTCCCCAGAAGAGGAAAAGGGGGCCGACGGCCGCCGCTTCCTCCCCTCTCCCCGTGGAAGAGGGGCCGGGGGTGAAGGGACGGTGGCGACTCGGGCGCACGGCGACCCGCCGAACACACGGGAACTCCCGCTTGGAAAACTGACGGTCCCGGGCCCTCACCCCAGCCCTACCCCAGCCCTCTTCCAAAGGGAGAGGGGGAAAGCGGCCGACCACCAGCCCAGCCGCGTACGGCGTGCGGTAATGCACGAAAGGGAGCGATTTAAGAGCAGGATGGGCTCGCTCGGAGCTTACTTCGACCGGCCCGGCGGCTGCTGATTCTTGCCCTTGAAGCGTTGCTTGGCGTCTTTCTTGATCTCCGCCAGCAACCACTTCAGATCGCGGTTGTCGGACTCGAGTTTCAGCCCTTCCTTGCAGTCGGCGGTGGCGCCTGCTTCGTCACCGGCCTTGAGTTTGGCTTGGGCGCGCTCCAGGTAAAGTCCCGGTTGCGGCCGGGCCTCGATGAGTTGGTCGAGCAGGCTGATGGCGGTGGTCATGTCGCCGGCTTCGATCGCCTCGGCGGCCTTGCCGTAGACATCCTCTAGCTTTTGCTGCTCGGAAGTGCAGCCGCAGAGCGGCAACAGCGCCGCGCACACGATCAACGCAGGCAACGATTCAAGACTCTTCACGTAACGGCTCCTACGGCAGACGCAACAGACCTTAACCGCTGGCCAACGACGGGCGTCTAGAACTCGCCCAGCGGCTGGCCATCTTCGCGGTTGCCGAGGTTCGACCACGTGATGGGATTGATCGATTCCGACACGAAGCGGGCCGAGCCATCGCCAAGCAGGATGTGACAGCCGCCCGGATGGGCGCTGCCATAGCTAAGCTGCATGGCGTTTACGCCGTCGGACGGAATCTCGCCGGTGCGGAGTTTGTCGAGGTAGATGTTCATCCGCACGCCCGTCGACCCCAGAAACTCAGAAAAGTCGTCGCCGATGTCGATGTCGTCGCTGCCGATGTACCAGTGATCGGCGTTGGCGCCTTGGTGGGGCTCGCGGACTTCGGACGGCGTATCGTCAGGCAGCGTCTCGCCGACCAGCATCGTGTTCGAAAGTCCGTCTGTGGCGTCGCCGATCTTCACGCCTGAACTGGTGAAGATCATCCCGTCCAAGTTGCGCATCTGCGACAGGTTTTGGTTGCTGGCCTTGCCGCTGGCGCTGCCAAGATAGCAACCTGGGACGCGGGCGAGCGTATTCCAGTTATCGCTCGAGATGTACTTCACGTGCTCCGCCACGCCTGCCGAGGGGCAGCGGTAGCCGGGGATCACCGTTTCGGTTGCGCGCATGTTGGGTCGAGTTGCGCGGATCGCCGGAGTGATCAGATCCGTAGGGTGTGCCCACTGCCCTTCATCGCTCTCGATGAACCGCAGCGTCGAGTACAGGTTCTGCTGCTCGATGTAGGGCAGGATGTAGCAGGTCCAGCCGGCGCCTTGCTCGTTGTAGGCCCCCATAGGGAGCACCTTGACCTGGTCCTGATACATCATCAGGGCCAAGCCCAACTGCTTGAGGTTGTTGGTGCATTGCGTCCGGCGGGCAGCCTCGCGCGCCGATTGTACGGCCGGCAGCAGCAGGGCGATGAGCACGCCAATGATGGCGATCACCACCAACAACTCGACCAGCGTGAAACCAGGACGTTTACGGACGACCATCGAAAAACCACTCCTCTTCAAGAATTCCGCCCACGCGCGGGACCATTCCCCACCACGATGTCCGGGCGGAGGAGTCGACGAGCCTGTTCCGAGTCTCTGGAGACTCCCCTGCGCTGGGGACACATCTTTCTTTGTACTGGTCGCATACCTAGGCACCAAGCCGCCGTAACCGAAAACTCATAGAGTCTGGGTCCGGTCTACCAGCGACTCAAGATGCGGGCGGGCGGCCAATGCTAGGCGGCGCTACCCTCCAAGGCAAGCCGCCAAAGAGGGCAGTCGGCTGCGCCCACGCTGCCAACCGCTATTCTAACAACACCTTATGCTCGCCGCCCGGCTGCTCGCAAACATAGCGTGGCACGGCAAAGCCCGGCAGCCGGCGACGCAATTCGGCCACGATCGACCGTCCTCGCTCGACGCTGACTTCAAAATGGGCAGCCCCTGCTACGCGATCAAGTTGGTGCAGGTAATAGGGCGAAACGCGCAGATCCACGAGCAACTCGCACAGTTCGGCGAGCACTTCGGCCTCGTCGTTGATACCCCTCAACAGCACGGCTTGATTCAGAACCGGCACACCTGCATCGACCAGCCGCCCCAGCGCCGCGCCCAGGGCCGCGTCCACCTCGCGGGGGTGATTGATGTGGACCACCATCCAGGGGGCGAGGCGGGTTCCGGTGAGCCATCCCAGGAGCTCGTCGTTCACGCGGGCAGGGATCATTACGGGCAGCCGCGTATGGACCCGTAGCCGGCGGAGATGGGGAATCTCGGCCAGCGCCTCGGTCAGCTCGGCCAGCCGCTCATCGCGCAGCATCAGCGGATCACCGCCGCTCAGGATCAGCTCATGGATCGACGCGTCGTCGGCCAGCGTTTCGAGCGCCGGTTGCCAGCCGGGCAGCGTGCCCGGGGCCTCGTCGTAGGGGAAGTGGCGACGGAAGCAGTACCTGCAATGGACGGCGCAGGCCCCGGTTGCTACCATCAAGGCCCTTCCGCGGTATTTGTGCAGCAAGCCAGGTTGGCGGACCGCTGGGCGGTCGCCCACGGGGTCGTGCGAGAACCCAGGCGAAGGCGCCATCTCGGCAGCCACGGGCAGCACCTGCCGCAAGAGCGGATCGTCCGGGTCGCCCGGCCGGATTCGCTGCAGATAGGGCCGCGGCACGAACACTCGAAAGTCGGCCGCCGCCTGCCGATCTCCGGCCGTGGGGGGCTCGAGCCCCAACGCCCGGCAAAGTTCGGCCGCATCGCGAACCGCGTCGCGCAGCGTCTGTTGCCAGTCGGCCCCGTCTTCGCAGACGTGGCGGACGGACGGTTCGCAGGGCGACCTCATGGGATTCATCAGCAACCGCGTCAGCAGGAAATCTTCGTGGCGAACTACAATACGAGCGATCTGCGCAAGGGACTCAAGGTGCAGATCGACGGAGACCCTTATCTGATCGTCGAGTGCAACTTCGTCAAGCCGGGCAAGGGGCAGGCGATGTACAAGATGCGGCTCAAGAACCTGCTCCGCAACACGGTGATCGACCGCACGCTCAAGAGCGGCGACTCGATGGAAGCGGCTGACGTTTCCGAGATCGAGGCCCAATTCCTCTACCGGCAGCAGGACACGTTCTTCTTCATGGAGAACACCACCTTCGAGCAGTACGAGCTCTCGAAGGAGCTGGTCGACGAAGCCTGGAAGTATCTGAAGGAAGGCATGATCTGCTCGATGGTGCTGTTCAACGAGCGGCCGATTTCGATCACCCCGCCCAACCATGTGGTGCTCAAGGTCGAGTACGCCGAACCGGCGGTCCGGGGCAATACGGCCACGAACCTGACCAAGCCGATCAAGGTGGAAACCGGCGCCGAACTGTACGTGCCGGCGTTCATCGAGATGGGGGACAGCGTAAAGATCGACACCCGCACCGGCGAATATCTGGAACGGGTCCGCTCCTAAGCACGGGCCTCCACCGCCTGACAGGGCGGAGTAGTGTAGTATGGAGAGGCTGTTTGGCGCCGCACCGTGCTGACCTGCGCGCCCTCGAGTCTTTCCGCGAGCACCTTCGACTGACGCGATGGAACCGGCGCGTGTCCTGATCGTCGACGATTCGCGCGTCTTTCGCGCGGCTCTTGAAAGCGCGCTGGCCGGGTTGCCCGACTTGGTCGTGGCTGGCTCGGTCTTCAGCGGCCAGAAGGCTCTTGATTTCCTGCAAACCGCCCACGTCGATCTGGTGACGCTCGACGTCGAGATGCCGGGCATGGGCGGCCTCGAGACGCTGGCGGCGCTGCGGCAGTGGAATCTCGCCCAACCAGCGGAGCGCCAGGTGGGCGTGGTGATGGTGAGCGCCTTCACCCAGCGCGGCGCCGACGTGACCGTGCAGGCCCTGGGGGCGGGCGCTTTCGATTTTGTGGCCAAGCCGAGCGCTGCCTCGCCGGAAGAGGCCATCGCTCAATTGCGGCTCGACCTCGTGCCCAAGCTGCGGGCCTTTCTTCATCGGCGCAGGCCCTTAGGCAGCTTATCGGCTGCGACGCCGCTCAAGGCGCCGCCGTCGACCTCGAAAAGCGAGCCGAGCGTCCGGCCGCGAAAGCTCCGGGGGATCGTGGTCGCGTCGTCGACCGGCGGTCCACCGGCGCTCGCAGAACTGCTGCCCGGCTTGGGGCAAATCGCCGCCCCGGTGTTCGTCGTGCAGCACATGCCGCCCACGTTCACCCGGTCGCTGGCGGCGAATCTCACCCGCCGGATCAACCGCGAGGCGATCGAGGCCCTCGATGGCGACCTCGTGCAATCCAGTCGCGTGTACATTGCTCCCGGCGGCAAACACCTGGCTCTGCGCCGCGACGCGGCCGGGCGGCTGATGACGGTATGCACCGAGCAGCCGCCTGAGGGGGGCTGCCGCCCGTCGGCCAACGTGCTGTTCCGCACCGCTTCGGCAGTATTTGGAGCGGAACTGGCTGCGATCGTCCTCACCGGCATGGGCAACGACGGCACAGCGGGGCTCGGCAGCGTGCGTCGCGCCGGCGGAGTCGTCATCGCCCAAGATGAGCATTCGAGCGTCGTCTGGGGGATGCCGCGGAGCGCCGTCGAGGCGGGGCTGGCCGACCTTGTGCTTCCGCTCGCTGAGATCGCCGCCGCGGTGCGTGCCGCGGCGCTCCCCTAACAACCAACCTCCGAGCCGCTTCGCTCGATGCACCTGGCGCCCGAAACGTTTGACGCCCTGCGACGGCTGATCCACAGCCTCTGCGGCGTCGCGCTCACGCCTGACAAAGCCTACCTCGTGCGGCATCGCCTGGAGCCGGTGATGCAAACTGCCGGCCTCACGAGCTACGAGGATCTTGCTGCTGGGCTGAGCCGCGGCGACCCGGCGCTCGCGGCCGCCGTGGTGGCGGCCATCACGACGCAGGAAACTTCGTTCTTTCGCGACGGACATCCCTTCGAGGCCCTCCGCACGAGAATCCTGCCAGAGCGCCAAGCGCAGGCAGCGGCCGCCAAACGCCCCTTGCGGCTCTGGTCGGCCGCCACCGCCACGGGGCAAGAAGCGTTCACGCTGGCCATGCTCGTAGCCGAAGCCGGCGGCGACCGCAGCGGCGCCAAGGCCTGCGAGATCGTGGCCACCGACATTTCGGCCGAGGCGCTGCAGGCTGCTGAGAAAGCCGAATTCGCCCGCCGCGACGTTGCCCGCGGCCTGTCAGCCGCGCAGCTTGCCCGCTTCTTCGACGTTTGTCCGGCAGGCTACCAAGTGCGGCCCGTGCTGCGACGGTTGATCACGTTTCGCCAGCTCAATCTGGTCGACCCGTTCGAATCGCTCGGGACGTTCGACGTGGTGCTCTGCCGGAACGTGCTGATCTACTTCGACGAGCCGACGCGGAGGAGCGTGGTGGAGCGGATTCGCGCGCGGCTGGCCCCAGGGGGCTGGCTCATCCTCGGCGCCGCCGAGAATCTCTACGGAATCAGCGAGACGTTCGAGTCCGTCCGCGTGGGGCAGACGTTGGCTTATCGCGCGTAGCGCTTGCCAGACCTACTCGTCGGGGAACGCGCCGGGCGAGACCCCCAGATCGACGATGCTGCAGCCTTCGATGGCGTTCAGCCCCAGTTCCGCCGCGCGGGCACGCACTTCGGCGTCGGTTGTGCCGGGGTTGAGCCAGAGTTGCCCGCACCCTTTGGCCGCGATTTCGTCGAGCGCCGCCAGCGTGCGGCTGGGAGGCAGATAGACCGACACCCGGTCGAGCGCGCCGGGCACGTCGGCGAGCGAGGGAAAGGCGGTCAGCCCTTCGATCGTGCCGCCGCGGGGATTCACCGGGTAGGCCGTGTAGCCGCACGCCACATGGGCCCGCAGCGACTTGTTGCCAAACTTCCGGCGATCCTCGCTCGCACCCAGAATCGCCACGGTGGGTTGCTTGCTCATCTTGCACTCTTAGTACGAACCGCAGAGACGCGGAGGGCGGAAGAAGAGAGAAGGTTCGAGAGTCAAGGTCGAGCGGCGAACAAATCTAAGGGAGAGCCTGATCGTGCATGCTCTCCGCGTCTTCGCGCCTCCGCGGTTCGTTCATCGCGAGTTCCTCGGCTCGCCGCCGGGCTTTGCGGACCTCGAGATACATGTACCCGCTGAAGCCCCCCAGAATCGCGAAGGGCGTGCCCATCATGAAGAGGATGCTCCAGTAGAAGCCG
Source organism: Pirellulales bacterium (assembly GCA_044221365.1). Lineage (GTDB taxonomy): Bacteria > Planctomycetota > Planctomycetia > Pirellulales > JBGAPH01 > JBGAPH01. Next base: position 45,375 of record JBGAPH010000032.1, read on the forward strand.
CGGGCCAGGTTCTTCCCGCTGGCCCCCTGCTCGGCAAAGCTGTCCTTGCAGTTAGGACAGGCCAAGGCCGGCCGAGACAGCGCGGACAACAACAAGACGGCCGCAGCGATTCTCACCACGGAGACACGGAGACACGGAGAATTCGTGAGAGCAATCCTCTTCGTCTCCGTGTCTCCGTGTCTCCGTGGTTCAAATCTCATTGAGGATCATTTCTCCTGCACGATCGCAGCCGGTGCATTCGGCAACGGGGCCGGGTAGAGGTGGTACAGCGTCACGTAGATTACCACACCTGTGATGGACACATACAGCCAGATCGGGAAGCACCAGCGGGCGACGCGGACGTGCGCCCGGCGGCGGTTGCGGAGGCCGAAGTAGATCGTTGCCCCGGCCAGGAACGGCACCGTGGCCGCTAGGACCACGTGCGTGAGCAGGATCGCCAGATAGACGATCCGCACGCCAGAGGGCCCCTGGAACCGCACGCTGCCGGCGTAGTAGTGGTAGACCAGATAGCAGGCGAGGAACGCGACCGACACGCCGAACGCGGCCAACATCACGTTGCGATGAGCGGTCTCGCGGCGGGCCTTGATCAGCGCGTAGCCGACGAGGAGCAGCACCGTGGCCAAGGAGTTGAGCGCCGCGTTCACCGCCGGCAGATCGTAAACGCTCATCGGCCGACTTTCCCCCTCTGGCCCGCTCTCCCTGTGGGAGAGGGCTGGGGTGAGGGACCGTGACCGTCAGCTTTCGCGGCGGAAGATGGCGCGTGCCCGGCAGGTTCGTCGGCACTCCCCTCCCCACCATCCCTCACCCCCGGCCCCTCTCCCACGGGGAGAGGGGGGGCAGCCAAGGACTTGGGGATGGCTTCTTCCAACTTGCCAAGGTCCCCGGGTTCGAGCGGGTTGAAGTGGCCGATGATTTTGCCGTCGCGCCCCACCAGGGCTGCCCGCGTCGAATGGTCCCCTTGCACCACGGTCACTTTGAAAACGTCTCGCCCAATCCGCAGAATGTAGTCGATCGGCCCGGTGAGAAAATGCCAGCGGGCTGGGTCGGCCTTGAAGAGCTTCGCATACGCGGCCAGCGCCTCAGGCGTGTCGTTCTGCGGGTCGCAGGTGATGCTCACGAACTGCAGTTCCGGGTGCTTCTGCTGAAGCCCCGAGATCGCCTGATTGAGCTTCCGGCAGGCGCTGGGACAGCTCGTGAAAAAGAAGCTGCCGAGCCACACCTGGCCGCGGAGCGACTGCGAGGTGAACGGCTTTCCCTGCGAATCGGTGAGTTCGAAGCTCTCGAGAGGAGGCCCGGCCGACGGGAGTTGCGTCGGCCGCTCGACGTGGACCACGGCCAGCGGGTTGCCTTGCAATCGCCGCAGCACGACGAGTGTGCCGTAGGCGAGCCCGACGACCAGGGCGAACGCGGTCCAATAGACCGCCACGCTTCTCACAACAAATCTCCCTTCGTCGTCCGCGAAGCCGACCAGGCGGCCAGCCCCAGCATGCCCAGGGCAAAGAGCGCCGTCACCGCCAGGCTGAGCCCCAAGCCGGGGAGCCCCGCCGGGAGGGCCGCTGCCAGCGTCTCAGGCGAAGCGTTCCAATACAGCAGCCGCCGCAGCGCCGCCATTCCATAGGTCAACGGATTCAGCCGGATGATCCAGCCCAGCCAGCCGCCGGCGGCCGGGAAGAAGGCGCCGGAGAGGAGCCACATCGGCATGAGGAACACGTTCATCACCGCGTGAAAGCCCTGCGTCGAATCCATTCGCCAGGCCAGCACGAAGCCCAGCGACGAGAGGGCGAGGCCGATCACCGTGAGCAGGAGAATCGAACCGAAGATGCCCACCGGCCCCGCCGGCAGCCGCAGCCAGGCCAGGCCGAGGGCCAAGAAAATCAGGGCCTCGAGCAGGGCGATGGCCGTGCCTCCCAGCACCTTGCCGAGCACCATTGCTCCTCGCGGCGCCGGCGATACGAGCACACCCTGCAAAAAGCCTTCGCGGCGGTCCTCGATGATCGAGATCGTGGCGAAGATGGCCGTGAACAGCAGGATCAGCACGAGCGTGCCGGGGAAGAAGTACTCCGAGTAGGTCAGGCCGCCGGTGCTCCCCGGCAGGGCGAACGAGGGGCCCAGACCGGCGCCGAACAGCAGCCAAAATAGGATCGGCTGACCGAGAGCGCCGAACACGCGGTGCCGCTGCCGGAAAAACCGCACGAGTTCGCGCACGGCCAGCGTGTAGGCGGCGAGCGCCGCGCGGCCCACGGGGCTCGCAGGCACAACCGGCGACAGGGTGGTGGCGGGAACGGCGGGGGAGGCCATGCAATCGGTTCTAGGAAGTGGAGGCCGCGAGGGCTTCGAGAGCCGTCAGCAGAACAAACCGGCAGTAATTGAGCAGCATGAACTGCTGGCAGAGCAGCGGAAAGGTCTCGCGGTGTTCGGCCATCCACCGGCAATACTCGCTGCCTGGACGCCCTTCCATTCGTAAGTACTTGAGGACGAGCGCCAACCGCTCGGGCTTCATCGGGCGGTTCTTTTTCGACGACACAACTCCGGCCACCGCGAGATCCAGCAGGATTAGGTCACCGAATGCGTCGTAAATGACCTCGCGCCCCCAGGTCGCATTGTGCAGCGCTGCTCGTTCGCACGCCGATGCATGCCACAATGCCTTGACTTGGTCGTGGACCTGACAAACGTGCGAGAACACGTCCGGCGGCAACGAAACATGCATCGAGTGGGCGAGACGCGCCGCCGGAACCTAGAGCCGGGAGAGGGTTGGACTCGCCGATATTGTAGCCGGATGGCGCTGGATGGGCAGCCCTAGCGGCAGCTGCTACCGCTGCTCCCCGCCCACCAGCCGCGCCAGCCGCTCCGACAGCCCTTCCAGCCGGGCCAGCTCGGCTTCCTCGCGGGGGCCGGCTTCGGCCGATGCCCGGTTGACCGTGTCGGCGCGGGCTTTCGAGATCCGCGCGGCCACCACGGTGACCACGGGCTCGAGCGGCTCCAGACGCCGCATCGCCGCTTCCGATTCGTTGGCCACGGCGCGGTATTCGGCCAGCATGCTCCGCAACTGGTTCAGCTCGTCGAGCTGCTGCACGAGCGGCTCGAGCTGATCGGCCGACCAGGGGCCGCGGTCCCCCAGCCGCGATTCGAGGGCCGCCAGGGCGAAGTTGAAGCCGCCGATCCGCACCGAAAGCTCGCTCAGATTGATCTGCACGGCGTCTTCCGCCGTTTCGGCGGTCTCCGCGACGACCGTGGCTAGCTCCTCGTGCTCGGCCGCGCGGGAGATGCGCAGTTCCCAGGCGGGGGCTTGCGTGCGGCGGGGGCCATGCTCGGCGACTCGCGCGGCCTGCGGCGCATGCTCGCGACGAGGCGCTAGCTCCAACTCCCGACCCTCGGGACGAACGTCGTGCGCACCAAGTGCGGGACCCGCGGGCGCGGCGATGCGGGGGCTGCTCTTCGTGGGAGCGCCAGCGCCGGCACGTCGCGCCGTCCGCGGAGTATCGGCGGCCGGGGCCGTCGACGCCGAAGGCTTGTCGACGCTCGGCCGCGGCGCGGCCACGGGGCGGCGGGCCGTTACGCGCGCGGGCGCGTCGCCCGCTTGGGGGGCGGGGGAGGCACGCCGTGGCGACGCCGCAGGCTCGCGACCTGCCGTCGGCCGCGGCTGCTCGGCCAGCGCAGAGCCGCCGGGGGCCGCAATCCGCGCCGGCTGTCGGGCGATCTGGTTCGGACCGGACGGAGCAAGAGCCTCCGACGCGGGCGCCGGCTCACGGCGCGGAGCGGCCACGCGCTCGGGCTGCTCGTCCACGGAGGACTCTACCGCGGGCTGCTTCGCCTGGGCCGTCTCCGCCTCGCTTACGAACCGCGGCGTCTCCGGCAGCGCGCCGGCCTCGCCGGCGGCCCTCAGCCAGGCGATCAGCGTTTGCCGCTGGTCGGGGCGGCTGCCGGCCAAGCGCCAGGCCGAAAGGACGTTTTCCCAGGCCTGCCGGCGCCGATCGTATTCGGCCCGATCGCCGTGGTAGGCGTTGTAGGTGGCAATGCGGTAGGCCCGGGCCAGACGCTCGATCGACGCTTGCTCGAGCCGTCCACGAAGCACCAACAGCTCCTCGAACTGCTCGGGAGACAGGGGCCGTTGGCCGTTGAGCTGGGCGCGGGCAGCGCCGATCTGGCGCTCGGCCTCGGCGCGGTGCTGCTCGTCGCTCGCCGGCAGGTCGGCCAGCGCGGCCGCAAGCGGCCCCCGCTCGAGCCATGCCTGCTGTGCCGCCAGGTTTTCGGCGGCCAACTTTTCGGCCAGCGGACGCCACTCGTGGGCGGCCGGTTCGCTCTGCAAGAACGCCACCAGCACGAACTCCTCGGTCTCGGCGGCGGGAGCGGCCAGGCCCAGCAGCAGAATTGCGGCCCATGAGGCGCAGAGTTGCATGAACGACACCCAGGTTCGCACAATAGAAGGAGCGGGGCGGCCTGCCCAGAACGGCAAACTTAGGCTCGCCGGCGGCGCGCGTCAACGAGGCAGGTGGCGCCGAATCCGCTGTCGTCGGCGCCTGGGCGCAGGCGGGCCCCAAACTCCATTAAGTCCCATGCCCGGCGGTTCGTCAGCGGGCAGAGCGAGTGAATCGCCGAAAGATGCCCCGACCCGTGCGGATCTTACTGCTCGTGAGTGCGGCGCTGATGGTGCTGGCCGTACCGTTCGCCCTGTTCGGCGCCCAGCTCGAGGGCTCGCTGCCGGGGCTGCTCGAGCGGATTCGCCGCCCGGAGGTGATGTTCGCCGCCGTCACGGCCACCCTTGCTACGGATATTATTCTGCCGGTCCCCTCCAGCGTGGTAAGCACGCTCGCCGGCAGCGAACTGGGCACGGGCCTCGGGGCCCTAGCCTCGTGGCTGGGGCTGACGATCGGAGCTGTGCTCGGTTTTGGCCTGGCGCGGCAGTTCGGCCGCCCCTTGGCCGCCCGGCTGGCCTCGGCGGAGGATCTGGCGGCGATCGACCGCATTGGCGAGCGGCAGGGGACACTGCTGATTGTGCTGCTGAGGGCGCTGCCGCTGTTGGCCGAGGCGAGCGTGCTGTTACTGGGGGCGGCGCAAATGCCCTGGCGGCGGTTCCTGCCGGCGGTCGCGCTCAGTAACCTGGGGATCGCAGTGGCGTATGCCTGCTTCGGCGCGTTCTCGCGCGACCACGAGTGGCTGCCGACGGCGCTGGCGATTTCGCTGGCGCTGCCGCTGGCGGTAGCGGCGCTCGTACGGCGCCGCGTACTCCGCTCGGCAGCGGAGGGGACCTAAACATTAGCCCCCGGCGAGTCGCCGGGGGTCTAGGATGGTGAATCACTGACCACGGTAACCGCCGGTGCTGCTAAGCGTTTGCGGCATCTCTCCCCCCGTCATTGACGGGGGGCTAAGGGGCTTATCCCGCACCCACACTTAATCGCTCCCATCACCTTCTAGGAATCCCTCGTGTCCGACGCCGCTTGGCTCTGGGACGCTCCGGCCGCCCTTTATGACATCGAAACGACGGCCGCCGGCCCGACCGGTTCGCTGCCGCTCACCGATGACATGCTCCGCTATGCCCCCAGCGGCGACCTCTTCGGCCTCACGCAAAACGCTGGCATGGGCTGGGACCCGCGTGAGATGCTTGGGCCGCAGTTCTTGCTGCTGAGCACGCAAGGGGGCGTACGCGCGCCAGACGGCCGGCCGATCGCGCTCGGCTATCACACGGGGCACTGGGAGGTCGGCCTGCTCGTGCAGGCCGCTGCGCGCGAACTCAAGGCCAAGGGGGGCGTGCCGTTTGCGGCCTACTGCTCCGATCCGTGCGACGGCCGCAGCCAAGGCACGCCCGGCATGTTCGACAGCCTGCCCTACCGGAACGACGCCGCGCTCGTGCTGCGGCGGCTGATCCGCTCGCTCCCCACGCGCCGCGGCGTGCTCGGCGTGGCGACCTGCGACAAGGGGTTGCCGGCCATGATGATGGCGCTGGCCGGTTGCAGCGACCTGCCGAGCGTGCTCGTGCCCGGGGGCGTGACGCTGCCGCCGGCGGCCGGGGAAGACGCCGGCAAGATTCAGACGATCGGCGCGCGCTATGCCCACGGCGAGATCTCGCTCGAAGACGCCGCGGCGCTGGGGTGCCGGGCCTGTGCTTCGCCCGGCGGCGGCTGCCAGTTTTTGGGCACCGCGGCCACGAGCCAGGTCGTGGCCGAAGCGCTCGGCATGGCCCTGCCCCACTCGGCGCTCGCTCCCAGCGGCCAACCGATTTGGCTCGACCTGGCCACCCGCAGCGCTCAGGCGTTGTGGAAGCTCACCGAGCGTGGCCTGGCGCTCAAGGACATCGTCACCGACGCTTCAATCCGCAATGCGATGATCGTGCATGCGGCCTGTGGCGGTTCGACGAACTTGCTGCTGCACGTGCCGGCGGTGGCTCACGCCGCCGGGTTGCGGCGGCCGACCGTCGACGACTGGGCCGAGGTGAACCGGCTGGTGCCGCGCTTCGTCGATGCGCTCCCCAACGGCCCGGTGGGGCATCCGACGGTGCGGATGTTTCTGGCCGGTGGTGTGCCGGAGATCATGCTCCACTTGCGCGAACTGGGGCTCCTCGCGCTCGACGTGCTGACCGTTGCCGGCTGCACGCTTGGCGAAGTGCTGGAAGGCTGGGAGCGTTCGGAACGCCGCGAGCGCGTGCGCAAGTTGCTCTGGGACCGTGACGGCGTGGACCCCGACGACGTGATCATGGCCCCGGCCGTCGCCCGCGAGCGCGGTCTGACGAGCACGATTTGCTTCCCGCGCGGCAACCTGGCGCCCGAGGGGAGTGTCATCAAGGCGACCGCCATCGATCCGACGGTCGTGGATAGTGACGGCGTCTATCGCAAGACAGGCCGTGCCCGCGTGTTTTGCCGCGAGTCCGACGCCGTGGCGGCGATCAAGGGACAAACGCAGCCGGCGATCAAGCCGGGCGACGTGCTCGTGCTCGCCGGCCGCGGGCCGCTCGGCTCCGGCATGGAAGAGACTTATCAGGTCACCTCGGCGCTCAAGCATCTCAAGTGGGGCCGCGAGGTGGCCGTGATCACGGACGCGCGTTTCTCCGGCGTGAGCACGGGCGCGTGTATCGGCCATGTGGGGCCCGAAGCGCTGGCCGGCGGCCCGATTGGCCGGTTGCGCGATGGCGATCTGGTGCAGATCATCGTCGACCGCGTACGGCTCGAAGGCAGCCTCGACCTGATCGGCGACGGCGAACGCGAGTTCAGTCCCGAAGAAGGGGCGCGTGTGCTTTCTTGCCGCACGATGCACCCCGGCATCTCAGCCGACCCGCGGCTGCCGGATGACACCCGGCTGTGGGCCGCCCTGCAAGCCGCCAGCGGCGGGGCTTGGGGTGGGTGTGTGTATGACGTGGACGCGATCCTGGCGCGGTTGGGCGCCCATTAGCCCTCGGCGAGTCGCCGGGGGGCGAAGATCGTGATCCACCGAAAGCTGTGACCTTGGCGTTTCGCCGCATCCGCCGTGGCTCTCCCCCGTCATTGACGGAGGGCTAACGGGATGGCCTCGCGCGGTTAGCCGCTCATTTAGCCCCCGGCGAGTCGCCGGGGGGCGAAGATCGTGATCCACCGAAAGCTGTGACCTTGCCGTTTCGCCGCATCCACCGTTATTCCCCCCGTCATTGACGGGGGGCTAATGGGAGCGTCGCCGACTCACCACTTTCAATCGAAGGTCAGCTCCTGCGGGATTTGCACGAAGGGCCAAGGTCGCCGGTCCCAGCCCAATTCGGCGTTGTGATCTTCGATGTATCGTATGCGCTCGCGCACTGCATCGACGTCGAAGCAATATCGCTTGTCGTAACCCTCGGTCCAAAGCGGTCGGCCCAGCCGCAATGCATAGCGAGCGGCGTCCTTGGCACACTTGACGACCGCCGCTGGGGAGTGGGGCGTCGGACCATAGAGCAGGTGAACGTGCGTGCTGCGGACCGACATCGCCCAGATTCGCAACGAGATTCGGACCACAAGCGAATCGCCGATGGCGTGGCCCATCGCGAGGAGACTATCGTCGCCGAAGCGAAACGGCGCGTGCTCCAGCCGGCGGCCATCGGCCTCCACAAGCTGCGGATTCGGATCTCGCGCACGGCCGTCCTCCGTCCAGCCGCGCTCGTCGCCCCGCAGCCACGTGCCATAGGTGGTCATCGTGACCATCGTCGCGAGGATGCCGGACATGGCGTCGGGACCTTGGCTGATCCGTGGTTGACCATTAGCCCCCGGCGAGTCGCCGGGGGTCAAGGATGGTGATTGACCTGAATGCGGTGACCTTGGCGTTTCTCGGCACCCACCGTTGCTCTCCCCCCCCGTCATTGACGGGGGGCTAATGAGAGCTAAATCAGTTCCTCCAGCTCCCCCACCAACTCCTCGAACCGCGCGAGCGCCCGGTCCACCGGCTCCGGGCTTTCCATGTCGACGCCGGCGTCGCGGAGCAGCTCGAGCGGGTACTTCGAGCAGCCTCCTTTCAGGAAGCCGAGATAGGCGTCGAGCTCGGCGCGGCCGCCGCTCGTGACCCGTTCGGCCAGGGCGACGGCCGCTGAAAGGCCGGTCGCGTACTTGTAGACGTAGAATGCCCGGTAGAAGTGCGGGATGCGCAGACACTCGAGCGAGAGTTCGTCGTCGAGCGTGAAGTCGGGGCCGAAGTAGGCCTCGAGCAATTCGCGGTAGACCGACTTGAACTTGTCGATCGTCAGCGGCTCGCCGGCCTCGACCAGCTCGTGAATGATCTTCTCGAACTCGGCGAACATCGTTTGGCGAATGATCGTGGCGCGGATGCCGTCGATCTCGCGGTTGATGAGCAGGGCGCGGTCTTCTTCGCTCTTGGCCTTGGCCAGCAGCCGGCGGCTGAGCAACTGCTCGTTGAAGGTGCTGGCCACCTCGGCGACGAAGATCGTGTAGTTGTAATACTGGAAGGGCTGGTGCTTGGCGGAGTAGAAGCTGTGCATCGAGTGCCCCGCCTCGTGCGCGAGCGTGAACACGTGGTCGAGCACGTCGGGCTGGTAGTTCATCAGGATGTACGGATCGCCGTCGAAGCTGCCGCAGCTAAAGGCGCCGCTCTGCTTGCCCCGGTTGGGATAGCGATCGCACCAGCGAGCGCTGAGGCCTTTTTCGAGCGCGCCGCAGTACTCACTGCCGAGCGGTTCGAGCGACTCGACGACCAGCCGCACCGCCTTGTCCCAGGGGTGTCGGCTCTTCTTCTCCGACATCATGGGCACGTAGGTGTCGTAGTGATGAATGTCGGGGAGCCGCATTTTCTTGCGGCGCAGCTCGTAGTAGCGATAGAGGGCCGGCAGCCGGCCACGAACGGCCTTGATCAGGTTGTCGTAGACAGCCAGCGGAACCTTGTCGTGGAAGAGGGCGTTTTCGAGGGCGCTCTTGTAGTTGCGGGCTTTGGCGTAGTAGACATCGCGCTGCACGCTGCCGGCCAGCGTGGCCGCGAGCGTGTTTTCGTGGGCGGTGAACTGCGTGTAGTACTGATGGAAGGCGGCCTTGCGAACGGCGCGTTTCGGGGATTGCAGGAACGACGAGAAGGTGGCGTTCGAAAGCTCGACCAATTCGCCGAGTTCGTTCTTGAGCGCGCCGAACTTGAGGTCGGCGTCGGTTAGTTGGCGGAACACTTGGTTCGCCGTGTCCGACATCTCCCCCTGCATCGCCAGCAGCTTTTCTTCACCCTTGGTGAGCGTGTGCGGCTTGTAGCGCAGGATGCGCTCGAGCGAAAGCTTATGCTCGGCCAGCTCCGGCGCCTCGAGGAACTGCTTCATCTTGGCCGAGGGAATGGCCATCAGCTCCGGGCGGAAATAGCTGCCAGTCTCAGCGGCTTTGCTGGCGGCATGACGATAGCGGCCAACCATTCGCTGGTAGGCGCTATTGGCCGTGTCTTCGGTGGTCTTGAGAAACGCGTAGGTGCCGAGCCGCTCGCCGGCGCGCTCGAACTCGTTGTCGAAGTTCAGGCAGGCGGCGAGCATCTGCGCGCTCTCGCCGAGCTTGCCGCGGTACTTTTCGTATTCGGGAATGCGGACTTCCCAGGCCTTGAAAGCCTTCTCCCAGGCTGCGTCATTGGGAAACAGGCTGGCCAGATCCCAGGTGTCGGTGATCTTCACCTTGTCCCGCGGCGGCAACGACTTCACTTTGGCTTTGGCGATCATTGGCTACTTCGGTTGGGTTCTTAACCACGGAGACACGGAGGCACGGAGAGGATTCTTTAACCACAAAGGCACATAGACACGAAGAGAGCGATTCAATTCTCTCGCCAAGACGCGGAGATCGCAGAGGGCAGACGATGCTTTCTCGGTCAGGAGTCGTTCTTTGCGATCTTTGCGCCTTGGCGAGAAATAAAACTCTCCTCCTCTTCGTGTCTTCGTGACTTTGTGGTTCTATCTCTCCTCTCCGTGTCTCTGTGTCTCCGTGGTGAAATGACTCGTTAGACTCGCGGTGAGTACAAAACTTCCGGTTGAGCTTGGCCGGGCAGGTAGAGGGCCAGGCCGCCGGCGGGGCCGTTGACTTGGACGACGCCATTGGGCTGCCCTGCAGCGTGTGCGGCGAGGATGGCTTCCATTGCGTGCACCGCGGCTACGGTCTGCCGGTCGGCCGAGAGGTCGTTATAAGTTAGCTCGCGGGCACGCGTCAGGCGGGCGGCACGCTCGGCCGCCGGCCCGCCAAACTCCACCGCGGCCACCTCGCGGGCAAACCGCTCGATCGCCTCGATGCCGTAGCCGCGCTGGCTGCGCTGGCCCCAGGGTTCGAGAAACGTGCCGTTGTAGTGGTTGTTGAGCGTGATCTTCTTCTCGACCGGCGTGCGTCCCTCGATCGTGCATTCCACACCGCGCTTGCGGCTGTGGGCATTCCACACGCCGTTGTCGAAGCGAAACTGAACTTCTTGCTCGACATAGCCCGGAAAGTTGTCCGGCGTGACCCAACTCGTGTGAATGTCGAAAGCCGCCTCGCGACCGTCGTCGTATTCGTAGACGAGTCGAAGCTGGGTCGAATCCCAGGTCGGCCCATCGGCCGGCCCCACGATCCCGCGCTGCCCGGTGCAGGCGACGCTCTTGAGCCGGCCGCCGAAGGTGAAGTCGATTAGCTTGATGTAGTGGACCGCCACGTACGTGCCGGGGTTGCGGCCGCGGATCCACTCGGCGAACTGGCCGCCCGCAATCGACTTCGGCTCGAGTAGCGAGCAGTAGCCGTGGTTTATGTGCCGGAGGTCGCCATCGGCCACGAGCGTGCGGAGCTTCTTGTGGTCGGGATCGAGCAGCTTGTGATAGACCACCTTGGCGAGCACGCCGCGCTCGCGGGCAAGCCGCTCGAGCTCGTCGAGCTCAGCGAGCGAGAGCACCGAGGGCTTCTCGACCAGCAAGTGCTTGCCGGCGGCCAGCACTTGCCGGGCCGCCTCGTAGTGCCGGTCGTCGGGAGTGGCCACGCACACGAAGTCCACGTCACTCGCGAGCAGCCGTTCGACCGCGTCGTCGCCGGCATAGTTCGCGAACTCAGGCATTCGGCCGGCGCACGCCCGGGAATAAGCCGCGGCGCGCGTGCCTGTGCGCGTGGCAACTGCGGCCAGCGGCACTCTGCAGACGCCAAACGCCGAATCGTAAGACCCGTCCCGCCCGGCGCCTTCGAAGAAGGGTCGGTAGGTTTCGTCGAAGATCATGCCCAGTCCGACCATGCCGGCGCGGAGCGAAACGGCTGGCCGATCGTGGTGACCTGCGATGGATGGCATACGTAGATGAAGTGGGGCCGGCGAATCAAGCCGGCATCGTATCTCCCCCGTTGCGCTCCACCAAGGGGCGGTTCCGATTTGCAAAACGACGCCGGCCGGCAGCGAACGCCAGCAGCCCCACGAGCGCCAGCGCCGCGGCGCTGGGTTCCGGCACGGGGGCAAGCGCTCCCGCCTTGGCCCCGCCAGACTTGCCGAAGTTTTCCTTGAGCAGGCCGAAATCGGCCAAATCGGTGCTGCCGCTGGCGTTCACGTCCCCTTTGCTCAGGCCGCCGCCGGGCTGGCCAAAACCGGCTTTGAGAATGCCAAAATCGCCCAGATTCACCGAGCCGTCGAGGTTCACGTCCCCCGGCAGCGCCGCGAGCACGACGATGTTCTCGCCGCTCACGGCCGGCGCCAGGAAGACGTTGCCCGTTAAGATGCCCCCCTTGTCGAATTGCCCCGTCAGATCGCTCGAGGTGAGGATCGTGAACGACTGGCCGAGCACCGGCTGGAATTCGCGGGCGAGCTGAATGGTGAGCTTGCCGCTGATGCTGGCCGGGCCGGCCACATGAATAGCGTCGTGGCTGGCGCCGGGAGTGTCGCCGCCGATCTGCACGATCATTTCTCCCTTCTCGCCGGTCAGCTTGAACCCGCCGGTAACGTCGAGGAGGCCGATCGATTCGCCGGCGATGCGCGTCGGGCCCTCGACCGAGATCGTGGCGTCAATCAATCCGTCGGCGGTCAGCGAGCTGCGGCCGCTGAGATTGATCGTGCCGCCGGTGATCTTGCCGCCGCCGGTCACGAGCACGTTGACGTGCTGCAGGTTGCTCGTACCGGGGCTGAGGGCCAAGAGGCCATCGGTTTGCACGGTGATTGGCGACACTTCCTGATTGGTGGTGCCCGCGTGGGTGGCCGAGGTCAACGACGTGAGATCGACCTTGCTTCCGGCCCCTTCCACCAGGATCGAATACAGCCCGTCGTTGATTGTGGAAACGGAAGACAGATCGAGCAGGCCGCCGGCCGACGCACGCATTTGAATCCGCGCGTTGGTCAGGAGCACGGGCGCGAGCGCGGTGAGCGCCGGGGCGTCAATCGTGCTGCCAGCGCCGTCGGCGGTGAGCAGCGCCTGCTGGTTGTTCGCCGCTCCGGCATGGCTGAACTGGGTCATCTTGGGGAGCGAGATCACGGCGCCCTCGAAGGCCTCGAACCCGGTGTTCGTCACCGACTGCAATTGGGCGAAGCCCAGGTGGCTGGTTCCCCCGCGCGATTCGAACCGCGTTTTGCCGGCTGGCACGGTGGTCAGGGCGTTGAAGTTGATCGTGCTGTCGGGGCCACTGGCCACCACGTCGACGTTCCCGCCGCCCAGCGACTTGAGGCCGCCGAAGTCGATTTGGCCGCCCAGAGTCGCCTGCATATTGACTTGCGAGTTCTGCGCCGTCGTGCTGCTAAAGGTCGTCAGCACTGGAAAACTGACGTGGCTCGTCGCGCCTTCCGCGATGAAGTTCGCCTGGCGGTTGTTCGTCTGGGTGTCTTGCAGGAACGTCGTCAGGGCTGGCAGCACCAGTTCGCCACCGGCGCGAGCCACGAAGCTCGTGCCGTGGGCCGAGGCGAGTTTGGGAGCGTCGATCTCGCCCGCGGCGCCAATCACCTCGAAGCGGGTGAGCGCTTCCACTCCCGAGGCCACGGATTGCAGCGCCGGCAGCTCGATTTTGCCGCGCTCCGCGAGGAGCACGAACCGCCCGGACCCCAATGTGGCGAGTTGGTTGAACTGCGCGGTGCCGCCGAAGGCGCCCCTGATCGTCAAATCCGAGTTCTGGACGTCCGAACTCGTGAGTTGCTGCAGCGCCGGAAACTGCAGCAAGCTGCCAATCCCTTCGGCGTTGAGTTGGGCCTGCGAATTCGTGGTCACGGCGTCGCGTAGATACTGGCTAAGCGCCGGGAGCGCGATCTGGGCGCCATCCCGGGCGATGAAGCTCGTTTCGAAGGTCTGTTGCAGCGCCGGCAGCTTGATGGCCGCGTCGGTGCCGCGGGCTTCGAACGACACCTTGCCGTCGGCGATTGTCTTGAGCGAGCTCAAGTCGACTTCCCCGTCGTCGGCCAGGATGTCGAAGCGGCCGGTGGTGATCGCCGTCGCCGAAGAGAGATCGACGCGGCCGCGCTTGAGCCCCTGCACGATGACCTGCGAGTTCTGCGTCTTGTTGCCTGCCAATTGAGTCACGCCCGACAGATCGACCTTGCCGTTCAGCCCATGGGCGAGCAAGGTGACCGACTTATTCGTGTCGACCGTGGTATGAGAGTACGAGGTGATCAGCGGCGCGGCGATCTGCGCCCCCTCGCGGGCAAACCAACTGGCGCTGTTCGCTGTGGTCAAGGCGCCGATCTCCAGCTTGCTGTCCGCGCCGGTCGCTTCGAAAAAGGTGCGGCCCTTCGTGATTTCCGCGAGCTTGGGAAAGGAAACCTGCCCGTGATCCGCGGTGAACCGGATCAGGCCGTCGTTGATGGTAGTGACCGCGGGCGCCAGCAGCGCGCCGCCGGCGGTGGCGCGAAACTGGGTTTCCGAGTTGTTCGCGTTCGAGCCCGTCACCTGAACGAGATCTGGCAATTGCAGCGAAGACTTGGCGCCCTCGGCCACAAAGGTGCGCGTGCGGCTCGCGTCCTCGGTCGAGTTGGCATAGGCGGCGATGGGAACGACGAGTTGTCCGCCGGTGCGAGCCGCGAAGTTCGATTTGTCGGCCGAATCGAGCGCCGGGATCAACAGCGAGCTGCCGGCCCCGACCGATTCGAAGTTGACTGAGCCGTTCGTGACCGTGGTCAGAGCCGAGAGATCGACCTTACCTCCGTTGGCCGCTTGCAACAGATAGATGCCTTGCTGCAAGCCGCTGCCGGCGATCGATTTGGCGCCCGATAGATCGACGAGGCTGTCGACTCCATCGGCCACGATCTGCGCTTGCTGTGTGAAGGCGGGATCGGTGTGCGTGATGATGTTGTCTTGCTTCAAGACGATCTTGCCTCCCTGGGAGGCCTGCAGACTGCCCGCCCGCAAGGTGGCCACGCCAGCGCCGCTGAACTGCAGCCCCGGGCCGGTCACGTTGATCCGCCCGCCGTTGGTCAACTCGGAGGTTCCCAACACCGAGAGCGCGCCGGTGCCCGAGATGTTGACCGTCTCCGCAAGCTTGAGCGCGCCAATGTTCGGAACAGGCGCCGTGATGTTGACCTGAATGTTGCTGGGGGAGATGTTGTCGATGATCGCCGTGTCCGCCGCGCCGGGGAGCGAAGGATTGCTGGTCCAGTTCGCCGTATCCGTCCAAGTGCCGCCCTGGCCGGCCAGCCAATTCACATTGGCGGCTTGCAACAGTCCGTAGTGCAGGCCAAGCAGCCCCAGGGCCAACGTCACAATGAGGGGGATCCGGGTGCGCATCGCAGGCTGACTCCTTAAGGGGGCAATCGCTAAAGCAGAGAGAGAGGCGCTTCCATCGCCAAGTGAAAGCCGCAGCATGCCCGAACCGTTGGGATGGATCGGGCGCTGCGCGGCGCTCTCGTCGCGCGGCCATCCTAGTGGTGTAGTGGTCGCCACCACAAGCGGGGACGCCCCGAGAGAGGGGCATGGCTTAATTCCTGCGCAAGTAATGAGCGCAGCAAGTGATTCGTGAACTGGTGCGCGAGTGAATCAACCTCGCGCAGGCAAGTCGGCCGCGCTGCGGAAGATCTGCCTTACCTCGACTTCGCCCTCCCAACCCGGCATCAACTCGGCGAATTGCCGCATCAGCCAACGGCCGGCTTCGACGGCAGCCTCGTGAGTCGGCAACTCGAGCAGGGCGAAGCTGCCGATCACCTCTTTGGCTTCGGTAAACGGTCCGTCGACGACTTCTACCTTGCCGCGCCGCATCTGCACGCGCGCTCCCTGGCGCGTGGGGGCCAAGCCGCCGGTTTCCAGCAGCGTGCCGGCGCGACGCGCCTCTTCGCCGTGCTTGGCCATGGCCTCGACGAGCGCCGGGGGCGGCGGAACCTCGGATTCGGGCGATTTCACCAGGAGCAGGAACTGCATTGGGTTTCTCCGGAGGAGCGGCCGTGGCGGCGGGAAAAGTCGGGCGTCAGGAGTGTAACGGGCGCCGGAAGGTCCAGGGGCACTCCTACGTCGAATCAGTCCGCCCGCGCTCGACGCTGGAGCGGCCATTTTTCTGCCTCCGCAGGTCCGGTCCTCGTGCTGGACTTTCGCCCCCACGCGGGTTAAACAAGAAGGCTGGCCGCCGGAAACGGATTCGGCGGCCTTGCCTGCCTTTTCCGCCTCTCCGGCCCGGTTCCGGCGGGGCGCGTCCCCTCCCCAAATCCCGAGAGCCTCGAGCCCATGGGCCTCCACGCATCGAATCGCCGTGAATTCTTGAAGACGGCCGGCGCCGCCGTCTCGATTCCGTACATCATCACCTCCTCGGCCCTCGGCAACGCCGACCGGGCCCCGGCGAGCGAACGCATCGTCATGGGGGGCATCGGCGTCGGCAACATGGGCTCCGGCGACCAGGAAGCCTTTTTGAATCGCGGCGACGTGCAGTACGTGGCCGTGTGCGACGTCCGCAGCGGCGTGCGCGAGAAGGGGAAGAAGAAGGCCGACGAGAAATACGGCAACGCCGACTGCCAAGAGTACGGCGACTTCCGCGACCTGCTGGCCCGTAACGACATCGACGCGGTGCACATCGCCACTCCCGACCACTGGCACGCGCTCATGGTGATCGAGGCCTGCCGGGCAGGCAAGGACATCTACTGCCAGAAGCCCGAGTCGCGCACCTTGCGCGAGGGCCCGCTGATGGTCGACGCGGCCCGCCGCTACCAGCGCGTGGTTTCCGGCGGCAGCCAGCGTGTGCTCGAGGACTACCGTGGCATCGTCGACAAGTGTTGGGGGGGCGAGCTCGGCCCGATCAAGGCCATCAACGTCAACGTCGGCCCCCTGTCGCAACTCTGCAACCTGCCGGCGGAGTCGGTGCCTGAAGGCATGGATTGGGAGATGTGGCTCGGCCCGGCGCCGTGGGCCCCCTACAACGCGAAGCGCTGCGACGGCAACTTCGGCACGTCGGGCGGCAGCTGGCGCTCGTATGTCGACTACTCAGGCGGCGGCATGACCGACTGGGGCGCCCACCATTTCGGCGGCGCCACCTTCGCCGTCGACGTGCGCGAGCTGCAGCCGGAAGAGATCACCTTCCACAACGAGGACGGCAAGAAGCACCTCACCTTCCGTTACCCCAACGGCATCTCGATCCATCACAACAAGCCAGGTTGGGAGAACCTGCAGGTTGAAGGGACGCCGGGCGCGAAGCGCGAAGCCAAGCCGGTCCCGCAGTACAAGGGTCAGGGGGGCATTTACGGCGACTTCATCGAGTGCGTGAAGACCCGCGAGAAGCCCTTCCGCGACATCGAGTTGGCGCTCAACACCGTGACGGTGGCGCACTTGGGCATGGTGGCCTACGAGCTCGAGCGTTCGCTCAAGTGGGACCAGGCCAAGCAGGAGTTCATCGGCGACGCCGAGGCCAACCGCCTCCGCGACCGTGCCCGCCGCGAACCCTGGCAACTGTAGGTCTCCGCCGCCTGCCTTCCCGACCAAACCAAATACGCACAAGGAACTTTCCCGTGTTGGATCAAGCGTTTGAAGCCCTGAAGACCTACGACTGGGGCGTCGAGCCGAAGGTGCTCGCCCCGATCGACGAGGCCGTCATCAAGACCCACGAGGACGCCGCCGGCCGCGAGCAGCTCGAGCTGCGGCTGGTCGAGGTGCTCAAGAACGGCTCGTCGCGCGACGCCAAGGACTACGTCTGCCGGAAGCTGCTGGTGATCGGCACGGCCGCCTCGGTCCCCACGCTGGCGGCCCTGCTGCCTGACGCCGAAAACTCGCACATGGCCCGCTACGCTCTGCAAGGCATTCCGGCCGCCGAGGCCGCCGCCGCGCTCCGCGAAGCCTTGGGCAAGGTCGACGGCGTGCTCAAGATCGGCGTGGTCGCCTCGCTCGGCGCCCGCGGCGATGCCGCGAGCATTCCGGCCCTGGCGGCCCTGCTCGCGGGCAACGACGAGAAACTGGCCGCTGCCGCCGCGGTAGCCTTGGGAGACATTGGCGGCGCCGACGCCGCGAAGGCCTTGGCCAAAGTCAAACCGCGGGGACCCGAGGTCGCCCGCGCCGCGACCGACGCTTCGCTCGCCTGCGCCGAGTCGCTCTTGGCCAAGGGCAACAAGGGCGAAGCGCTGGCCGTATACAAGTCGCTCGTCGGCGAGAACCAGCCGAAGCACGTGCGGCTGGCCGCCACCAAGGGCATGCTGGCCTGCGCCGGCAAGTAGCCTGACCTAGACTTGGGTTGAGTCAATCTTGGGGCGCCACCGGCAACACCCGGTGGCGCTCCTTTTTCGTTTTTCTGTGAGATGGCTTTCGACAGCAACGAGGGAGGTGGGGCCGTGCAACCTGGTAGTGCCTGGCGTCTTGGAATGCTCGCGGTCTTGATCGCCCTTACGCTCTCGGCCACGCCGCTTGCGGCGCAAGACGACAGCGCGGCCTTGGTTCCGCTCGTGGTTGACCTGCTGCGCGAGAAGGACAAGGACCTGCGGGCCTTGGGCCTCGAGCAGGTCCGCACCGAGGCCAAGGGGGAAGCGGCCACCAAGGCCTTCGCCGCCGAACTGCCCAAGCTCCCGCCCGAAACCCAGGCAGCCTTGCTGCGGGCCTTGGCCGACCGCGGCGACACGGCGGCCCGCCCCGCGGTGCTCGAGCAGCTTGCCGCGGGGGACGAAGGAGTGCGCGTGGCCGCGATCGAATCGCTCACGCTGCTCGGTCAGGCCGACGACGTGCCGCAGATCGTGCCGTTCCTTGGCAAGTCGGCCGCCGAACAAGCAGCCGCCCGCAATGCCCTGAGCCGTCTGGCTAGCGACGGCGTTTCGGGGCAGGTTGCCGCAGCCCTCAAGGGGACCGACGCCGCGCAGCGCATCGCCCTGATCGAAATCCTGGCGGCCCGTCGCGCCGCTTCCGAAGTCGAAGCTCTCGCACCGCTCGCGACCGACGGCGACGCCAAGGTCCGCGCGGCTGCCGTCGCGGCCCTCACGCAGCTTGCTGGCCCTCCGCAAGTCGCCGGGCTCGTGCAGGCGTTCCTCGCCGCCCCGGCCGGCGCCGAGCGCGACGCGCTCGAGCGCGCCATCGCCCAAGCCTCCCTGCGGGGCGAAGGAGACAAGGCCGCGCCGCTCCTGGCTGCCAGCGCCGCCTTGCCGGCCAGCGAACAGACGATTCTGTTGCCGGTCCTGGGCCGCGTGGGCGGAACGCAAACGCTCGCGCTCGTGGAGGCCGCGATCGCCGACGCGAAGCTGCGCGAAGTGGGGCTCAAGGCCCTCTGCAACTGGCCCGACGCCTCGGTGGCGCCGCGGCTCTTGGAGTTGATCGCGCTCGAGAAGAATCCGCAGCAGCGCATCCTGCTGTTGCGGGCACTCACCCGCGTGGCCCCGCTCCCCGACGATCGTCCGCCGGCCGAGAAGCTCGCTCTCATGCAAACGGCGCTCGATCTCTGCACGCGCGACGAAGACAAGAACTACGTGCTCCAGCGTGCCCGCGCGATTCGCATTCCGGAGACGCTGAAATTCTTGCGGCCGTTCCTCGACCAGCCGGCACATCGCGAAGTGACGGCTGAATCGATCGTCGAGTTGGCCCACCACCGTACGCTCCGCGAAGCGGCCAAGCCGGAATTCATGGCGGCGCTCGACCAGATCATCTCGGTCAGCAAAGACCCTACGTCCGTCGAGCGGGCGACGCGGTACAAGAACAACCAGACCTGGGTGCGGCCAAAGTAAGCCCAGCATTCTGTCGCGGAGAGAGCAGAATGCTATTTCCGCCCCAGCAACTCGTCCACCGCGGCGCCTAGATCCTCGCGCAGCATCAGGGTTTCCCCCACCAGCATCGCATCGACGCCGGCGGCGGCCAGGCGCTCTACGTCGGCCCGCGTGCGGATGCCCGATTCGCCCACGACCAGGCATTCCTCAGGAATCCCCGGCAGCAGGCGGAGCGTGTGGTCGAGGTCGGTATGGAACGAGCGCAGGTCGCGGTTGTTGATGCCGACGAGAGTGGCCCCGGCTTCGAGCACGCGCGGCAAGTTCTCGGGGTCGTACAGCTCCACGAGCGGCGTCAGCCCCAGCTCGAGGGCCGCGTTGTGCAGGCTGCGCAGGCTGCAATCGTCCAGGCACTCCGCGATGAGCAGGGCGGCGTCGGCCCCGGCGGCGCGGGCTTCGAGCAGTTGGTAGGGATCGAGGATGAAGTCCTTGCGCAGCACCGGCAACTGAACCGCTGCCCGCACGGCCTTCAGGTAGTCGAGATGCCCTTGGAAGTACTGCTCGTCGGTGAGCACGCTGAGGCACGCGGCGCCGTGGGCTTCGTAGGTGCGGGCAATGGCCACGGGATCGAAATCGGCGCGGATGACGCCCTTGGAAGGGCTGGCCTTCTTCACCTCGGCGATGAGCTTGATGGGGCCCGGCGCGGCGAGGGCCCCAAAGAAATCGCGCACGGCAGGCGCGTCCTTCAGCCGCGCACGCAACTCCGCCGCCGGCACGGCCGCCTGCGCAGCAGCAATCTCGAGGCGTTTGGTGGCGACAATCTGATCGAGGATCGTAGACACGGATCGGTATTCTTCACCACGGAGACACGGAGACACAGAGAAATGAGCAAGCGAACCACAAAGCGGCACTAAGACACCAAGGGACAGCGGCGGCGGTCGCCAAGCCTGCGACTTGTTGTATCGTCGTGGTTCAGCTCATGCTTCTCCGTGTTTCCGTGGTTCAAAGGTCAGTGTTTGAAGTGCCGGCGGCTGGTGAAGAGCATGGGGAGGCCGTGGTGGTTGCAGGCGCCGATGGCGTCTTCGTCGCGGCGGGAGCCGCCTGGCTGAATGAAAGCGCCCACACCGGCTGCGGCCGCCGCCTCGACCGAGTCGGGAAAGGGGAAGAAGGCGTCCGAAGCAAGCGCGGCCCCGCGGGCGCGGTCGCCTGCCTTGCGCAGGGCGATTTCCACCGCGTCGACCCGGCTCATTTGTCCAGCGCCCACGCCGCACACCGCGCCGTCTTTGGCCAGCACGATGGCGTTCGATTTGACGTGCCGCACCACGCTCCAAGCGAGCCGCAGGTCGGCAAGCTGTGCGTCCGACGGCTGGGCGGTTGTCACCACCAGCCACTCCGCCTCGGGGTCGGCCGCGTCGTCGGGCGTTTGCGCGAGGAAACCGCCGTCGATTTGCCGAAACCCTCGCGCCTCGCCGACGCCCGTCATTTCGCCAACCCGCAGCAAGCGGACGTTTTCCTTCCATTTGGGCCGCGTGGTGAGGATCTCCACGGCCGCCGGCTCGAACTCGGGCGCGACGATCGCTTCGACGAACCGCCCCGGCTCGGCGAGAAATGCGGCGCTCGCCGCGTCCACCGGCCGGTTGAAGGCCAGCACCGAGCCAAACGCGCTCAACGGGTCGCCCTCCCAAGCCTGGGCGAGCGCACGAGAAATCTGCTCCGCCCAGGCGGCGCCGCACGGA
The DNA here is from genome assembly GCA_044221365.1 of Pirellulales bacterium. Lineage (GTDB taxonomy): Bacteria > Planctomycetota > Planctomycetia > Pirellulales > JBGAPH01 > JBGAPH01. The sequence continues at coordinate 66,566 of JBGAPH010000032.1, forward strand.
TTGTTGTGCTTGATCACGGCCACGGCCGGGCGATCGAGCGACTTGACCACGTTCAACGCCGAGTCGAGGTCGAGCAGGTTGTTGTACGAGAGCTCTTTGCCGTGCAGTTGCTCCGCGCGCACGAGCGATCCGGCGGATGCGCGCGGAGCGCGATAGAGGGCGGCCCCCTGATGGGGATTCTCGCCGTAGCGCAGCACCTGCTGCCGTTCGAGGCTGAGCGTGAGGCGGTGCGGCCACGCGTCCGCTTCACCGAGCCCGCTCAACTGCTGCGCAAAGTACCCGCTGATTGCCCGGTCGTATTCGGCGGTGCGGGCATAGGCGGCGCCGGCAAGCTGCTTGCGGAATTCGAGCGTGGTGCCGCCGCTCGCGGCAACCTGCTCGAGCACGGAGGAATACTGCGTCGCGTCCGTGCAAACCGTGACGAAGGCGTGGTTCTTGGCCGCCCCCCGCACCAGGCTCGGCCCGCCAATGTCGATCTGCTCGATCGCCTCGTCCCAGGCGACGCCGGGCCGGGCCACGGTTTGCTCGAAGGGGTAGAGGTTCACCACCACGAGTTCGAAGGTGACGATCCCGTGGGCGGCCAGCGCCTCGAGATCATCGGGCCGGTCGTGGCGGGCCAGGATGCCGCCGTGGACTTTGGGGTGCAGAGTCTTCACTCGGCCGTCGAGCATTTCCGGGAAGCCGGTGTAGGCGCCCACCTCGCGCACCTCGAGCCCGGCCGCCTGCAAATGCCGGTAGGTCCCGCCGCTGGCGAAGAGTTGCACCCCGTGGCCGACGAGGGCTCTGGCGAACTCGGTGAGCCCGGTTTTGTCGCTGACGCTGATCAGGGCTCGCTGAATGCGGGGCGACTCGGCCAAGGCTCGATCTCCAACAACGGGACGCGCGGTTAAGGCCAATCGTTGTACCGATTCGGCGGCGCGGGTCAACGCCTTGCGGCGGCTGCACGCGTGCCTTCGGCCGTCCCTGCTGTGCCGGAATCGCCTGCTATTCCGGCTTGGCTGCAGCGTCGCCGGGAGCCGCCATGTCCGGGCCCCCCGCCGGTTCGAGCGGTGCAGCTTCCGCGTCGTCATCCGCGGCGCGGCCGCGACGATTGGCCCGGCGAGCCCTGCGCCCGGCCGGCTGATTGTCGTCACCCGCCCCAAGTGCTGGCACTCCGTCGGGCGCTGCGTCGCCGCGATTGCCGCGGCGGGCAGCGGCTCGGCCCCTGGCCGGGCGATCCGCGTCGCGGTCTTCGCGCGGCGGTTTCGGCCGGGCCTGGGCTGCCGCCGCACGGCGAGGGGCCGCAGGGCGCGGCGCCGCGGCGGTCGGCGCCGCGGGTTTGGCTGCCTTCGCCGCAGCATCAGCGGCCGGCGCATCCGGCGCGGGAGGCGGCGCGAACACGAGCGCCTGAGGCAGATCGGTTTCACGCAGGCACTGCACTAACCCGCTGGTGGTGACGAAGTACAGGCGATCGTTCTGACTGTTGGGCATCGCCAACGCGATTTCCGACGCCATGAACGAAGCCAACCGGCGCCCCGTCTCCAGGTCCAAGATCATCAGCCGGCCAAAGCGGTCGCGGGCATAGACGCGCTTGGCAGTCGATGCGATCACGCTCTGCACGCTCGGGGCGGTCCACACATCGTCTCCCGTCGTCAGGTCCAGGCACACGAGCTCGCCGGTTTCGGTAACCACAAAGACGTTGCGCACGCCCACCACCGGGGTCTGCCGAATCGGGGTGGCCGTCGAAGCTCGCCAGTGGATATCGCCGGTCTCCTCGTCCACCGCATACACAAAGCCGTCGTTCGAGGCGGCGTACACGTAGGGCGCGCGATAGACCAAAGGCGCTTCGATGGACCCCGAGGTGTCGACCCGAGCGCCTTCAGTAGGATCCTTGGGATCCAGCAGATAGAGCTTCTTATCTTCGGTGGCAATACACAGCCGCTTGGCGGTGAGCAGCGGCCGGCCAGGTCGACCGGCAATCCGCAAATAGGCGGGCGTGTGCTTGGGGTCCTTGATCAGGATCGACTCGATGCGCCCTTTGTAGGTCGGCACGAAGACGCTTTTCTCGCCCACCGCCAAACCGTCGCCCGCTGCTGAAGTGAGAGACCGCTCCCACTCGAGCGTGCCGTCGGAGCGGGCGCCCAAATAGACCGTCGAGCCGTTGATCACGCCGACGCGGGCGTGACTGAAGGCCGGCGGAGTGCTGGGATACGACGGGTCGCCCCAATGCACGATCCACAACGACTTGCCCGTCTCCGCGTCGAACGCCTGGAGCGCCGCGGCGCTCGTTTGCACGTAGAGCACGCCCTCGAACAACTCGATGCTCGTCGCGCGGGCGCCGATCGCACTGAGCTGCACCTGCGACGACCACTGGCGCTCGAGCCCGAAGCGGCGGATCGCCACCGGGTCGATGAGGCCCCCGGGCAGCATTTGGGCGGGCGCCTGGGCGGCCAGGCTCACAACGGCCACGAAGCAAAGGAAACGGAGCATGTCACCCAGCGGCCAGAGAATCGGAATCGGACCGGCGCTCGAACGGCCGGTGGAATTTCCATGATAGTCGAAATTCTGTGGGTTGTGGGGATTCTCCCCATTTTCGCGGCCCCGCGGGCAACTTCGTTCGCCTAGACCACTTGCGCGGGGGAAGCGTAGGATGGGGGCGCTTTTCGCCGGCGAGCGTGCCCGCCGTGCGAGCCGCCCGAGGAACGCCGCACGCCGTCTCCAGAGCCCCACCCTCGCCAATGCCTGCCCGATCCGACGAACGGCTCGACGGCTTGCTGCGCGATGTGTTGGGGTATCTGAACCTTTCGTCCGGCCGCCGCGACCCCAGATTCTTCGAACGGCTCGACGCCCTGTTCCGGGCCGTGGCCGCCTGGTCGCCCGACGAGGTCTGGCCCTCGATCCAGAAGCTGCTCGGCGACCGGATCGAGGCGCTGGCCGGGACCTCTGCCGCATTTGCCGAAATCGATCAGGCGCGGGCCGTGGCGCCGCTCGTATTTAGGGATTTGTGGCCGGCCTACCGAGAGTGGCACGCCGATTTGTTGGCCCACCAGGCGCCCGCGGCCACTCCGCCGCCGTTCTTGGTCGCGCGGCTGTGCGAGGCCGTGCTCACTCAAGGGGGCCCCTGGGGTGAGACGGAGCGGATCGTCGCCGGGGCCCTCGACGAGCTCAACGATTTTCTCGGCTACCGTCCCGTGGCCGTCCTGCGCACGCCGCAAAAGATCGAGCCCTACCCGCACGAGTGGGTTGCGCCCGTGCCGCTGTTCGTGCGCGGGGCCGGCGTGGGGTTGGGGCCTTACGAGGCGATCATCAGCGGCGCGATCGAGATTCTTCGCGGCGCCCCAGCCGAACTCCTTCACGAGGCCAGTTTCGATCTCGACCGACTCGACGAGCTGGCCCTCGACCCGCGGGCCTACGACTTCGAGCACCCGGTGAACAAGCGGCCGAACCATCAATTCGGCGAATGGGACCCGCATTCGGTGGATCAGCGGGGCTATTATCGGCGGTTCGTGCTCCGCGAACCTCTGCTGGCGGCGCTGGCTCGCTGGGTGAACGCCGCGCCCCCCGCCGAACGCGCCGAACGGCAATTCGACGCGGCGGCGGTCGCGGCCGGCACCCTGCTGATGGCGAGCGGCACCAGCGGTTGGGGCCCGGAGGCCCACGACTCGACTGTGTCTCTGGGAAAGCTGGTAGGACGCATCGCCGCCTATCGAGACGCCTTCTACGCGCGGTTGCTGGCCGGCGCCGCCGGTCCGCGCGGCGAACGCCTGCGGGCCGAGGCGATCGAGCTCCGCCAGCCCTTTGGGGCGGTGCGCGGTTTTCTCAACGCCGAGTTGGCCCGCGAGCGGGCCGAGCAATTGGCCCGCGTCCACGTGGCGCTGTTGTTCGCTCAATTGGGAGACCGCGCCGGCGCCGAACAGTACGTGGCGGGGGTGCCGACGCCCGCGGCGCGGCTGCAGGCGGACATGGAATGTCAGATCGCCGCTGCGCGACGGGCGCTTTCCGATCGAAAGCCTGGGAGGGCGCTGGCTCCCCTGGCCGAGGCCGAGCGGCTGCTCGAGCGCGGAATCACCTGCGGCGCTTTTGCCGACCCGTGGAACATCCTCGGCTTCCAGGGGCAGTTCAGCCTGTTTCCGGCGGTCGAAAACAGCGTGCGCGATCCGCGGGTCGACCAGCTCTGCCGGCTGGTGCAAGGGCTGCTGTCGCTCGGCGTGGACGCCTGGACCACGGCCGCAGCCGCCGGCGACGCTCCGGCCGCCGAGGCGCTGGGCGAGCGGGTGATGGCGCTCGCCCGCTGGTGGGACCAGTTCGCCACGGCCGACGTGAGCGGCGTAGGAGGGTTTCAGGCCGCGGACATTGCGTCTTCGGGGGCGCAGGTCAGTTCCGCGCTTGCCGACGCGCGGAAAATCGAATCCGGTCGGGAACTGGCCTTCTGGCGCGGCCGCGTAGCCGATTTCAATGGTCCGGCGGCCTACTCGCTGGCGCTTTCGGCGCTGGTCGCCCAGCGGCAATGGAACGCGGCGATGGGGCTGCTCATGCTGTGGCTGCTCAACCGCCACGACGCGCCTCTCGAGCAAGGGGAAGCCTCGTTCGAACATTGGGCCACGCGCTGGCTGGCCGAAGTGCTCGGTCCGCGAAAACCCGCGGCCGAGCCCGTTCCGGCCGACCGCTGGAGCCTGGCCGCCAAGTTCTTCGACTTCCTCGAGGCGAACGCCGACGAGTACTGGCAAGCCCCGCGGCTGGCCTCGAAGCGCTTGGCCGATTCGCTCGAATTCAGCGAGGGCCTTACCGCCCAGTCCGACGGGGACGAAGAGGACAGCGACGACGACGGCGACGATCTGTTCAGCGCCGCCTACGAGGGAGTGTCGTACCGCGACAGCACGCGCGACGGCGTCGAGGCCGACATGCTCGAAGGGGGAGGCGCCCCCGTCGAGGGCGAGCTCGACTACGAGTTGCAACGCCTGAGTCCGCACCTGGCCTTTCTGGTCACGTTGGCTCGTTTATGGCGCCGGTCCGTGATGGCGCTCTCGCGTTCCGACACGCCGACCAGCGCAGCGTTGCGCGAGCGGCTGGCCGGCTGGCGCGCGCATGCGCAGACGCTGGAAACCGAACTCTTCGAATTGCTTCTCGACGTGCAGCGGCACCCGCTGGGCGAGCCTCTGCCGACGCGCGAGTCGCTGGTCGAGCACGACCGCCGCCGCGGCGTGCGCGAAACGCTGCTCGACCGCGTGCAGCGCGCCGCCTGGGAGGTGTCGCTTGCGCGGCTGTCGCTCGAGTACGCCGACGACGCCGGCGCGCGGTCGAACGAGCGGACGGAATTTCAGGGCGTTCGTCTGCTGCAGGCCTTGTCGGCCGGTAAGTTGGACGACGTGCGCGCGGCTTGGCCGCAGTTCCTGGCCGCGCTCGCCCAGCAGCCGCTGCTCTACGTGCCGCCAAGCAAGGGGGGCGATCCCAAGAAGGCGTTTGCCGCCCGCCGGTGGCACGCCGTGCTGGGCGCGCTGGCCGAGCGGCTGCCGCGAGCAGGGCTGCTCGTCGAATCGTGCCAACTACTCGACGCCGTGCTCCAGCGGGAGCGGGGGGGCGCTCCGGGCCCCGGCGCCGTGAGCGAGTTCGACCGCTTCTTCGAGGCCACCTACCGCGCGCTCCTGCAAACCTTGTTGCAGACGCCCGCCGGTTCGCGCGCCGAACGAAAAACGCGCCCCGCGCGCGAGCTCGTGGAGTTGGTGCAGCGCTGGAATCATTCGCTGCTCAATCGCTGGCTGACGCACAGCCGCCTGGTCCGCTTGTCTGCGCTCGAACGCGTGGCCGCGTCGGCGCGGTGGCAGGATTTGGTCGGCTTCGTCCGTCGGCATGGCGGGCCGCTCTTCACGCAGACCTTTCTGAACTATGGGCATCTGCGCTCGATCCGTCATTTGGGGGTCGACCGCTGGCTCGAGCAAGTCGCCGAAACCCCCGACGCCGAGGACGACTACCCCTTGCTGGCCGACCTCGACCGCGGCACGCCGCGCAAGCAGGCGGTCGAAGTGTTGAGCGTGGTCGTCGAGGCCATCGCGGAAAACTACGCCTACTACCGCGAGTACAACGGCACGACCACGCAGTCGGACCGCGGCGAAAACCTTTACATGCTGCTCGACTTCTTGCGGCTGATCGCCAGCTACGACCGCATCTGCTGGAACATGCGGCCGCTGATCGCCGCGCACGAAGTGCTGCTCGCCGACGGCGACGGCGAAGCGGCCGCGCTCTGGCGGCAGTCGCTCGCCGAGCGAACCGCCGAAGCCGCCGATTCGCATTTGAAACGTTACACCGAGCTGTCGCGGGAGTACGGATTGCGGCTGCCCAGCGTCTATGAGCGGCTGAGCGAACGGTTCGTGCGGCCCCTGGCCATCGATCGACTGAAGGGTTTGATCGCCCCGGCGATCGAGGAGGCACGCGACGATTCGATTGGAGCGGCGCTGACCACGCTGCGCGAAGAGATCGACGAACTGCTCGAAGCGCCCGCCGGCAGCGGCGTGGAAGCGCCGGCCTGGATCACCGCGCTGCTCGACGAAGTGGCCGAACAAAGCGCCGCCCGCGAGCCAGACGTCCGCTGGAGCGCGGAGTTGCCGCTGGGACCGCGCGTGGAGCTGACGTGGGACCAGATCGTGCGTCAGCTCGAGGCTTGGGAGGATGAGGAGGCCGGTTAGGGAATCGATGCGCTCGACGAACGAGGAACCGAGGACCTTTGCTTTGGAACCACAACCGATCCCAGTTGTCCTCCGCGGCGGCAACAGATTCTTAGCCTCTCTCGGAACCCAAGGAGTCTACCATCATCGGATGGGAGGCATCTGTAGACACCGCGTAGAAGGAAACTCGACAGGAAATCCAAACCTCCACTTGCTGGTGACGCTCGACGCTAACGATCCGAAGCTTGAGTTGCCAAGCTCGCTCGGCGAGCTTCCCCTTCTGTACGGCTTTACTTACGACGGATGCGAATTGGCCTACACAGTGTTGCCTAACGGAGTCGTCAGAGTGGATCGGCTGATGCCAAACCGACCCTCGGATGATTGGCCTTACCCCGACTATCCAGCCGCCCTCCCGGAAATCCCCTTCGACTTAGATGCCGGCGCTGCCATTAGCGGAACAGATGCATCCGGCGTCACTTGGCAAGGCATCGAGGAACCATGGGCCGATTTCGCGGTGATTGTGCCGCCAAGCCCGACCTACGGAGTGTCGCTTTGGGGGCCAGAAGGCGATAGCGAGCGAGTGCTCGTCGTCTTTTCGATCGTGACCAGCACGCTGCAGGTATCGGCGCGGAATCAATGTACTTGAGGCCAATGGCTGCCCTGGCGCCGCCCTTCCGTCGCAATCGCCTCGAGATTGATCTCCACGAACTCTCCGCGGTCCGCGCGGGCGGCGCGCTCGCTCAACTCGGCGCGCAACGCCTGCCGGCGTTCGGTGTGCTCGCGATGCAGACGCAGGGCATCGGCCAAGAGGTCCGACTCCGTGGCGTAGCGACCAGAGGCCACTTCCTGCGTTAAGTAATGGGCAAGATCCTCAGGAAAGTTGAGCAAGGCCGTCATATCGTGGATCTCCGGATGCCAAGGCCATGCTCTCATTATGGACGAGGTCCTGGTGGATGCAATGTGCGCCGTTCAGGCACGCCCTTGATTGGCCTTCAGCCTACGCCGGAGCGCCGCTGTTCCGCGAGCGAGGCGCTGCATACGATTCGAGTGTGATTCTCGCGCTGCCCCGAGGTAAGCGGCCGCGCCAGGTCCCATTTATCGAAAGTGATGCAGCGCCATGGGTTCCACGCTCTTCCTCCAAGATCCGTCGCTCCCCGCCGCCCTCGGCCCCGCCGGCGCTTTGCCGGTGGCCGACGATGGGCCCCTGCTCGACGCCTATTCGTCGGCCGTCGTGCGGGCAGCGGAACTTGTTAGCCCAGCCGTGGTGAACATCGAGGTTCGCCTCTCCGCGGCCGAAGGCGAGGCCCGTGGCGGGCGTCGTGGCGGCAGCGGCTCGGGGTTCATCATCACGCCCGACGGCTTCGCCCTCACGAACAGCCATGTGGTGCACGGCGCCGAAAAACTCAAGGTCACGCTCAACGACGGCCACCAGACTTCGGCTGAAGTGGTGGGAGACGATCCCGACAGCGATCTGGCGGTGATCCGCCTGCACACCCGCGATCTGCCGGCGGTCGCGCTCGGCGAATCGCGCGACGTGCGCGTCGGCCAGGTGGCGATCGCCATCGGCAACCCGCTGGGCTTTCAATGCACCGTGACCGCCGGCGTGGTGAGCGCGCTGGGCCGCTCCTTGCGCTCGCGCTCGGGGCGGTTGATGGACAACATCCTGCAGACCGACGCCGCGCTCAACCCTGGCAACTCCGGCGGCCCGCTCGTCGACTCGCGCGGCACGGTGATCGGGGTGAACACCGCCATGATTCAGCAGGCACAGGGCATCTGCTTCGCCATCGCGGTGAGCACCGCCCGGCTCGTCGCCACGCAGCTCATTGCCTATGGCCGGGTGCGGCGCAGCTACCTGGGCATTTCCGCGCAGAACCTTGCGCTGCCGAATTGGCTGGTTCGCAAACACGATCTGCTGCAAGACAGCGCCGTGCTCATCGCCGGGCTGGAAACCGGCGGCCCCGCCGAGGCCGCGGGCCTGCAAGTGGGAGACCTGCTCGTGGCGCTCGATGAGCGGCCGATCACCGGCATCGACGATCTGCACCTGATGCTGACGCACGAACGGGTGGGCCGGCCGGCGATGGCCACGATCATCCGCGGCGACGACCGCCTGGAAATCGCGGTGACGCCGGCCGAGGCGGCCCGCCGGTAGCATTCCCCTAACCCGATGCTGTCGGCGGGGTCCCCGAAGCCCGGCGATCGCTGCGATCAGGCGGCCGCCTTGCCACCCCCTCTCGGGCGGCCAAGAATGTCGTAGATTATTTGCTGACGAATCATTGGCGTACGACTGGCTCCTCTTGCGCGAATTGCTATGGCCTGGATCGCGCTCAAAATGCTGACGGGCAACCGGGGCAAGTACGTCGGCATCATCCTGGGGGTCGGGTTTGCCGCGCTGCTGATCTCGCAGCAGGCGTCGATCTTTTGCGGCCTGATGCTGCTCACCACCAGCCAGATTCAGGACGTGAAAGGGGCCAGCATTTGGGTGATGGATCCCAACGTGCAGTTCATCGACGATCTCAAGCCGATGTCGGAGAACGAGCTGTATCGCGTCCGCGGCGTGCCGGGCGTCGAGTGGGCCGTGCGGCTCTACAAAGGCATCACGCGGGCTCGCCTGCCGGACGGCAACTTTCAGCAGATCATCTTGCTCGGGCTCGACGACGCCACGCTGGTGGGCGCCCCGCAGAAGATGTACCTCGGCTCGCTCGCCGACTTGCGGCAGCCCGACGCCATCATTATGGACCTGCAGGGGTACAAGCAGCTTTGGCCTGGCGAGCCGCTGCGGGTAGGCCGCACGTTCGAAATGAACGACCGCCGCGCCGTGCTGGTCGGGGTCTGCGCCGCGTCGAAGACCTTTCAGACCTTTCCGATCGTCTACTCACGGTACAGTCAGGCGGTCACGTTCGTGCCGCCGGAGCGCAAGGTGATGTCGTTCGTGCTCGCCGATCCGCAGCCGGGTGTGCCTGCCGAAGAGGTGTGCAAACGGATCGAAGCTCAGACAGGCCTGCAGGCCCTGACCCGCGACCAGTTCAAGTGGCAGACGATCTGGTACTACATGCGGAAGACCGGCATTCCCTTCAACTTCGGCATCACCGTGCTCCTCGGTTTCATTGTGGGCACGGCCATCGCCGGGCAGACGTTCTACCTGTTCACGATCGAGAACCTCAAGCAGTTCGGCACCCTCAAGGCCATGGGGGCCAGCAACCTGCGGATCACCGGCATGATTCTACTGCAGGCGGCGGTGGTCGGCTTCGTGGGTTACGGCTTCGGCGTCGGCGCCGCGGGCATCTTCGGAGAGATCACCCGCAGCTCTGGCAAGATGGCCTTCTTCATGCCCTGGCAGGTGCTGGTGGGCACGGGGGTGGCCGTGCTCTTGATCGTGGTGCTGGCGAGCCTGCTTTGTATTCGGCGCGTGCTCGTGCTCGAACCGGCCGTGGTCTTCCAGAGCTAAGTGCGCGCCATGTCCGAAGCCGAACTTGCCATCGTTTGCCGGGGCATCACCAAGGAGTATGGGACCGGAGGGTCCCAAGTGCTGGCGCTCCGCGGTGTCGATCTCGAGGTCCCCGGCGGCGAGATGACGCTGCTGGTGGGCCCCAGCGGTTGCGGCAAGACCACGCTCCTCTCGGTGATCGCCGGCATCCTCAACCCAACGGCGGGCGAGCTCTGGGTGCTGGGCAAGAACTTGACCCGCATGACGAGCGGCCAGCGCGTGCGCTTCCGCGGGGAGAACATCGGCTTCGTATTCCAGCAGTTTAATCTGCTGCCGGCGCTGACTGCCGAAGAGAATGTGACCGTGCCGCTGGTGATCGCCGGCTGGCACAAGCAAAAGGCGCTCGTGCGTGCCCGCGAATTGCTCGACGCGGTTGAAATGTCGCACAGGGCCAAGGCGCTGCCGACGACGCTCTCCGGCGGCCAGCAGCAACGGGTGGCGATCTGCCGCGCGCTCGCACACGATCCTAAGCTGCTCGTGTGCGACGAGCCCACCTCGGCGCTCGACGGCCAGACCGGCCACACGATCATGACGATCCTCCGCGGCATCGCCGTGCAGGCGGGTCGGGCCGTGGTGGTGGTCACCCACGACAGCCGCGTTTACGGGTTCGGCGACCGGATCGCCTACATGGAGGACGGCCGCATCACCAACATCGAACGGCAAACGCCCTCGCTCGAAATCCGCCAGGCCGACCACGGCGCCCAAGTCTTGCCGCTCGTCGGCGCCTCCGGAGAGACCCCCTCGTGATCGTTCGCTATGTGCTGCCGCTGATCGCGCTCGTGCTGCTCGGCTTCGCGGTGAGCCACGTGCTGCGCAGCCGGCCCGTGGAATCGAATCCGCCGCCGCCGGTCGAACCCTCGCGCAGTCCCTTCGGCGCGACCGTAGCCGGCGCCGGAATCGTCGAGGCGCAGACCGAAAACATCTCCATCGGCTCGCCCCTGCCAGGCGTGGTGGTCGAGGTCAAAGTCGTCGTCGGGCAAAAAGTGCAGCCAGGGGAGGAACTGTTTCGCCTCGATGATCGCGCGCTCCAGGCCGAACTGAAGATGCGTCAGGCCGCGCTGCTCGGGGCCAAGGCCGATTTGACGCGGCTCGAAAACCAGCCCCGGGCCGAACAGGTGCCGGTGCAGGAGGCCAAGGTCCATGAGGCGCAGGCGGGGCTGCTCCAGGCGCAAGACGCCTTTCGCCGAGCCCGCAGCCTGCTCGAAACCCGCGCCGTCACGCAGGAAGAGGTCATTAGCCGCGAACAGGCGGTCGCTACCGCCCAGGCGAAGGTCGAAGCCGCCCAGGCCGAACTCGCGCTGCTCAACGCCGGCGCCTGGACCTTCGACAAGGATGTTGCCAAAGCGGCCGTTGAGCAAGCGGCCGCTCAGGTGGATACGATCACCACGGAGCTGGGCCGCCTCGTGGTGCGGGCGCTCGTGGCGGGCGAGGTGCTGCAGGTCAACGTGCGGCCCGGCGAGTTCGTGGGCGCTCCGCCGTCGCAGGCGCTGATCGTGCTTGGCAACGTGCAGAAGCTGCACGTGCGGGTCGACATCGACGAGAACGACATCCCCCGCTTCCGGCCTGGCGCCCCGGCCAAGGCCATGCTCCGCGGCAACCCCGAGATCTCGTTTCCGCTGCAGTTCGTGCGAGTTGAGCCCTATGTGATCCCCAAGCGGTCGCTCACAGGGCAGAACACCGAGCGGGTCGACACCCGCGTGTTGCAGGTAATTTATGCCCTCGAGCCGGTGGAAGACCGCCGGCTCTACGTCGGCCAACAGGTCGACGTGGTGATCGAGGCCGAAAAGAAGCTGGCCCCGTAACTAGTGCTGCGTCACGCACGGATTTTAGGGTTGTGCCACACTAACCCGCAGCGCAAGCAAGGGACGTGAGCGTCGCTTGGGCGCGCTGGCCGAAAATGCCGCCCGGCCCGTGCAGGGGTCTGCGAGGCTCGGCCAGGGAAACGTGGCTCCTTGCCGCGCTGCGGGCTAGTATCGAGGGGCAACCCGAACTTCTAGCTGTGACGCAGCACTAGTCCTCCACTTCGACCGTCTGCACCGCGACCGGGGCTCGCCGGCGTCGGCGCATCGAAGCGCGGCTCCGGCAGGTGGTAGTGCCCTTCGGTGAAGAAGGCGGCCCGCCAGCAGCCGGTGAAGAACAGCAGCACGAAGGCTTCTCGTGGCCACTAGGAACCCCAGCGGCGAGATGGGCGAGATCTTTTGGCCGTCGCTGAAGTAAGCGAGTGTGCCCAGCCCGATCACGGTTCCGCCGATGCCCATCGACATCGTGGCGACCGTCCCCCCGGATCACGCCCCGGCATGATGGCCTTGGCGAGCAGGCCGGTCAGGGTGCCGAAGCCTACCCAGGTGAGCACGACGTCGGCGGCGTGACGGGCGGTCTCGGCGATTTCGACGTCTGCCATGCGAGGGGCCTCCTCCGTGAGACGGGACGTAGGCGGGCCGGGCCGGTCTGCGCAGATTGCCGGCGCGCGGCAGCTCACCTGGGGAATCTATCGGCGGACCGCTCTGCGAGCCATGAGCCGGGAGCCGGGAGCGCGGCCGTAGCAGGGCCGCGGCGTGGACGGACAGAATTTCCCCGTAGGCCGCTGACGTCCGCGATGCGATCTGTGGCTATCGCAGCCGCGGTACGTCAGCCGCCCGGGGCGTCGTCCCCCCAATGCCGGCGCGAGCTGACCGCAGTCGGTGAACGGAGCCACCGCCGCGGGGCCAACGCCGGTCGACGAAACTTGTGCCGAGCGAACGCCGAACGGGGCGTCCGCCCGAGATTGATCGGTTAGCGACGGGCCATCGGCGCCGCATTCCGCCGGGTGACGGCCGGTTGCTGGAGCTGGGCCTGTTCTTGCTCGAGGCGATAGGCTTTCAAAGCGTTCGCCTCACGCGTCAGCTTGAACTCGGGCCCTGCGGGAAAGTACTGCACGTCGTCCTGCATGTAGAACGGGCTGGGCAGCGTTTGTCCGCCAATGTCCGATTGGCAGCCGATCGAGCCAGCCGCGGCGACGGCCATGCCGCCGCACAGGGCAGCCAGGCGCAGAGGACGAAGCGTCTTCGAGGGCGACATGCCTTGTCTCCGAACAAAAGCGCAAGACCAATGGCCGCACGGCGAGCGCCGGCGAAGACCTTGCCAGCGGGCGCTCTCGAAGGAGCGGCCAAGCGGCAAAAAAGGCGGTCGAACTAGCGTCCCTGCCAGCACGACCACCTGCGATCCTCAGCCAGCGGCTCATCCTACAGCCGCTACCACCGTTACAGGCGGCAGCATTGTTATCGTCCACCTGTGCCGGCAACTTGCGGACGATTTGGGGGAATACGCTTTGAGGGGGCGTTTTCGGGCGGCGGGGCCGCGCTGCAGGGCGGGGCCGCTGCCCATCGCGCGGCCGCTCGCTGAGCCCGGCTCGCGGCCGAGCCGGGCATGCTTGAATCCCGCTTCCCCCTGTGCGATACTCGCGCTGGACAAGCTCTATCACTCCTCGCGGCGCCGCTAGCACGCCTCGAAAGGCCCGTGCAATGCAGATTTGGCCGGCCATCGACCTGCGCGGCGGCATGTGCGTTCGCCTGCAGCAGGGCGACTACAACCGCGAGACGGTCTTCGGCGAAGACCCGGCCGCCATGGCCCGGCATTGGGTCGACCAAGGGGGCGAGTTTCTGCACCTGGTCGATCTCGACGGCGCTCGCGAAGGCCGCCCGGCCAACCTGCCGGCCATCCGGGCGATTCTCTCGGCCGTGGCGGTCCCCTGCGAACTGGGGGGCGGCGTGCGCGACGACGAAACGATCCGCGAGCTGCTGGACCTCGGCCTGAGCCGCGTGGTGGTGGGCACCCGAGCGCTCAAGGAGCCGGAGTGGTTCCGCGGCGTCTGCCGGAAGTTCCCGCACAAGGTGGCGCTCGGCATCGACGCCCGCGAGGGGCGCGTGGCCACGCACGGCTGGCTGGAAACGAGCGACCAATTGGCGACCACGCTCGCCCAGCAGTTCGAACGAGAGCCGGTGGCGGCCATTATCTTCACGGACATCGCCACCGACGGCATGCTCGGGGGCCCAAATCTCACTTCTTTGGCCGAAATGCAAGCGGCCGTCGACCTGCCCATCATCGCCTCTGGCGGAGTGGCGAATCGACAGGACGTGGCTCGTCTGGCGGCGCTGGGCGTCGCTGGCTGCATCATCGGCCGCGCGTTGTACGAAGGCACGCTCCGCCTTCCCGAGGCGTTATCCGCCGCGCGCCGGGAGGGCACTCCACCCATGTAGAAAGCGAGGCCAGGCATGGCCAAGGTACACGTCGAGTCCATCCGCAACATTGTGCTTTGCGGGCACGGTTTGGCCGGCAAGACGACGCTCATCGACAAAATGTTGATGAAGACCGGCGCCATCAACCGGCCCGCCAGCGTGGACGACGGCACCAGCGTTTGCGATTTCGACGAGGAGGAGAAACACCACAAGCACTCCATCGAGTCGTCGATCGTTCATTTCGAACACGCAGGCAAGCACTTCAATCTCATCGATACGCCGGGCTACCCCGATTTCATCGGGCAAACCATTGGCGCCATGCGAGCCGTGGAAACGGCCTGCATCGTCATCGACGCCCATCACGGAATCGCGGTCAACACGCGGCGCGTGTTCCACGAGGCCGGCAAGGCCGGCCTGGGCCGCATTCTCGTCATCAACAAGATGGACACCGACAACATCGATTTTCCCAAGCTGATCGACAGCATTCGGGAAATGTTCGGCAAATCCTGCGTGCTCTGGGACGTGCCGCTCGGCGTGGGGCACGATTTCCGCGGCGTCGCCAACGTGCTCGAGCCGCCGGCCGACACCAAGGGCGCGCTCGTCGATCCGGCCCAGGTCGCCGATCAGTTGATCGAGGCGATCGTCGAGGTCGACGAGCATGCCACGGAACAGTACTTCGAAGGCATTCGCCCCAGCGACGAGGAACTGCCGGAACTCGTCGACAAGGCGCTGATCGAAGGGACGCTGATTCCCATTCTGTGCGTGTCGGCCAAGACCGGCGTGGGCATGACGGAACTGCTCGACGCGTTGGCCTTGAGCGCCCTGCCCCCCACGGTCGTGCCGAGGCTGGGGACCAAAGACGGCGCCGACGTGGTGATCAAAGCCGACGAGAGCGCCCCGCTCGTGGCCCAGGTTTTCAAAACCCGCATCGACCCCTTCGTGCAGCGGCTCAGCTACCTACGGATTTACTCGGGCCGCATCAACAAAGACGACAACGTGCATGTTTCCGGCTCGAAGAAGTCGGTCAAGTTGCATCAATTGCTCGAAGTGCAGGGGGGTGAAACGCACGCCATCGACGGCGCGGGCCCCGGCTCGATCATCGCCGTGGCCAAGGTCGAAGACCTGCACACGGGTTCGTGCCTGGGAGACGTTGTGCTGCCGCGGATCGAGTTCCCCACCCCCATGGTCGGCCTGGCCGCCGAGCCCAAGACCCGCGGCGACGAAGGCAAGCTCTCGACGGCGCTGCACAAAATTGTTGAAGAAGACCAGACCTTCCGCCTCGACCGCGACCCACAGACCAAGGAATTGGTGATCACCGGCACGAGCGAACTGCACTTGCAGTTGATCCTCGAGCGGCTCAAGCGGCGCGACAAGGTGGAGATGATCACGCACGCTCCCAAGGTGCCTTACCGCGAAACGATTCAGGCCAACGCCGACGGCTCGTACCGGCACAAGAAGCAGTCAGGCGGTCGCGGGCAATTCGGCGAGGTGCATATTCGCCTGTACCCGCTCCCCATCGGCGCCAAGCCCGAGGAGTTCGCCACCAAGGAGCGGTTCCCCTCGATGCGGGAATTCAAGTACGACCCGCAGCACAACTTCATCTGGGTCGATTCGATCGTGGGCGGCACGATTCCCAACAACTTCCTCCCCGCGGTCGAGAAGGGCTTCAAGGAGCGCATGGACCGGGGCGTGATCGCCGGCTACAAGGTGCAGAATGTCTGCGCCGAGGTCTATTTCGGCAAGCACCACCCGGTCGACAGCTCGGAAGCCGCGTTCAAGACGGCCGGGTCGATGGCGTTCCGCAACGTCTTTCAGCAGGCCCGGCCGTCGCTGTTGGAGCCGATCGTCACGCTCCACATCACCGTGCCCAGCGGCAAGGTCGGCGACATCAACGCCGACATGTCGGGCCGCCGCGGCCGCGTGCTTGGCATGGACTCGGCCGGCGGCGATCTGCAAACCGTAGAAGCCGAGGCCCCGCTCTCCGAGGTGATGACCTACGCCCGCTCCCTCTCGAGCATCACCGGCGGCCAAGGCAGTTACTCGATGGAGTTCAACCGCTACGACGTGGTGCCCGGCAACGTGCAGAAGGAGATCATCGACAAGGCGAAGCTGGAGGAGGAAGAGGAGGAGTAGCGGGTGGCTGGTGGCCTGTAGCTCGTGGTCTATACGGCGAGCGGCCTGGCGTAAGCCAGCCGATGATGGACTGTCAACGGCGTCTTGCTGCACCGTCAGCCGGCTGACGCCGGCCGCTCGCGTGCCGTTTCTGGCGGGACCACTACTGCAAGATCAGCATCAAGTAGGGTGGCGGCGAACGAAGTGAGCCCCACCGAGG
>JBGAPH010000103.1:0-10973 GCA_044221365.1 Pirellulales bacterium
CGCCGCTGTCCACGGCGTGATAGCGGCGAGTTGCGAGTGACTGCAGTGAGATTCTGGCTTCGCGAGAACGAGGAATCCCAGACTCCCATGGACTCAGTTGCCGCGCAACTGCACCGACCAGTGAAGATTGAGAGCGGGACTGAGGTTGCAACCCGAGGCCCGACATGGCGCTTCGCGACGCCGCCGGTGTGAACGGAAGCAAACGAAAATAGCTCGTAGGCCCTGGGACCATCCCTTTCTAGCTGTCATGGTTCCTGTGCGGGGCGGTTGGGGGCTTGCCTGGTCGGGGCGAGTTTGCGCAGATTGACAGGCAGAGTTGCCGAGGCTGGGCTGCGGTGGTTCGGCTGGCGGCAGCCATCTTGCCAGGAGGGTCTTGCCGATGTCGTTCGATGCGATTCTCGCCCGGTTCGCGGCGCAGGCGCCGGTGGCCACGATGGTCCGGGCGGCGATGGCCAACATCCTGTCGCCGCGTGAGCTGGACGCCATCTTTCACGACTGCCGGGAGCGGCAGTACCAGGACACGCTGCTGTTCTCGAGCGTGGTGGGTTTGCTGTCGCTGGCGGTGACCAAGGCCCAGCCTTCGCTGCACGCCGCTTATCAGAGCCAGCGCGAGGAGTTGGGCGTCGCAGTCGCGGCGCTGTACCTGAGGGTGGCCGGCACGGAGTTGCCGGTGACGCGCGAGTTGGTGCGGCACACGGCGGGGCGGATGGCGGCCGTGATCGAGGCCTTGGCCGTGCCGCGCGAACCGGCGCTGCCTGGCTATCGAACTTTTCTGCTCGATGGCAGCCACCTGGCGGCCACCGACCATCGGCTGAAGGAAACGCGTCGGCTGAAGGGCGGGCCGCTGCCGGGTCAAGGTTTGGTGGTGCTGGACGCAGACCGGGGCTTGATCGCGGACTTCCTGCCCTGCGTCGATGGTCATGAGCAGGAGCGCCGTCAACTGACCGACTGGGTCGATCTGCTCGAGCCGGGACAACTGTGGATCGCCGACCGTAATTTCTGCACGAAACTGCTGCTGTTCGAGTGCGCGGCGCAGCGGGCCTGTTTTCTCGTGCGACATCATGCGGGCTTGCCGGTCGAAGCCTGTGGCCCGGCGCAACAGGTCGGCCGCTGTGCCACCGGCGCGGTGGAAGAGGGGCAGGTCGTCGTTGCTGGGAAGGGCGATGAGCCGCTCACGTTGCGGCGGATCACGATCCAGGTAGACGAGCCGACGGCCGCGGGCGAGCGCGAGATCCACCTGCTGACGAACCTGCCGGAGGAGGTCTCGGCGGCGCGGTGCGCGGAGTTGTATCACGCGCGGTGGTCGATCGAAGCGGCCTTCGGCGAGTTGACGTTGTCGCTCCGCGGCGAGATCGACACGCTGTGCTATCCGAAGGCCGCCTTGCTGGCCTACGCCATCGCCTTGGTGACCTATAACTTGCTGGCCGTGGTCAAAGCGGCGATGCGCGTGGTGCATGGGCAGGCCGTGGACGACGTGTCGACCTACTACTTGGCCCACGAGGTGACCGCCACTTGGCAGGGCTTGGAAATCGCCCTGCCGGAGAAAGAGTGGCAACGCCGCTACGGCGGCCTCGCGCCGGCCACGCTGGCCGACGCGCTGGTCAACCTCGCGCGACACACGAAGTTGGCCCGCTACCGCAAACACCCCCGCGGCCCCAAGAAAAAGCCGCCCCCGCGAACCGGCAGCTCACCCCACGTCAGCACCCAGAGAATCCTCAACCAACGTCAACCCAGATGACAGCTAGAAAGGGATGGCCCTGGGACCAACCGAATTGGACCGTCCGGCGGTGCGGGCCGCCGTGCGGGCGGTCCATGGCGGCAAACGCGGTCCGTTGATCGCTCCTGGACAGAGCGAGTTCTCCTTCGATTAACGCTTGATCCACGAGATGTAGCAGTATGCCGAAGCCTTCCGCGGCGGAGCGGCGAGGTGTTGTTCGAGATCATCATGCGGCGCTACGAGACGCGCTCCACGATGATGACCAGCAACCGGCCGCTCAAGGACTGGGGGAAGCTGGTAGGCGATGTGCCGAGCGCCACGGCGATCCTCGACCGCTTCCTGCACCACGCCGAGGTCATCGAGATCACCGGCCGCAGCTACCGGCTGCAGCACGCCGCCGGCGGCCAAGGGGCGCCGCGCTCAAAATCGACCAAAGCGCCCCCCGGAACAAAGGCCAAAGAAGCCCAGCCGACCGCGCCTACTGAAGAGCCGGCGCCGGCGAACTAATCCTTGCCAACGGACCCCGCATCGACCACGATCAACCATCATCCCCTGGCCGGTTCTGAAGCGCCCCACACTGGCCGGTTCTCAAGCGCCCCGTGACAAATTGGACCGAACGCGATGAACGAGAAGCACCAACCCGACTGGAATCCAAAAGCGGCGGACGTCTTGCGCGACCAGCGCGCCGCCTACGACGCAATGCGCGAGCGGTGCCCGGTCGCTTACAGCGACTTGATGCACTGGTCCCTATTCCGGCACGGAGACGTAATGCGCGTGCTCCACGATCATGAGACGTTCAGCAACGCGGTTTCGGAACATCTTTCGGTACCCAGCGGAATGGACCCGCCCGAGCACACGCCGTATCGCTCGATCATCGAGCGGTATTTCTTGGCCGAACGGATGGCCGCCTTCGAGCCGACATGCCGCGATATCGTGACGGATCTTGTTTGCGGCCTGCCCCGTCAGGACCCAGTCGAACTCATGGCCGACTTGGCCTTGCCGCTTGCGGCGCGGGCCCAATGCGCCTTTCTTGGTTGGCCATCGACGTTGCAAGAGCCTCTCATCTCCTGGACGCACAAAAACCACGCTGCCACGTTCGCCCAGGATCGCGCGGCGATGTCAGAGATTGCCCGCGAATTCGAGGGCTTGATTGACGGATTGGTGGAGAGTCGCCTCGAAGCGGGTGCCAAGCCGGAAGACGACGTAACCGCGTCGCTGATGCACGAGAAGGTATGGGGGCGGCCGTTAAGCCAAGAGGAGATCGCTAGTATTCTGAGGAATTGGACCGTCGGCGAGATCGGAACGCTATCGGCGTCCGTGGGAATCTTGACCCAATATCTTGCCGAGCACAGCGATCTTCAATCACAACTACGCTCGAGCCCGTCGCTTGTGTCTGCGGCCATCGAAGAGATTCTGCGGATTGACGGGCCCCTGGTGGCGAATCGACGAATCACGGCCCGGCCTGTTGAAATCGGCGGCCGGCAAATCGGTGCAGGTGAGCGTCTCTCCCTGATGTGGATTTCCGCCAATCGGGATGGCCAGGTGTTTGAAGAACCGGACAGCTTTCGCCTCGGACGCGATCCCGAGAAGAATCTTCTCTGGGGCAGCGGCTTGCACGTCTGCCCAGGCGCGCCGCTTGCCCGGCTGGAGATGCGGGTTTTCCTGGAAGAGCTTCTAACTCGCACCGAGAACATTCAACTCGTTCCTGGAAATCCACCAAGCAAAGCCATCTACCCCGCCAGCGGCTTTTCCAGGTTGCCGCTTATTCTACATTCGCTGTGAGCCATCTCTCATGCGTTGGTGTTGCCTGCAACATGTTCCCTTCGAAGGGCCGGGATACTTGGCTACGTGGTGCCAGGAGCACCGTTTTCCCTTGACGCGAGTCAAACCGCGGTAGGACCTTCCACTCCCGGCGCCGGAGAAATTCGACGGGCTGTTCGTTCTCGGCGGTCACATGAACGTGTTTCGATGTTGTTTGTCCTGACGCGGAAGCAGTTCATCGTAAGCGCATTCGCCAACGTTTTTTTGTTCGCGGCAGCCTTTTCTTTCAGCCTATGGCATCGACGCAATCCTGAAATTCATCGTCCCATGATGCTGCTCACCACACTCGGGCTTGTAGATGCCGCCATCGGCCGTATTGACGCCGTGTCTTGGCTCTATCAGTGGGCGCTGCGGTTCTAGCCTGGCTGCGGCGCCGCAGCCAGCGGGTCTGCGCCGCGCCGCCGGATGACTCGGGACACCAATCCCAACGGTACTTGTTTACCGCCCCGTGGCCGGTGCTAGCTGCCGTTTTCTCGGGAAACACGACGTGTTGACGCACGAAGCGGAGCGAAATGAAGCTCCAATGTGACCTCGCGCGTCAGTTTTCTTCGAGAAAACAGGGGTCTGAGGCGGTAAACAAGTACTCCCAACGCGGCCGCTCCCAGGGCCAAGACCAGGCCGCTGGGCTCCGGCACGGCGGCGGGGTTGCCTGGCGTGCTCTTCCCAAAGTTCAGTTTCAAGAGACCAAAGTCGGCCCGATCGATCTGGCCGTCGCCGTTGGCATCGCCTTCGGAGCGCGCTCCTTGAGCGCCGAAGTGGTTCTTGAGCGTTCCGAAGTCCGTGACGTCGACCTGGCCGTCGCCGTTCGCGTCTCCCGCGAGGACGCCGGCAGCGGCAAGGAGCGTCACTTCGCCGGTCGTGTCGAGGCGGCTGGTGTCCCAATCGTAGAGGCTGGCCACCGTGAAGGCGCCCGTGGGCGCGACTCCGCTCCAGTCGAAGAGGAGGAATGAGTGTCCAACCTGGGCTGCCGCATCTGTATCTGCGGCGCTTCCCGATGATTCGCCGACAGCCGGGCGAGGCCATTGGCCAATTGCAGCCCCTCCTCACGTCGCTCGGCAATCGCGCTCGGGGTGCTCATGGTGGCCAATCCCGAACCGATGATCCTCGAGACATGGTCCAGTTGGTCTTGCAGATCTCTCTCGAGAGCAACCTGCCGGCGCTGAGTCCCCAGGTATCGGCGCGCGGTCTTGGCCAGGCAGGAAGCCAGAATCTGCCGGAGCCAAGACAGGAGTTCTGACTCACTCTGCCCCTGAAACTGGTCGAAGTGCCGCTGCACCTGGAGGAAGACCTCCTGAACGGTGTCGGAGGCGTCGGCCTTCTGGAGGACTCGTCGATCGATCCCCAAACGAGCCAAGAGCTTAAGGTAATCTCGGTACGTCCGCAGCAGGTCGCCCAGCGCGTCCTGATCGCCTCCCTTGGCCAGGCGAATCAAGCTCTCGGGGTTGGGCTGCGCGACGGCGGACATGGATTCCCTCCATCTGAGAAGACCCCTTTTCTGGAAAAAAGGGACGGTCGTCGGCAAAAAAGATTTTGCCGGCAGGCGGTCGCTGTCCAGTCTACAGCCGAATGGCGGGGGATTCTCGACGCCGCTTCGGCGCGCAGCCCATTCCCTGTCATCCTCGCGTGGAGTATTCGGAGGTGCTCTATCAGCCCACGACGACCGGTTAGGCACAGTGATGAGCGGGTCACGCAGGCGCTGGTTTGGGCGCGCCGGTCACATCGCCCGGGGGCTGGTCCGTCGGGGCGGTCCCACGCGTACTCGGACGGGACACCGTCGAAGCGGCCCCGATCAAGCGATAGGCCGCTCACCGTCGTTACCACCGATGCATCATTGGCCCTCAGCTCCGGTCCCCGTTGTAATACTCGATCACAAGCCAGCCGCGGCGGCGGTCGATCCGCAGCCAGTATCCCGTGGATCGCGCCGCTCGATGGTGTTGGACTCTGCAATCGCAAGTTTGGCCTCAGCGAGGCAAATGTGTTCATCCGTGAGCTGCCGCCTGCGACTTTGCGGCCAAGCTCGGACGATTCGCAGGTGTGTGGCAACTCGCATCGAAGGGACTCCCGGCAAGCGGAACGAGACCGGTAACGCTACCCGCCAGTCTGGCGGTGCTCACATGGCCGGACAATGCGACAAATTGGGCCATCTGAAAACCTGCCTGCAGCCGGTCCCGCGGCGCGTGGTCCTCACGCCGGCCCGGCATCCGCCTGCGACCAGGTCGGCCGCTCAGGACGTGACCTGCCGAACCGCCTTGCGGCGGGCCATCAGCCGTTCGAGCGTCGGAACGGCGACCTCCAAAGTCACGAACCAGCGTCGCTTAAATCGCAAGATCTCTTCGGTGAAGCCATAGCCCAAAAGCTCCTCTCGGCTGGCCGAAATGCCGTTGATCACGAGCTCGACCACCTCGTCCCCCGCGATCGTGGCCTTCCCAAGCCGCCAGCCATTGTCCAACTCCAGGAGCGACCCCGCTGCCAGCAGGCCAAGAATCTCCGCGGGCTGGGCCGCGGCCAGCGGCGTACCGATGCCCAGCCGCTGCTTCACGCTCGGCACATCCTCGGGACTGAGATTGAGGCCGACGAGCGCCTGGCCATCGGCCAGGACGGCGCGGGCGATCTTGACGCTGCGAATGCCGGCCGCGCCCATGATCTTGTCGTAGATCGGAAACACCGCGCCGCTCAGCAGATGAAATCGCCGCTCTTCGGTGGCTGGCGTTCGCTCGTATTCGAGGTCCCACCAAGCCCTCGCCTCCGCCTTCTCCACCCGCTCGTACTTCTGCTCGAGCTCCGCAGCTTCGAGCCCACGGCGGGGCCCCTTTACCGCCACCAGAGACAATTCTTTTCGGTTGGGATCGCCATGCTCGCAGCCTCCATAAATCCGCTGACTGCGCAGATTGCGAAAAAACCCCAGGCTGGCGCTACTGGCCACGGAGTCGAACCCGTGGCGGACTACATCGACCTCGCCGGAGAGCTCATGCAGCGTCGTGCGGGCCCCCGAGTCGGGATCCACAAACAGAATCTCCGGCGTGGCGACCGGCCGCAGATTCCGGGCCCGAATCGCCTCGACCCCGAAGTCGAACGCCCCTTGCCGCTTGGCCGCCTCGACCGCCTCGAGGTAGCGCTCGTAAAAGAGATCGAAGAGCCGGTTCTGCGTCTCAACGTGCAGGGCCATGATCCGGTTCAAGAACTGCTCGACGTTGGCCGCATAGTTCTCGCGGACGGCTGTGCCTTCCTTGTTGAGGACGCCCATGCGCGCGAGCGTCGCGAGCCCCAGGTCCAACTCCGTAAACCGTCCCATTTGCAATTCGCGATAGAGGCGCGCGAGCGCCGCCTTGCCAAACTCGTCGGTCACATCTTTCGGCCGAAAAAGCTCGCTCGAAAGCGAGTGCCGTTCGCCTTTCGTGAGGGCCCCGAGCGCGGCCAGCCGTTTTGAAACCGCATTGACGAGCCGTTTCTGGCTGGCCACATCCACGAGCGCCAGGCGAATCACGGGGGCGGAACTTTGGTTCGAGCGATGCACGCGGCCAAAGGCTTGCATCTGCTGGTCCGCCGACCAGGAGAGCTGCAGCGCATAAAAAACTCGCCGCTGCTGATTCTTGGCCGCCAGGTCGGCATGCACGCTGATCCCCGTGGAGCCGGCCCCTGTCAGCACGGCCACACGTTTGGCGCCGGCCTGAAACAGCCGCGTCTCGTGCTCGTTGAGCTCCCGGTGGGGCACGCCCGCGAGTTTGCGGCGAACGTAGCGGTTCGCCTCGAAGCGATGCGTGCGGCCGCTGATCTCGGCCACCATACTGGCGCCGAAGGCGTCGAGCAGCACATCGAGCGGGTTCCGGGGAAAGTCCAAGTCCGCCACCTTGTCGAGCATTTCATCCTGGCGACGCAGGTTCTCGCGGTTGAGCTGAAAGTGGCCGGCGGCGTCCTGGACGCGAGCTCGGACGACGTGGCCGGTGACCGGGTCGGTGCGCTCTTCGTACTGGAGCTGGGGAAACTGCTTGTCGATGAGCTCGACGATCATCTCCCGCGGCGTCGACTCGACCTCGGCCAGATCAAGCCCTTCGGCGCGGGCGGCCTGCACCTTGCGGTCGGTTTGAGCCTCGCCCGTGTTGAATAGGCTCACGACCACGGAGCGCCCTTGCTCGAGATCGCGGCGAATTGCCGGCACCAGGTCCTGGATCGCATAGCTCATCATGAGCTGGAGAAAGAACCGCTGCTGGGCGGCGTAGAACTGGGAGTAGCGGCTGCCCCGCCGCGGCTCTCCGGAGCGCTGCTCCGCCTGCTCAAAAGCCACCAACAGTTCGGACCAGAGATCGGCGATCCGGTCGTACTGCTGGCGCTCGTCGTGGGAAAGCTGATGCAGGATCGGCTCGTATTCGACGGCGCTCTGGGGCCCAGGTGTGCCATCCTTCGCGCGCGTCGGGCCGTAGCTGATCGTGCGAGAAAGGTAGCTGCCGGTCCCCTTCAAGTCGCGGCAGAGCATTTCCATGGCGGCCACGCCGCCGCGCTCCATCGCCACCAAGAAGGCGGGAAAGTCCGCGAACGGCGCTCCCGGCCCCCAGAGCCCCAACCGCTCGTAGGGGGCCATGTGCCGGGCTTCGGTGGCCCCGGTTGCCGAGAAGTAGCGCACCCGCGCTTGGGGAAACAGCCGCTGCAGCGCAATGCCCATGTTGCCGCGGAGCGTGCCTTGATCGACCGTCGCTTGGCCGCCGTGCGGTGTTGTGGCGGCGTTCTTCATGAAGTGCGCCTCGTCGAAGGCAATCACCCCCTCGAAATCTGTCCCGAGCCAATCGACCAATTGCCGAAAGCGGGGCCGGTCCCCCTGAAAATCGGTGGCCAGCATCGTGTAGGTCGTGAAGACCACCCCGGCTTCAGCCAGAATGGGCTCCGCCGGCTTGAGCTTCGCCTGGTGGAGGATTTTGAGCGGGAGTCCTAGAGCGCTGCGGTCTCGTTCCGCGTCGGCGCAGAGCTGGTGCGACGCCGAAATATGGACGTGCTTGGTGCGGCCTTGGCAGTATTCGTTGTAGAGAAAGGCATAGAGCTCGCGGCCTTTGCCGATGCCGGTGCCGTCACCGTTCCAGTGCCCCTTGCGGGCGCCGCTGGGCAAAAACTGGCTCGTGGCCTGGCCGGCATAGATCAGGTCCTCGACCTGGAGGTTCGAGATCCGTCCTTCGGCGATGATTTCGGCCGGCAGACAGTGCCGGTAAGTGACATCCGGCGGCTCGACGCAGGCCATGGCGGCCGACTCGACGACGTTGGCCGGATGCGGCTGCGAGCCACGGATCACGGCTTTTTGAATTCGGTAGGCGGCAAAAACTGCCCCCTCTTCGAGCTCGGCATGCTGCGCCGGCGGCAGGGCTTCGAGTTCCCCTACTCCCTCGGTAGCCGGTCGAGCGTGCTCAGCAAGAGCCAAGTCGCCCAGTGCCAGAGCTTCGTCAGCTCCTCGGGCAGCGGGAACTGCTCCTCCTGCAGCACTTCGATCGTCGTTGCCAGGAGCGGCAGCGGCCGGCTCGAGACCAGGTGGTTCCAGCGGAGCCATTCGTCCGTCGAGAGCGAGCTGTCCGGAGGCGCGAGACATCCCCCGGCGCCGTCCTCCAGCAGGCAAGTCACGAGCTCCAGAAGCGGGCTCTCCCGCGGCGTGAGTTGCCGGCCGAACCGCTCCGCCAGGATCTCGACGGCTTGTCGATACGTCGTTTGCAGATAGTCTTCCATACACGTCCTCCTGCGCCAGGGAACCCAAGTGCCCCAGCGCCTGTTCGTAGCTCAGCCCAACCCCGGTGATGATCTCGGCGGCGGAGCGCGTCGGTCCCGTGTGGTCGATCACCACCAGTTGGTGGTCGAACGTGGTGCCGAACCGGCGATAGCCCTCGCCGGCGAGCCCCAAGTTGGCCCGCAGATGATAGCGCTCCGCGAGCGCACTCCACCATCCTTGAAACCGCCCCGCGTCGAGCGCCATTCCGGCGCCAACGATGGCCACCAGGCGGCCGCCCGGCGCCAGCCGCAAGAGCGCTTGCTCCACGTGGCGGGCGCCAAACGAAGTGCTGTGGCCTTGGACCCGTCCGCCAGTGGCGGAGAAGGGCGGGTTCATTACGATTACGTCAAACTGGCACTCGGGCGCAAGGAGGTTGTCGAGCCTTTCGGCGTCGTGAGCGGTCGGCTTAAACCCCAGCCAGCGCAACAAGGCCAGGCGGCGGGGAGCGATCTCGTTGGTGCAGACCACGGCCCCGTGCAGGTAGGCCAACGTTGCGAGGCTCCCGGTCCCGGCGCTTGGTTCGAGCACCATAATTCCGGGCCACAGCGCGGCGGCGTAGGTCACGAGATAAGCGAGCGCTGGCGGCGTGCTGAACTGCTGCAGCTCGATTTGCTGCCGGTCGCGGCGACTTTGCAGCGGTAGCCGCTCGGCGGCGGCCGCGAGAGTCGCGAGCGCGCGCTCCGGATTCGCGAAGTCGATCCTTAGCCGTTCGAGGTAGCGATTGAAGCCGGCCTCGAGCGCGTCGTAAGCGTCGCGGGCATGCCCCGCGGCCGCGCCAAAGTATTCGCGGGCCAAGGCGTCAACGTCCGCCGGGCGGATGACGCCGGTCGGAGTTTCGGCGAGCAGTTCGGCGAAACGGGCCGCCAGACGGACCACGGCTTCGTCGGGCTGCAGGGTGGCCGATGACTCACGGGAGACAGGGAGCTGCTCGAAGTCGAGCCGCAGTTGTACGGAGGCGTCCGGTTGCAGCAGCGTGTGCTGTGCCGATGCCAGGCCGTTTTGACGAGAACTCTTGGATGGCATGCCCCTGAAACTCCTTCGGGGCAGACACACACGTTCTCCAGCCCGCCGACAGCGGAGCGCTCACATCGACCGGCCTACCCCCCGCTGATCGATTCAAGGAGGGTTATGCCGGGAAAGCGAGCGAGGTGACCTAGCGCACGCGGCGGGCGTACCAGGAACCAGGCCTACGGGCTTTTTCTATGTTGCGGGAGGGCATACCCCCGTAGCGTCTGCGCGGTCTACGGTTTGGAGTTGGGCAGCTGAAACAATTCGGGCCTTTCGAGGGCCAGACGCACCAGTCTGGCGCCGAGCCGCGTCAGGGCCCGGTAGTAGTTTTCATTCAGATGATCCGCCTCGTACTCGTGTCCCAGCTCGTGAAGCAGCAGATCGTGCATGCTTTCGAGATCCTGGCCCGCGAACCAAGTGGCGCCCAAAGCCGCCCGATTGAGGATCAGCTCCTGTCGGCCGTAGCAGGCGTTGAATCGCCAACCGGGATCGTCCGCGATCCGGACCCGGATGGGCTGTCCGATGAGTTCGTGCGCCAGACGAGCGACATAGTCGGCCATCGCGCGCAGCTCAGGGCTCCAGGTATTCGCGGGCAACTCGACGAGCGGTTCTCCGTCTGGATGGAAGGGTTTGGGGCTAGGCGTGACCTGCCCCGCCGGCAGCAGCACGTTCCCGGCGCGGCGCACG
>JBGAPH010000033.1:0-84645 GCA_044221365.1 Pirellulales bacterium
AAACCCTACCCCAACCCTCTCCCACAGGGAGAGGGAGCCAGATCTCCCCTCTCCCTGTGGGAGAGGGGCCCGGGGGTGAGGGACCCTGACGTGCGCGCTCCCGCGGACCTCGCGATCCCGCACTCACACCGGCGGCGGGTTCCGCTCGGCGAACCCGCGCTGGTGCCAATAGGGGTAGGCCGGCGTCACCTTGCTCGCTTCGTCGAGCCGCGCGATTTGCTCGGGGGCGAGCTTCCAGTCGACTGCGCCCAAGTTCTGCCTCAGCTGCTCCTCGTTGCGGGCGCCGATGATCACGGTCGACACGCTGGGCCGCTGCAGCAGCCAGTTGAGGGCGATCTGCGGGACGGTCTTGCCCGTTTCCCGGGCTACGGCGTCGAGGGCGTCGACGACCTTGTAGACGTGCTCATCGGGGACCGGCGGGCCCACGTCGCGGTTCTTTTGGCTTTGCAGCCGCGTGTTCTCGGGGAGGGGCTGGCCGCGGCGAATCTTGCCGGTCAGGCGCCCCCAGCCGAGCGGACTCCAGACGACCGTGCCCACGCCCTGGTCGAGCGCCAGCGGCATCAGTTCCCACTCATAGTCGCGGCCGATGAGCGAGTAATAGGCCTGGTGCGCCGCGTAGCGTTCGAGCCCCAACCGCTCGGAGGCGGCCAGCGACTTCATCAAATGCCAGCCGGAAAAGTTCGAGCAACCGAGGTAACGAATCTTGCCGGCGCGGACCAGGCCGTCGAGCGTCTCGAGCGCCTCTTCGACCGGCGTCAGCGCGTCAAAGGCATGGAGCTGGAACAAGTCGATCGTTTCGATCCGCAGGCGGCGCAGGCAGCCGTGGACCGCCTCGAGCAAGTGATAGCGCGAGGAGCCGACGTCGTTTGGCCCTTTGCCGGAGCGAAACGTGGCCTTGGTCGAGATCAACACCTGGTTGCGGCGCCCCTTGATGGCCTGGCCCAGAATCTCTTCGGCGGCGCCGGCCGAGTAGATGTCGGCCGAATCGAACATCGTGAGCCCTGCTTCCAAGCAAACGTCGACCAGCCGCGTGGCCTCGGCGACGTCGGTTTGGCCCCAGGCCTTGAAGAGTTCCCCTTCGCCGCCGAAGGTGCCGGTGCCCAGGGTCAGGGCGGGAACCTTGAAGCCAGAACGCCCCAGTTGACGGTATTCCATTGCAGAGCAGCCTTTCGCCTGTGCCGAAGAATGCCAGGCCGGCCAAAGTCAGGCAGCCGGCGCGTGGCCATTATTGCGGTCTGGGGCCGGGAGGGAAGGGGCGGACGGACCGACCGTCGGCAGCGCTAATCGAGCAGACGCAGATCGGGCTCGGCCCATTCGCGCCGCGCCGCCAGCGATTCAAGGCGCTCCCGCGAGTAGAAGTCGCGCAGCAAGCGTTTGTCGCCCAGTTCGGCGATCAAGGCGTCGGCCAGTTCGTCGATCGGCGCCCCGCGGTCTGCGTGGCGCAGAAATCCGTCGATCCGTTGCACCCAAAACCGCGTGATCGTTTCGTGGTAGCCGCTCTCGTCGGAGTTTACGCCGCCGGTCGCTTCGTTGTAGGCGCGAATCCGCTCGCGCAGCAGCCGCAGGGCTTCGTCAGGCCCATGCTCGAGCACGTGCCAGAGGCCCACCTTCAAATGGGCATGATGGGTCCACTCCGCCAGGGGAAGCGTCTTCGCGACGAATTGCTCCGCCAGCCGCTCCGTGTTCACGGCGTTGCTCGGCTGCTCGCACAGGCTGGAAGCCTGTGCCACTTACTGCTTGTGCTCGTGGTTGTGGCCATGAACTTCGTGCGCAGGTGCGCCGTGGCCGTGATCGTGGCCATGATTGGGACCTTCGAGCAAGCCGATGGCATAGGCCGCGGCGAGGCCGAGCACCAACAAGAACGACAGCTTCGTGCGGTCGTGCGCGTGGAACTCGACTTCGGGAAGCAAGTCTCCCAGCGAGATACAGAGGAACATGCCGGCCGAGAACGCTAGCGCCCAGCCGACCACCAGATGCTGGTCGACCGGCACGAGCGACGTGCCCAGGTAGAACCCGGCCGCCCCCAAGGGCACGACGAGCGCAAACGCCAGATTCACCGCTTGCCGGAACCCCGCCGACCAGCCGCCGGCCGAGAGCAAGCAGGTGATCGACATGGCGTCGAGCGGCTTGTGCAGGGCCACGGCCAAGAGCGTGCCCAGGCCCGCCAAACGCACGCCGGCGTGAGCCGATTCCGATTCCACGCTGGCGGCCAGCGCCACGCCGTCGAGAAAGGTGTGGACCGCCAGGCCGATGGCGATGCCGAGCCAGCTAAAGCGATGGACGCTGGCCGGGGCGCAGGAGTCGCCGTGGCTGTGGCCGTGATGACGGTGATCGTGGACGTGCGTGTGATGCTCGTGCGGGCTATGCTCCTCGCAGTCAGGCACCGTGCCGCCGGGGCCGTGCTGGTGGAAATGTAGGAAGCGAATCATGAAGAACATGGCCAAGAGCCCGCCCACGAGCCCCAGAATCGCCTGATCGAGCGAGAGCCCTTCGGCCACGGCGTGGGGCAGCATGTGGAACAGGGCCACGCCCAGCATCAGCCCGGCCACGAAGCTCATCAGCATTTGCATGCGGGCATGCGTGAGCTGCGTCCAGAAGGGGACCCAACCGCCGACGAGCGAGGCGGCGGCGACCAAGACGCAATAGGCCACCAAAGTGAGATTCGATTGCATGACGGCATTCTAGCCGGACGGGCGGGGGCTCGATACGCCAGTTGATTGCGTCCGCAGTGGGGATTGGTCGGCCGGCTTAGCCGGGCCGCTTGCCGGGGACGTTCTTGGCAGGGCGATGCGCGCTAGTCGAACCAC
The DNA here is from genome assembly GCA_044221365.1 of Pirellulales bacterium. Taxonomy (GTDB): domain Bacteria; phylum Planctomycetota; class Planctomycetia; order Pirellulales; family JBGAPH01; genus JBGAPH01. Next base: position 2,808 of record JBGAPH010000033.1, read on the forward strand.
TCGTCGGCTGGGTCGAACTTGGGCGTCACGAAGATGAGCACCGTCATCTGCCCGACCGCCCGATGGCGGACGCCGGGACGGATGACGATGGCCAGCCCAGGCCGCAGCGCCACGGCTTCGCCCTCGAGTTCCATGCGGGCCTCCGGACCGCACTCGAGCACGAAGTAGGTCTCCGTGAGTCCGCGGTGATAGTGCGTGCGGGCATCCGCTTCGATCTGGGTGCGATGGAGCGTGAATGGCAGATCGGCCGCGTCGGCCAGCGCCCTCCGCGCCGTGCCGCAGGGGCAGGGAACGCCGGGAATCCGATCGAAGTCAATGAGTTCCCAGCCAGCCGCGTTCGTAGCAGACGTCATGGGCGCTACTCGCTCTCGCCGAGCGCTTCCTTGATGATGGCCGCCAGGTCGATCGAGCCGCTGCCGATCGAATCCATGATCGAGTCGTGTTGCGTCTCGAAGTCGTAACGCTCGAGCCGGGCCATGATCTTTTCGATGTCAGCCGGCGAATGCCCCGCGCCGCGGAGAAACTCGATCAGCTCGTTCTGGTTGTCGCTCGATGGCATGGTCGCGCCGGCGTTGAGGCTGAGAGGGAGCACCCCCGTTACCCTACTCGCCCCACGGCCGGCCGACAACCCGACACGGAGGGCAGGCGTAGGGTGTGTCAAGCGAAGCGCAGACGCACCGTCCTCTCCCGCAACGCCCCAAAGGCGCCTCCGCGCTTCGCTTGACGCACCCTACGGCCTGGCCGGACAATTGCCGCACATTCGCATCCCGCACCGCTCCCCTGGCTCTGATCATGCCCCAGAAACGCATCCTGATGCTCGTCGGCGACTTCGTGGAGGACTACGAGGTCATGGTCCCCTTCCAGATGCTGCTGATGGTCGGCCACCGGGTCGACACCGTGTGCCCCGGCAAGCAGGCGGGCCAGACCGTGGCCACGGCGATCCACGACTTCGAGGGGGATCAGACCTACACCGAGAAGCGCGGGCACAACTTCCGGCTGAACTACGCCTTCGAACAGGCGCGCGGGGAAGACTACGATGGCCTCGTGATTCCCGGCGGCCGGGCGCCTGAGTATTTGCGCCTCGACCCCAAGGTGCTCGCGCTGGTGAAGCACTTTGCCGTGGCCGGCAAGCCGATTGCGGCCATTTGTCACGGCCCGCAAATCCTGGCGGCGGCGGACGTGCTCCGCGGCAAGAGCTGCTGCGGCTACCCGGCGGTGCGGCCCGAGCTGCAAGTGGCCGGCGGCCAGTGGGCCGAGCCCAGCCCAGGACTCGACAGCGCCCACGTCGACGGCAACCTGGTGACCGCGGCCGCGTGGACTGCTCACCCGGCATGGATGCGGGCGTTTCTGGAGGTGCTAGGGACGCCGGTGGGCGTGTGAGACGTTCGTGTCCCTAACGAACAACGCCGCGGAGCAGCCATGCAAATCTGGGTCGACGCAGACGCCTGCCCCGGCGAGATCAAGGAGTTGCTCTACCGCGCCTCGAAACGAGGCCAGGTCGACGTGACGCTGGTCGCGAATCAGGTTCTGCAGGCGCCGCGCTCGCCACGCATTCACACTTTGCTGGTCCCCGGCGGCATGAACGAGGCCGATCGGAAGATCGTGGAGCTAGTTGCTCCTGGCGACCTCGTGATCACCGCCGACATCCCGCTGGCGGCAGACGTCGTTGGCAAGGGCGCCCAGGCGCTTGATCCGCGGGGCGAGCTGTACACCGACGTCAACGTCGGCGAGCGGCACGCGGTGCGGAATCTGATCGACGAGATGCGCGGCGCCGGCCGCACGATGCACGGCCCCTCCGGCTTCACTGCCCGCAATCGCCAGGCCTTCGCCAACCAACTCGACCGCTGGCTGGCGCGGGCGATGAAGGAAGCTGCTGCCAAAGGCGAGAGCCCGCCGACGGGCTGAAGCCTATTTCCGGACCGCAGTGGAGATTCGCGTCGCCCTCGAGCAGCTAACGCGTTTCTACGTCGAGCACCGCTCGCCAAACGGATCGGTGGCCCTTGGGATCAATCCCAGCGCCAGCGACCACCCTTCCATCGTCCGAGATCGTGTAGGCAGCTTCCAGGCGCCAACCCTGCACGGCGGTCTTCGTTGCGGCATCCGCCTCGAGCAACGTTTGCACATCTCGGAATCCGTGGGATTTGTCCCAGAGAAAGCTGCGGCCCTTGCCGGCAATCGAAGTCGAACCCACGATTCGGGCGCCGTCGGCGGACACATCGAGCGCGCGGGAGCAGCACGTGGAACCCGCTGGATCGCCCAGCTCAACCAATCCGGTCTCCTGCGTCCATCGGAACGGCGTCTCCAAAACCTTATCGTCGACGATGCGAGTGCTCGAACCAACGACGACTTTGCCGTCGCCCGAAATCGCTTTCCCAAAGTTGGCTCGAACGCCGTTAGGGTTTTCGATGCGTTGGAACGGTTCTGATCCGCGGAGGAGAAACGACCAATAGGCATTCCCGCCGACGAGGTGATTGTGATTGTCTTGGGCAAGAATGGTCTGGCCGTCTCCCGACACACCATAGGCGGCACTGACGTTCGACCATTGCGGCCATCCGAGGCCTTCGATTCCGGCCGAAGCCGTCCACCGAAATGCCTCGTACCCGCCTTTGACGGACGAAACACCTACGACCACGCTTCCATCGGCCGAGACACCCGTGGCGGAGCTATCGATCTCCCCTCCCGGGAGTTCGCCAAGTGCGGCCATTCCTCCGTCTCGCGTCCAACGAAACGCTTCGGAGTGATTCGTTGGCGTGTCGACTTCAGCCGAGCCGCCTACAATTACTTTTCCATCGGCCGAGATCGAGGTCGCCGCGGAGAACCTGTGCGGGGAAAGCGACCCGAGATACTCGATGCCGCGCGACTCGGTCCAAAGGTAAGCCCTGGGGCTGACTCCTTTGTCAGAAATCGTGTAGCCGACGATCGCACTGCCGTCCGCCGAAATCCCAGTGACTTCGGTCTGCCGGCTGCCGGGCAGCGTTCCGATGCCCCTAAACTCTGCTGCGCCAACCGAGTCCCAGACCCCGAAGGTACTGAGCGCGGCGAATGCCAACATTAGTACGCGAATCATTTGGCTGACATCCATTCTTCACCTCGGACACCCGCGTTGATCAAAGTCCGACCTTAATCAGAACTGCAATTCGGTCTTCGCGCGGCAAGATTTTTTGGCGATGCGGACGCTCGCGCGGAAATGACGAGAACCAGTAGTTCAGGCCAGAATCCCGCCCACCACCTTCCCCGCCACGTTCGTCAGCCGCCGCTCGATCCCGTTGTGGTAGAAGGTCAGCCGTTCGTGTTCGATGCCAAGCAAATGGAGCACCGTGGCGTGAAAATCGTTCCAGTGGGTGCGGTTCTCGACCGCCTGATAGCCGACATCGTCGGTCTGGCCGTACGCCAGGCCGTGTTTGAGCCCCGCGCCGGCAAGCCACACGGAGAAGCCGTATTGGTTGTGGTCGCGCCCCGTGCCCACCTCGTCGGCCGCGGATTGGGTGAAGGGGGTGCGGCCGAACTCGGTGGTGAAGAGCACCAGGGTGTCGTCGAGCAGGCCGCGCTGCCGCAAGTCCCGGAGCAGCCCGGCCACGGGGCGGTCGATCCGCGGCGCTTCGCGGCCATGATTCTCGCGCATGTCCTCGTGGCCGTCCCAGTTGATTCGCGGCGAGCCGAACGAGCCGCCTGAAAAGAGCTGCACGAACCGCACGCCCCGCTCGAGCAGCCGCCGGGCGAGCAGGCAGCCCCGCCCGAAGTCGGCCGACTCCGCCTGATCGAGGCCGTAGAGCGCGTGCGTGGCGGCCGTTTCACTGGTCAGGTCGCTCACCTCCGGCACGGCGAGCTGCATCTTGGCCGCCAGCTCGTAGCTGCGAATCCGCGCGGCGAGCGCGTCTTCGCCCCCGCGCTCGGCCAAATGGCGGCGGTTCATTGCGAACAGCAGCCCGCGCGTGGCCTGCTCGCGCTCGGCGGCAATCGGCTGGGCGGGAGATAGATCGTCGATCGCCGCCCCTTGGCTGCGGAACGGCACCCCTTGGTGCCGGGCGGGCAAGAAGCCGTTCGTCCAGTTGATCGTGCCGCCGGCCGGATAGCCGCGGGCATCGGGGATGACAACGAACGCCGGCAGCTCGTCGGTCTCGGTCCCCAGGCCGTACGACAGCCACGAACCGAGCACGGGAAAGCCGTTCAGCCGAAAGCCCGTGTTCTGCTGAAACGTGGCCGGCGTGTGGTTCGAAGTCTCCGCGTACATCGAGCGGATCACCGTCAACTCGTCGGCGACCTCGGCCAGGTGCGGGAACAAGTCCGACAACCACAGCCCGCTCTGTCCGCGTTGCTTGAAGTTCCAGTCGTGCTTGCGGAGCAGGCCTACCTGGCCGAAGAAGACGTCGGGCTTCTCCGAGCTGGGCAGCGGCTGGCCGTGCAGCTTTTCGAGGAGCGGCTTGTAGTCGAACGAGTCGATGTGGCTCAGCGCGCCGCACAGGCAGATGTGAATCGCGCGCTTGGCCTTTGGCGCTAGGTGCGGCGGCGGATCGTGGGCTTCGCCGGCGACGCTCGCGGCGCGGACCATCCCCTCGCGCGCCAGCAGCCCGGCAAGCGCAGCGCCTTGCAGCCCACCGCCAACCCAGGAAAAGAAATCGCGGCGGTCGATGCGCTCACTCGACATAGAGGAACTCGTTGCTGTTGAGGAGGGCGCGGGTAAAGGCAGCCAGGCCATGCTCGCTGGCCACGTGATCGGCGGCGGCCAATTCTTCGGCGCTGGGCGGGCGGCCGTAGGCCAGGCGATACGCCCGCTCGAGCTGCGCCGCGCGGTCGCCCGGGCGCTCTTGTTCCAAGCGCGCGGCGAACCGCTCGGCCATCCGCAGCATAAAGGCGTTGTTGAGCAGGGCGAGGGCTTGCAGGGGCGTCGTGGTCACGGCTCGCCGCGGCGAGATCGTCGAGGGATCGGGGCAATCGAACGTGTCGAGCAGCCCGCTGCGGCCGCCGCGGGCCCAGGTGCGATAGACGCTGCGCCGCAGGGCGCTGCCGTCCGCCGAATCGGTCGGCAGATACGACCACGAGCCTGCCCGGTTGATCTCCTGATAGTCGAGATAGCCGCGCCCGCCGCGCTGGGGATTGAGCTGGCCGGCGACGCTGAGCACGGCGTCGCGCACGGCCTCGGCCTCGAGCCGCCGCAACGGCGCCCGCCACAGCAGCCGGTTGCCAACGTCTACGCGGGCCGCGTCGGCCCGCGGCAGCGACGATTGCTGGTAAGCGGCCGATGTGACAATGAGCCGGTGCAGCGCCTTGAGACGCCAGCCGCGCTCGATCAACTCGGCGGCCAGCCAGTCGAGCAGCTCCGGATGCGAGGGCCGGCCGCCGTTGAAGCCAAAGTCGTTGGGCGTGTCGACGATCCCAACGCCGAAATGGTGGTGCCAGAGCCGGTTGACGATGACCCGCGCGAAGAGCGGGTTTTCGGCGCTGGCGATCCAGCGGGCGAGCGCCGCCCGCCCTTGGGCCTCGGGGGCGTCGGGGGCCAGGCCGAAGTCGCTGGCCGGGCCGGCCACTGAGGCCATGGCGCCGGCCGAGACCACGTCGCCGGGCGTTCGCGTATCGCCGCGGAGCAGCACGCGCGCCGGTTCGGGCTGGCGCGGAGCACAGGCATAAGTCATTCGCTGCGGCGGAGACGCAAGCTGCGCTTGCAGCGCGGCGATCTCGCTCTGCAGTTCGGTGCGCCGGGCGCGTTGCGTGGGGGAGAGTCGCTCGACGAGCGCTTCCTCGGAAACGAAGTGGGCCGACGCGGCGACGTCTTCTTGCGAGAGCGCCCGATCGTAGAGTTCCGCCTGCTCGATCGCCCCAGCGAGCAGCCTGCCTTCGGCGACGGGAGCATGACGGAGCCCAAACACGACCTGCGCTTGCCCCGCGGGAAACGTCACCAGGCCTGGACTCTGATACGGCTGACCGTAGGCGCGCCCGTCGCGGTAGCAGGCGATCGAGCCGTCTTCGCGGTAGACGATCGCCACGTGGACGACGCGGCGGTCGGCCTCGGTTTCCGGTTCGCCGCCAAATGGCTGCGTGCGGATGAAGCCTTCGCTGCCGGCCATCCAGTGGCCTGATTCGCGCTCGCCGAAGACGATGGCGTCGAACGTGCGTCCGTCGGGCGTCTGCACGCCGATGGCGGCGCCGCCGCGCTGGGTCAGATCGTCGAGCCGCACCCAGGCGGCCAGCGTTTTGGCCCGCAGATCTCGTTTCAGCGGCACGGTCGTGGCGTAGGCCGTGCGGCTGTCGACGCGCAAACTTCCCCTTTCGAGCGACGCGCCTCCTTGCGCGGTGGCGTGCAGTTCGCCGATCTGGTCCTGCAGATCGTGGTCGAAGTCCCATCGGGAGATCGGCGCGGGCAGATCGGCGGGTTTGCTCTCGTGCTCGTTCAGCAGGGCTGCTCTGACCGGTTCGTCGATCGAGGCCAGCTCAGCCCGTGCGGCTTCCAAGCGCGTTTGAACGCCCGCGGCGCCGCGGGCGCGCTCCGCCAACTCAGCCGCCGGCGTCACGTCGCGCTCGCCGTGCCGCACGCCGCCGAGGGCCGCGGTCAGCCGGTAGTACTCCTGCTGTCGGATCGGATCGAATTTGTGATCGTGGCAACGGGCACAGTTCACCGTGAGCCCCAGGAACGTTTGCCCGACGGCGGCGACCAGGTCTTCCAATTCATCTTGCCGCACGACGGCCTTCATCGCCGCGCTCTGCTGGTTTTGCCCCGGCGTGTCATAGGGCCCGGCGACCAGAAAGCCGGTGGCGGTGATCGCCGCCGGATCGTCTGGGAGGAGCACGTCGCCGGCGATCTGCTGGCAGGCGAACTCGTCGTAGGGGAGATCGCGGTTGAACGCCTCGATTACCCAATCTCGGTAGGGCCAGGCATGGCGGCGGGGCTCGTCGTACTCGAAGCCGTGGCTTTCGCCGAAACGCGCCAGATCGAGCCAATGCCGTCCCCAGCGCTCGCCGTAAGCCGGGGACGCCAGCAGACGATCGACCAGCTTCTCGTAGGCCGCGGAATCGGCGTCGGTTTCGAACGCGGCTACGTCCTCGGGCGAGGGCGGCAGCCCGGTCAGGTCGAACGAGAGCCGGCGAATGAGCGTGCGCCGATCCGCCGGCGGCGAAGGCGCGAGCCCCGCCGCGTTCAGCCGCGCCAGGATGAACCGATCGATCGGCTGCTCCCAGCGTGCCGGCACAGTAAGCTCGGGCGGCGCCGGCCGGCTCAGCGGCTGCAGTGCCCACCAGTCGTACCCTGCCCGCGCGTCGCTCGTGTAGCGGAAGCGATCGATAGGCCCCTTGCCCCACTGGCCGCCGCCGGCGATCCACTTGCGGAGCAGGTCCTTCTCTGCGGCGGAGAGCGGATGCTTGGGCGGCATCTCATCTTGTTCGATGCGCTCCCAAAGATAGCTCTCCTCGAGATTGCCCTGCATCAAGGCCGGCCCGCTGTCGCCGCCGGCCAGCGCCCCTTCGGCGCTCGTCAGATCAAGGCCCCCCTTCGCGTCCGCCGCGTTATGGCACTCCAAACATCGCCGCGCAAGCAGCGGCGCGATCTGGGAGTCGAACGAGGCTGCGGTCACAGACGACGCAGACCAGGCCCAGCCCGCGAGCGCGCAGTGGGCGAGCAGCAGGCAATTCGTTTGACGGCGCAGGAAGGGGATCATGCGTACCTCGCGACCGTTCGACCCGACGCCATTCTAGTCTGGCGCGGGGAGAGTCGTGAGAGTGCCGCCCAAGTGTGGCTGAAACCGCGCGAGCGCGGTGCTTGACAACCCAGGCCCCTATCGCATCAAATTCGGTCCATGCGTTCGAGGCGGCTGCGGGCCGCGAGCGCACCCCGCCAGAATCCTCCCACCTTATTCGCCACGCATTGCCCGCCGGGCTGCGGCTTCCGCGATCCTTGGCCATTTCGCCAGGTCGCTGGGAAAGCCCCGCCTGACCGATGCAGGCGTGTTCGATTCCCTCGAGGCGTTTCATGCGGCCGCGCCGTCACGCCCTGTTGTTGGCACTTGCGACTTTGCCCGCGGTCCTGGTACTGCCAGCCAGGTTCGCGCGGGCCGACGAGCCGCAGCCGCAGGCGGCACTGCGGGATCAGATCGACGTCCTGGTTGAAGCGTCTGCCCTGGGGCCGGCGGCGCCCGCCGGCTGACGACGCCAGGTACTTGCGGCAGGTCTATCTCGATCTGCACGGCACGCTCCCCACGCTCGCCGAGACCCAATCATTCTTGGCCGACGCGGCGCCGGACAAGCGGGCGGCCTTGGTCGACCGGCTGTTGGCCCACCCGCGTTTTGCGCGGAACATGCAGTACGTGCTCGACGCGATGTGGATGGAGCGCCGGCCGAAGAAGCACATTGAGCCGACCGAGTGGCGGGAGTACCTGCGGACCTCGCTCGCGGCGAACAAGCCGCTGCACAAGTTGGCGGCCGAGATTCTGGGGGCCGATGGCGACGCCAAGGGCGTTCGCCCGGCCGTGCGGTTCTATCTCGATCGCGACGCCGATCCCAATGCAGTGACCCGCGACGTGGCCCGGCTGTTCTTCGGCCGCGACTTGCAATGCGCCCAGTGCCACGATCATCCGCTGGTCGACGACTACACGCAGGCCGAGTACTACGGCCTGTTCGCCACGCTCACGCGCGGCGTCCTCTTTACCGATAAGCAAAGCCTGCCGTTCTACGCCGAGAAGGCCGACGGCGAGGCCTCGTACAAATCGGTCTTCACCGGCGAGGCGGGCGAGAGCGTTCCTCCCTGTTTGCCGGGGGAGGAGCCGATTGAAGAGGTCATTCCCGCCAAGGCCGAGGAGTATGTGGTCGCGCCGGCCGATGGCGTGCGCGGCGTGCCCAAGCAAAGTCGTCGGCGGCTGCTCGCCGAGGCCGTGGCCAGCGGCCACAGCCGGCAGTTCAACCGCAACCTCGCCAACCGGCTCTGGGCGCACCTGTTTGGCCGCGGCCTCATTCAGCCGCTCGATCTGGATCATTCCGAAAATCCTCCCTCCCACCCTGAACTGCTCGAACTGCTGACCGCTGGTCTCGCCGCGCAGCAGTTCGATCTCCGCGCGTTCCTTCGCGAGTTGGTCTTGTCGCGCGCCTACCAGCGCACGAGCGACGCCACGCTCGTGCCCACGCCGGCGGTGGCCGAACTCGAGGCCGCACTGGCGGCGGCCGAAGCCGAGGCGACGGCTAGCGAAGCGGCCGCTAAGGAAGCGGCGGCCGCAGTGCAAGCGGTCGTCGAGCGCCGCAGCGCTGCGAGCGACGCCGTGCACAAGCAGTTGGGCCTGTTGGCCACTGCCCGCCGGGCCGCAGCCGACGCCACGGGCGCGCGCGAGAAAGCCGTGCTCGAAGCTGCGCAAACGCGGACCGAACTCGAAGCGCAGCGCCCGGTCGCCGCGGCGCTCGAAGCGGCCGCGGTCGCAGGGCAGGCAGCGGCGGCGAAGCTCGCCCAAGACGAAGCTTTGGCCAAGGCCGCCGCGGAGTTTCGTGCACGCGCGGATGCGTTGTCGCACAAGGTCGGCGAATTGGACGGCCAATTGAAGACTCGCGAGCAAGCCGCCGCCGAGGCGACGGCGAAGGAGCCGCCAGCGCTCGCCCAGGTCGAGCCCGCGGTCGCAGCGCTCGCGGCCGCACGGCAGGCCGCCGACGAACAGCGCCCCCCCTCGGCGGAAGCGGAACAAAAGCTGGATGCGGCGCGGGGTGTCGCTCAGCGCCAGGCGTCCCGCCGCGACCATGCCCGGCTGCAGCTTGCCTATCGCCGCGCGGCGGACGAAGTCGCCCGGAGCCAACAGGCGCTGATTCCGTTCGATCAAGAGCGAGCGAACCTCCAGACTCAGCTCGACCAACAACAGGCAGCGCTGGCCGCCGTGCAAAATCAAGCTGCTCAGCGCAAGCAAGCAGCGGACGAAGCGAACGCGGCCGTCGCCGAGGCCCGCAGCGAACTCGCCGAGGACGAGGCCCTCGCGGCCGAGGTCGCCGCCGCGGCCCAGCAAGCGGCCAAGGTTGCTGCCAAGTTCGCCGACGACCTGGGCCTCCGGCACGCCGGCGAGCAGCTCGCGCGCAAGCAGGCCGAGTTCGCCGCGACTGTTTCAACCCGCGCCGCCGCGGCGCAGGAGCGCAGTACGGCGCTCGAGGCCCGGCAAGCAGAGCTGGCACAGTCGCAACAAGAAGTGGCAACCGCCGAGGCCGCGTTGGCCGCCAGTCAAGTTCGGCTCCAGGGCATCGACTCCCAAATCGCCACAGCCCGCCAAAAAGTCGTCGCCGCCGAAACGGAAGCGCAGAGCCGGTTCGTCGAACTGAGCGACTTTTGGGCCGTGCATCTAGCGCTCGGCCCGCTCAAGGCCATCCCGCCGGAGCCGCTGGCCTGGTCCACGATGCAAGCCTTGGGCGTAGTGAGTTCGAACCAGGCGGCCGTGGAAGCGGAACTCGACAAGCCGGCTGCGGCGCAGCCCATGCCGGCGGCGGCCGACGCTCAGCAGCCGCAAGCGCCGACCCCGCCTCCGCCGCCAGCGGATCGAGCGAAACTCGTCGAGGCCAAGGTCCACGAGCGTTTGCAGGGGCCGGTGCAGGAGTTCGTCTCGGCCTTCGGCACTTCGCCAGGCGCTCCGCCGCAGGACTTTCAGGCCACGGTGCAGCAGGCGCTGTTCGTCGAGAACGGCGGCTCGCTCACCAGTTGGCTGGCCGCCGGCGGCGAAACCCTGACGGCGCGGTTGGCGGCCATCGAAGCCCCCGATCGTCTGGCGGAGGAGTTGTATCTCACGGTGTTGGTTCGTCGACCGAAGCCGGACGAGTTGCAACTCGTCGAGCAACATCTTGCCAGCCGCACGCAGGACCGTGCGGCGGCCATTCAAGAATTGATCTGGGCGCTGCTGAGCTCCAGCGAGTTTCGCTTCAACCACTAACGCCTGCAACCGACTCTCTCTCGTCGTGCCAAGGAGTTTGGGCCATGAACTGTGACTACGCCTGTCGAACCGCGTCGCACTTGGTGGCGCGCCGCACGTTTCTAGGCCAGCTCGTGGGCGGCCTTGGCGCAACGGCGCTAGGTTTGGGGAGCAGGCTGCCACATTCCCTGGCGCAGGGGCTGCATCAGCAGCAAAAGCGCGTGCTGTGCATCTTCATGTCGGGTGGTCTGAGTCAACTCGAGAGCTGGGACCCCAAGCCGGGCGCCGACACCGGCGGGCCCTGCCGCTCGATTCCCACTTCGGTGCCAGGCGTTCACATCAGCGACCTGCTGCCGAAGACGGCCGGGCAAATGCACCGGCTGAACATCGTGCGTGGGCTGAACACCAGCGAAGACGACCACGGCAAGGGGCGCTACCTGATGGAGAAGGGGCGCCGCGAGATGCCAGGCTTCGATTATCCTCATCTCGGCGCAGTGGCAGCGCGAGCGATCACTCCGACCGAATCGGCCTTGCCCGGCCACGTACACATCACGCCGGGAGGCGGGGGCGGCACGTCGAGCGATGCCGCGTATCTTGGCCCTCGCTATGCCAGCGTGGTGCTGGGAGGCGGCAATCCGCCACAGAATTCGGCGCGGCCCGAGTCGCTCAGCGAAGCCATGGCCGCCCGCCGCGATGCCCTGCGCAAGCAGGCGAACGACCACTTTGCCCGCCGCCGCCGCACGGCCGAGACCGACGCTTACACCTATTCCTACGAACAGGCGGCGCAGCTCATGCAGCGGCGCGACCTGTTCGACGTGTCGCGCGAGCCGGCGGCCGAGCAAGACCGCTATGGCCGCCACGATTTCGGCCGCCATTGCCTGCTCGCCCGGCGCCTGCTCGAGGCCGGCGTCACGTTCGTGCAGGTGTCGCACAGCAACTACGACACGCACAACGAAAACTTCAACTTCCACGTCGAACAACTGGGCGAGTTCGACGGCCCGTTCGCCACGCTCGTGGCCGACCTGGCCGATCGCGGCCTGCTCGAGCACACGCTCGTGGTCGTGATGTCGGAATTCGGCCGCACCCCCAACATCAACCAATACTATGGCCGCGACCATTGGAGCAAGGCCTGGTCGGTCGTGCTGGGGGGCGCCGGCATCCAAGTGGGGGGCGCCTTCGGCAAGACGAATGACCGCGGCACCGAGGTGACCGACCATCAGGTCGACCATGGCCAGCTCTTCCACACCTATCTGACCGCGCTGGGGCTCGACTCGCGCGAGAACTTCGATGTCGGCGGCCGCAAGATGCCTTTGGCCGATCCGGCCGCGGCGCCGATTCAGGAGTTGCTCGCATGAGCGACGCCTCCCCCGCCGCAGCCGCAGCGCCGCCGACCGACCCTACGAAGCCGGAGATCGTGTCCGACTGGACCCATGGCAGTCCGCTGATCTCGTGTCGCTTCGATCCCGCGGGGCGGTTCGTGTTCGCCGGCGCGCAGGACAACAGCGTGCAGCGCTGGGACCTGGCGAGCGGCGCGGTCGTGCCGCTCGCCGCCCACGAGAGTTGGGTGCATGCCCTCGGCTTCGCCAACCACGGCGAGACGCTGCTCACAGGCGGCTGCGACGGCCAGTTGATCTTCTGGCCCACGGCGGCCGAAAAACCTGCGCCGGAGCGGCGGATCGCCGCGCACCAGGGCTGGATTCGGGCATTGGCGGTCAGCCCCGATGAAACCTTGGTCGCGACCGCCGGCAACGATCTGATCGTGCGCCTCTGGCGGCTTGCCGACGGGTCGCTCGAGCGCGAGCTGGCGGGGCACGCCAAGCATGTCTACAGCCTGATGTTCCATCCCTCTGGACAGTTCTTGCTCAGCGGCGACCTGGCCGGCGCGATCGTGCAATGGGATCTGGCCGCCGGCAAAGAGTTGCGCCGCTTCGACGCCGCGCCGCTCTGGAGCTACAACGGCGGCCAGGCGGTCGACTTCGGCGGCGTTCGCACGCTGGCCTTGAACCCCGCCGGCAATCGTTTGCTCGGAGGCGGCCTGCACGAGGCGAGCAATCCGCTCGGCGCGGTCCATGAACCGCTGCTCGTCGAGTTCGAGTGGGAGTCGGGCAAGGCCCTGCCGACCCATACGACCAAGGAGAAGCTGAAGGGCGTGGTCTGGCGGGCAATGTACCATCGCGACGGATACATCATCGCCGGAATGGGGGGCTCGAGCGGCGGCTATCTGCTCTTCTGGAAGCCGGACGAGGCCACGGAGTTCAGCGCCTTCAAGTTGCCGCACTTGACCCGCGATCTCGATCTGCACGCCGACGGCCACCGCTTGGCGACGGCCCATTTCGACGGGCATCTGCGGGTTACACGGCTCTAGCGACGCGTTCTGGTTGATCGCATTCGCCGCCAACTACAATGGGCTGACGACGCAGATGCCCCGAGCGACGGGTTTCTGTAACGGTCCTACCGCCCTACGAATCGCCCATGTCCTCACGCAGCAACTGGCTCGCAACGACTTTGCTGATCGTGCTCGCGCTGGGCGCGCGCTCGGGGGCTGGCCAAGAGCAGCAGACGGCCCAGCCGCTCGCTCCCGCCGAGGCCGCCCGAACGATGGTCGTGCCGGAGGGGTTTCGCGTCTCGCTGTTCGCCGGCGAGCCCGACGTCGTGCAGCCGGTCGGCTTCTGCATCGATGATCGAGGCCGCCTCTGGGTGGCCGAGGCGCACAACTACCCGCTGCGCGGACCTGCGCGCGACCGCATTCTCATCTTCGCCGATGACGACGGCGACGGCCGGTTCGACCAGCGCACCGTGTTTTGCGAAGGGCTCGAATACGTCACCGGCATCGAGTTGGGCTTTGGCGGCGCGTGGGTCATGTCGCCGCCGAATCTTTTGTTCATTCCCGACCGTAACGCCGACGACGTGCCTGACGGCGCGCCGGTGGTGCTGCTCGACGGCTTCGGCACGCACGCCAACGCCCACAATCTGGCCAACGGCTTCGCCTGGGGCCCCGACGGCTGGCTCTACGGCACGCACGGCCGCACGAACTGGTCGCTCTTGGGCAAGCCTGGCGCGCCGGCGGAGCAGCGCGTGCGCTTCGATGGCGGGGTCTACCGGTATCACCCGGTGCGGCACGAGTGGGAACCATTCGCCGACGGCACGACGAATCCCTGGGGCATCGACTGGGACGACTACGGCCAAGGGTTCGTCTGCAATTGCGTCGACCCACATCTGTTCCACGTCATCCAGGGGGCGCACTACGAGCCGTGGCGGAACCGCAATTCGAGCCGCTATGCCTACGAGCGGATTCCCACGATCGCCGACCACCGGCATTTCGTCGGCCGCAATGGCGTTCGCGAGGGGCTGGGCACCTCGGCCGAAGACGCGGCCGGCGGCGGACATGCCCATTGCGGCACGCTGGTGTATTTGGGCGACAACTGGCCCGAGCGCTACCGCAACACGGTGTTCATGCACAACATCCATGGCCACCGGATCAACAACGATCTGCTGCGGCGGGCAGGCTCAGGGTACATCGCGTCGCACGGCCCCGATCTGATGCAGGCCCAAGATTCGTGGTACATGGGCGTGGGCCTGCAGACAGGCCCCGACGGGGCCGTGTTCGCCAGCGATTGGTCGGACACGGGCGAGTGTCACAGCATGGTGAACACGCAGCGCGGCACGGGGCGGATCTTCAAGATCAGCTTTGGCACGCCGCCCGCGATGAAAGTTGACCTCGCGCGATTAAGCGACCGCGAACTTGTCGATCTGCAACTTCACCGCAACGACTGGCACGTGCGGCATGCCCGCCGGCTGCTGCAGGAACGGGCCGCAGCGGGCGCCGACCTGACGGTGGCCAAGCAGGCATTGCGGGAGATGCTGGATCGGAACCTCGCAGTCGACCGCAAGCTGCGTGCGCTCTGGGCGCTGCATGCGATCGGCGCGACCGACGAATCGCTCCTCACGCGTTTGCTCGACCACGACAGTGAATACATGCGTGCTTGGGCGGTGCGGTTGGTGACGGAAGATCGCGACCCGCCGGCGCCGGCCCTCAACCGCCTAACCGAGATGGCGGCAAGCGACTCCTCGGCGTTCGTCGTGCTGCACTGCGCGAGCGCGCTACAGCGGCTCGTGCCCGAGCAGCGTTGGGGCTTGGCGTCGGCGCTGGTGAGCCGCGGCGATTTGGCGAACGATGCGAATGTTCCGCTGGTTGCCTGGTATGGCATCGAGCCGCTCGTGGAGCACGATCTGCCGCGGTTCGCGGTCTTGGCCGGCGCCGCGCGCATTCCGCTCTTGCGCCGGCACATCGCGCGCCGCGCCGCCTCACTGCCGACGGAAGGCGGCGCGCTCGAGCAGATCGTGGAACTTCTGGCAAACACTGACGCGAGCGACATCCAGCGCGATGTGCTCGAAGGCGCCCTGCTCGGGCTGGCCGGCGTGCGCAGGGCAGGCATGCCGCCCGCTTGGCCGGTCGCCTACGCGAAGCTCCAAGCGTCGCGCGACGCAGAGGTCCGCTCGCTGTCTCAGCGGCTCGCGCTGGTGTTCGACGACCCCGTGGCCTTAGAGTCGCTCCGGAAGTTGGCCGGCGATCTGCGCGCGGACGCCGCCGAGCGGAATCGAGCGATCGAGGCGCTTGTTGCCAAGCGAGCGGCGGAACTGCCGCCGCTGCTGTTGGATCTCTTGAAAACGCCCGCGACGCGGCGGTCGGCCCTTCGCGGGCTGGCGGCCTACGATCACCCTGGAACCGCGCCGGCAATTCTCGAAAGCTTCGCGGCGTTCGACGCCGATGCCCGCCAGGACGCCTTGCAGACGCTGGCCGCGCGGCCGACGTGGGCGCTCGAGTTGCTGACGGCGATTGAGGAGGGGCGAGTCTCGCGCGGCGAGGTGACTGCGTACACCGCTCGGCAACTGCGTAGTCTGGGAAGCAGCAGCGTCCGCGCACGGGTCGACGAACTGTGGGGCCCGGTGCGCGAGACGAGCGCTGAAAAAGCCAAGCTCATCGCCCAGACCAAGCGGCTGCTGTCGCCGGCGGCCCTTCGCGCGGCCGACGCCTCGGCTGGGCGCAAGGTCTTCGCCGGCGCTTGCGCCAACTGCCATCGCCTCTTCGACGCAGGCGGCGCGATCGGGCCCGACATCACGGGCGCCCAGCGCACGAGCGTCGACTACCTGCTCGAGAACTTGATCGACCCCAGCGCCGCCATCTCGCGCGATTACCAGTTGCAGGTGATCGCCACAACCGACGGCCGGATCGTGACAGGCCTGCCTTCGGCCGAAGGAGAGCGGGCCCTGGCGGTGCAGACCGCCACGGAGCGGATCGTGATCCCGCTCGATGAAATCGAATCGCGCCGGAACTCCAACGCCTCGCTGATGCCGGATGGGCTGCTGCAAAACCTCTCGGAGAAAGAGGTGCAGGACCTCTTCGCCTACCTCATGGGCCCCGAGCAAACGCCGTTGCCGAAGTAATCGTAGGGTACGCTCTCGCGTTCCGGTTGCCCGACCACACTAGCCCGCAGCGCGAGCAAGGGAGAGCCACGCCGCCATGGTCGAGCCCCGCGGATCCCTGCACGGGCCGGGCAGCAATTTCGGCCAGCGCGCCCAACCTGCGCTCCCGTCCCTTGCACGCGCTGCGGGCTGATGTAGTGCAGCCGAAAACCAGCGGTGACAGCGCGCTAAGTTCCCCGCCGCAGCACCCTGCCGGGCTTCGCGCCCGTGTGCTCTCCCTTCTCCAACACGACGACGCCGTTCACGATCACGTACTCGATGCCTTCGTTGTACGCGAAGGGGGCCGTGTACGTCGCTTGGTCGCGCACGCGGTCAGGCGCGAACAACGCGAGATCGGCGAAAGCCCCCTGCCGCAGTAGGCCCCGCTCGCGCAGGCCGATCTTGGCGGCGTTGAGTGAGGTCATCTTCCGCACGGCGTCTTCCAACCGCAGCGTCTTATCGTCGCGGACGTAGACTCCCAGCACGCGCGGAAACGTGCCGAAGCTGCGCGGGTGAGGGTTGCCCCGCTTCAGCGGCCCGGCGATGGCCAGGGCCGATCCGTCGGAGCCGACCGAGCACCAAGGCTGCACGAGCGCTAGCCGCATGTCGCTCTCGGTGTGGTGCGCGTAGACGGTGGGAATCGAGCCGCCGTTTTCGATCAGCAGATCGAACAACACGTCGAGCGGTTCGCGCGGCTTCTTCTGCGTCTCGAGCGCGATCACGCGGTCCATCGTGAGGCCTTCGTAGGGTCCCTTGCCGGCCACGAGCATGCGGCTCCAGTCGCGGCCAACGGCCGTGTAGTGGTTGTACCAGCCGTCGAGGCCCTGTTCGATGTCGCGCTGGAGCGCCGCACGCTGCGTGGCGTCGGCCAGCCGCTCGAGGATCTTCGCCGCCCCTCCCTCGTGGCCCCAAGGGGGAATGATGCTCGCCAGATCGTTGCTGCCGCGCGTGTAGGGATAGACGTGAGCCTGCACGTTGACGCCGCGCTCGCGGGCGGCGTCGATCAGGGCCACGAGCTCGCCCATCCGCCCCCACAGCTTCTGGTCGGCGATCTTCAAATGAATGATGTCGACCGGGACGCGGGCGCGTTCACCGATGCTGATCGCCTCTTCGACCGCGGCGCGCACGCCGGTTCCCTCGTTGCGGATGTGGCTCGAGTAGATGCCACCGTGCCGGGCGACGACTTGGCAGAGGTCGACCAGGTCGTCGGTGGTGGTCAGCGAGCCCGGCGGCATGGCCAACATGGTCGACAGGCCAAAGGCGCCGTCGGCCAGCGCTTCGTCGAGCAGCGACTTCATCTCCTCGCGCTGCGCCGGCGTGGGGCGGGCGTGCGACGTACCCATCACCGCTTCCCAGAGGTTGTCGAGCCCCACATAGGTGGCCACGTTCACCGACATCTGTCCCTGCTCGAGGGCGCGAAAGTATTCGCCCAGCGTGGCCCACTGCGGCGCGCCGGTTCCGGCGCTGGCCCCGCGGGCAGCGAACTTCCCCTTCACCGGGGCCGCCGACGTTCCTTCGCCCAGCACCTCGGTGGTTACGCCCTGGTGAATCTTGCTAAGCGCCCGGCCGTCTTCGAGCAGCACGTAGTCGGAATGGGAGTGGATGTCGACGAAGCCTGGGGCGACGATCAGCCCTCGCGCATCGATCTCGCGGAGCGCGGCCGCCTGCGGAATGCGTCCGATCGCAACGATGCGGTCGCCGCGAATGGCGACGTCTCCGTAGAACCAGGGATTGCCGCTGCCGTCGACGATCCGGCCGCCGCGCAGCACTAAGTCGTAGGCAGCTTCCTCGGACCGTGCCAGGGAAGCGCACGCCACGGCGACGGCGAAAGCGGCCCAGCCAAGGAGAGGGAAGCGAGTTTTGGTCCGACACATGAGAAAGGACTACCAGGCGGGAGATTCGGAGAGGCCGGGCGCGGTTGATCGCAAGTTGACCAGCCTTCGAGCAAAATGGCAAGAATTGCCCCGGAAACTTGCACGCATCGCGAAAATCGACGACATTCGCCAGACCTGCCCCTATCCTCCCTGCTCGATCACGCCATGACTCGTTTCATGCCCCCTTGTCAGACGAACCTGGTCGGCTCGCTGCTCCTTGCGCTGCTGACGGTCCTGCAGTCCCGGGAGCTGCAAGCCGCGGCGCCCGAAGTGCTCGACCCGCGGCTCGAGCTGACGCTCGTGGCCGCGCACCCTCAAATCGTCACGCCGACAGGCATCGCCTTCGACGCGCGCGGGCGGCTGCTGGTGATCGAGTGTCACACGCACTTCCGCCCCGAGGGCTACGAGGGACCGGCCAAGGATCGCATCCTCATCCTGGAAGACGCCGCTGGCGACGGGCGCGCCGAGAACACGCGCACGTTTTTCGAAGGGACAGACGCCACGATGGGGCTGGCGGCCGGCCCCGACGGCTGGATCTACGCCGCCACGCGCGCGCAGATCTTCCGTGTTCGAGACCGCGATGGCGACGGGAAGGCCGAAGAGCGCGAAGACGTGGTGCGGCTGGAAACGCCTGGCGACTATCCGCACAACGGCCTGGCCGGCATGGCCTTCGATGCCCAGGGGCGGTTGTACTTTGGACTCGGCGAAAACATTGGCGAGCCGTATGAGTTGGTGGGGCACGACAGCAGCCGACTCCGCGGAGGCGGCGAAGGAGGCAATGTTTTCAGTTGCACTGCCGACGGCCGCGAACTCACGCGGCTCGCCACCGGCTTCTGGAACCCCTTCGGCATCTGCTTCGATCCGGCCGGCCGCATGTTTACGGTCGACAACGATCCCGATGAGAGCCCGCCTTGCCGGTTGTTGCACGTGGTGGCTGGGGGTGACTACGGCTACCAGTTTCGCTACGGCCGTTCCGGTCGGCATCCGCTGCAAGCCTGGAATGGCGAGTTGCCTGGCACGTTGCCGATGGTCGCCGGCACGGGCGAGGCCCCCTGCGACGTCGTCGCCGTGGGGGACAGCCTATGGGTGACGAGCTGGGGCGAGAACCGCATCGAGCGCTACGAGCTCGAGCCGCAGGGCGCCTCGTTTCACGCCCGCCGCACGATCGTGGTGCAGGGGGACCAGCACTTCCGCCCGGTCGACTTTGCCGTCGGGCCGGACAAGGCGCTGTACTTTACCGACTGGGTGGATCGCAGTTACCCGGTTCATCGCGAGGGGCGGGTGTGGAAGCTCGCGTGGCGCGGCGATGGCGCGCCTCGAGGCGAAATGCCCCTTTTCAGCGACGCCGAGCGGCGCGCCGCAACGCTGCGCAGCAGCCCTCAACTCGCAGCGCTCGACAACGCCGACCCGTTCATTCGCCAAGCGGCCGTGTGGGGGCTCACGCAGCAGAAAGACCTGGCCGACAAGGAGTGGCAAGATTTGCCGAGCGGGCAGCAGCGGCTCGGCGTGCTCGAGGCGCTGCGCTGGCAAGCGCGTGACTCCAAGCCGCTCGACGATCTAGCGCTCGACCAACTCCTGCACCGGGCATTGGCCGATCGCGACCCGGCGGTCCGCGTGTTCGCCCTCCGTTGGGCGGCCGATGCCCGGCGCGAGCCACTCCGCGGCGACATCGAACAACTGCTGCGCCGCGCCGATCTTGGCGAGCAGGAGTTGCTCGCCGCCTTGGCGGCGCTCGACTGGCTGGAACTGAAGCCGGAGAACGCCGTCGCCGCTCAACAGCGGCGACTGCTCGCGATGTTCGAGAACATCGAGCTCGCCCCCGAACTGCGGGCGCTCGCGCTGCGGCTGGTCCCTGCCGATTCCGATCTGCTCAGGGTCGAACGCCTGCGGCAGCTCGCCAGTTCGGGCCTCGCCCCGCTCGACCGCGAGGCTGTACGTACGCTCGCGCTCAGCCCGCTGCCGGGCGCCAAGCAGGCCGCGGCTGAGCTCGTTGTGTCTGATAACCTCCCGGCCGATCTGCGGGCAGACCTCGTGCTGGGGCTCGCCGGCCAGCCCGAGCAGCAAGCGCTTCTCGAACGTCTGACCGCCGACCCCGCTGGAAGCGTTCAGCGCGCGGCGCAACAAGCGCTCGCCGACGGCAGAGGAGCCCCGGCGTCCGGCGCGAATCGTCCGGCTGCCGACGACGTGGACGCCTGGCTCGCCCTCGTGGGCACAGGTGGAAACGCCGATGCAGGCTGGCGCGTGTTCTTCGGCGCTCACGCGGCCAAGTGCGGCGCCTGCCATGCGTTTCAGGGGCGCGGAGGCCAGGCGGCAGGCGGCTTTCGCATCGGCCCCGATCTGACGCTCGTGGGCCAGCAGCTGACGCGGAGGCGGCTGCTCGAATCGATCTTGCAGCCGAGCCGAGAGATGGCCCCGCAGTACGTGCCCTGGCTACTCGAAACTGCCGACGGCAAGATTCAGACCGGCCTGTTCCTCGCGCGGGTCGACGACGAGCGCCGCGAGCGGTTCGTGGGGACCGACGGCCAACCGTTCGAGTTCGAGAGCGCCGCGATCGTGCATCGGCGGGCGGCGGCCGCGTCGATCATGCCGGCGGGGTTGGAGACGCTGATTACCGTGGAGGAGCTGCGGGATCTGCTCGCGCTGCTCACGCAGAACCGGCAAGCGGCGGCCAAATAGCACGTAAGGATAGCGCTGTGCCACGACTCAACGTTCGCGTTGCCGTCTCATACTAGCCCGCAGCGCGAGCAAGGGAGAGCCACGTTTCCTTTGAGTGCTGACGGAGCCGGCGCCAGCGGGGCAGCATCTGCGGTTGCCTTGCCTAACGAAGCTTGTGTCCCTTGCTTGCGCTGCGGGCTAGTGTGGGCGCAGCAAGTAGTCTGTCTAAAACTTCGCCCACCCCAAGTAAATCCACAGGTTCGTCAGCCAAGGCTGCGTCCAGGGATTCCAGGTCGGATAGCTGGCCGACAGCACCGACATAGCCAGCAGGACGAGCGCCAGGCCGCGCGTCGCCCGGCGTTTGGCCAGCCAGTCGACCGCTGGCAGCGCCGCTACGAGCCAGAGGGGCGCGAGCCAGAACACCCAGCGGAAGCCGCTCGTCATGCCGCCGTAGTTGCGGTCCTGTTGAGGGCGCAGCAAGAAGAACGCGATGCAAACGGCCGACAGCAGCAGGATCGCGGCGCTCAGCAGCTTTTGCTCGCGGCTGCCGGCGAGCAGCCACATGCCCAGGCCCACCGGCATCAGGAGCCAGAGCGGCGTGAGCGAGAAGATCCCGTGGTGGCCGATCAGGGCGTTGAGCGCATAGACGCCGGGGTCTTCTTCCCCCTGGTCGATCTTCGCGCGGTTCTCCTTGCGCTTCCAGTAGCTCTCGATCGTGCGGCCGTTGCGCTCGAACGTGTAGTCGTACCAGTTGTCCCACGCGCGAACCGCTAAGGCATTGCCTTCGACGACGACAGCGGCCTTCTCACCTGCCGGCCGATCGATGATCACCCAACGCTCCCCCTTCACGTGCGGCTCTACCACGGTCTCCGGGCCCAGCGTGAGTCCTTTGTCGGCGAGCCCCGTGCGCACGAAGTCCGGCAGTTGGCCTGCATCCAGCGCGACGGCCAGCGCGGCGTCGACCTCGAACAGCTTCGCGCCGTCCTGCCGATGGGCATACGGCGGCCGCAGGCTGGCATGTGCCCAGTAGTTCGTGCCGACGTAGGCTGCGGTCACGAGCAGCGCTGCCGGCGCGAAGCCCAAGAGCGCGAGCCGCGGCGTCCGCCAGAGCAGCACCGCCGCCACCAGGCAAAAGAACGCCAAAGCGGGCAATTCGTTTACCACGGTGAAGGCCGCCGCAACGCCGGCCAGCCCTGCGACCCACAGCCGGCGATCGTCGTCGAGCACGATCCGGCACACGAGCGCCAGCGTGATCGCCACGCACACGGCCGCAGGCAAGTGGTTGTTGACCACGACGGCGAAGGTCGTGATGAATGTGCCGAAGGCCGCCGCCGCCACGATGAACACGCGCCCCCAGTCGGTAGCGCCAAATCGCTCGGCCAGCCGACCTACCACCCACAGGTAGAGCACGAGCGGCAGCACGTTAATGCACCACACCATCGCCCGGCCGATTTCGTAGGGATGCGTGCCCAGGGTCGCGCCGGTGGTCTTATGGATCAGCCAGTAGGGCCCGGCCATCAGCAGGGCGAAGATCGGCGGTTTGCTCGAGTAGAGCTTGAGCTGGCCGTCGCGGTCGCGGTGCTGCACCATGTCGATCGTGTCCCAGCCTGGCTGGTGGGTGATCTCATCGATGGCGAACGTGCCGTGCTCCACGAGCGCGCGCACCGTGGTCCAGCGGCTGCGGTCGTTCCCGCTCAAGAAGGGACGCTGCAAGTTGCGCTCAGGCTGCTTCTGGCGAACCTGCTTTTCGAGCGCGATCTGGTCGACCGAATTGACCGCCAGCACCCGGCCCGACATCGCGCCGGCGGCGATCGCGATCAACAACCAGTAGACGCTGCGGCGGAAGGCGGTTGGGTCGCCTGCAAGATTCATGGCGCGCTAGCGGGGTGATGCTCTTCGACCCGCGGCGTCCGTTCCACGATGGAATAGGGGGTGTTCTGATCGACCTGCCCGGACACGACCAGCTCGGCCAGTAAACCAGCCAACAGCGCGAGGGCGCCGACGACGAGCATCGTCAGCCAGAGGCCAAACCACGCCAGTTGGACATTCGTTCCCACGGCCCCTCCCAGGAGTTGCCCAACCACTCCCACCCCGCCAACCATCAACAGCGGCAGCGCAATCGTGCCCAGCAGGTGCAGCGGGCGGCGGCCGAAGTCCGTGAGGAACTTGACTGTGAGCAGATCGAGGAAGCCCTTGATGAAGCGGCGGAAGCCGTATTTGGAGTGGCCGAACTTGCGCGGGCGATGATGCACCACGAGCTCGCCCACGCGGTAGCCGCGGGCCGCGGCCAAGGCCGGCACGAAGCGGTGCATTTCGCCGTAGAGCCGCAGCTCGCTCGTCACCTCGCGGCGATAGCCCTTGAGGCCGCAGTTGTGGTCGTGCAGCTCCACGCCGGTCAGCTTGCTGACCATGGTGTTGAACACCAGCGACGGCATGGTCTTGTGCCAGGGGTCGTGGCGCTTCTGCTTCCAGCCGACCACCAGATCGCGGTCGGCCTGCAACTCGGCCACGAAGCGCGGGATTTCACGCGGGTCGTCCTGCAGGTCGGCGTCGAGGGTGAGAATGTAGTTGCCGCGGGCGGCGCGGAAACCGGCGTCGAGCGCCGCGGCCTTGCCGAAATTGCGGCGGAAGCGAATGCCCCGCACCCGCGGGTCGGCCGCCGCCAGCCGGCGAATGGCGTCCCAAGAGCCGTCGCGCGAGCCGTCGTCGACGAACACCATGTCGAGGTCGTAGCCCTGTTCGCGGGCCACCGCCGAGAGCTCGCCATGGAGCTCGGCCAGGCTCTCGACCTCGTTGTACACGGGAATGATGGTGGTGATCGTCATCGCAGCAGGCGCCCTTTGCGCAACACAAGTCCAAGGTACAGGATAGCCGAAATTCCCAGCTCCGACACCAGCGACACGAGCCGCTGCAGCACCGCCACGGCCAAGGCCAGCGAGGGATCGATCCCCGCGGCGTCGAGCACCAAGAGCAGCACCGCCTCGCGGGCCACCAGCCCAGCGGGGAAGAACGAGAGAAACCCGGCGACCACCGAAATCGCCACGGCGGCCGTGCAGAGCGGCAGATCGCTGAGCGGCCCCAGGCTGGTCGCCCCGAGTGCCCGCAGCGTCGCCCACAGGCTCAGCCCCTGCAGGGCCCAGCCGAAGGCGATCCACAGCCACCCCGGCACGAGCACCTTCCAGCCCAGGTCGCGCCAGGCCAGGTTTTCGAGCCACACGGGCCGCTTGCGCTCGACTAGCTTGAGCGCGTGCCGCAGGGCCGGCAGAAACGCCAGCAGCCCCACGCCCGCCGCTGCCGCGGCCAGAGGCATGAGCCAGGCATAGGCGCCGCTGACAACGCTCGAGAGAACCGCGAGCGCGATCACCGTGCCAACGGCCATCATGGTGAGCGTTTCGAGGGCCACGCAGGCGGCAGCGACCTTGGCGTCGACCTGTGGGCCGCGGACCAAACCGGCCCGCAGCACCACAACCAGCGCCTTGCCAGGCACGTATTTACCCAGGTGCCCGATGAAGTAGGCGGCCAGCGAGTCGAAGAGCGCCGGACGCTGCCCGAGCGCCTCCATCAGACGGTGCCAGAACCAGCCGGAGGGGGCCAACCCGAGCAGGTAAAGCGCGCCGGCGGCCACCAGCCAAGAGGGATCGATCGACAGCGAATGAACTTGCAGCTTCTGCCAGGCCTGCACGAAGGCGTGGCGGGCGCCCAGCAGTACCAAAGCCACGAGCAGCAGCTTGACCCCTAAGATCCACCATTTGCGGCGGGTCCGGGGCGCGGCTGGATCGGCCGGGGGCTCTGCGCTAGCGGCAATGGTCGACAAAGTCTCGTCCCGTCAACGACTTGAGATGTACATTTTCCTAGTTTTCCCCGCGCGGCTCAAGGTGAGTTTGCCCGCTTGACGCCTGCTCCCCCCAGGGGTCTGCTAGAGTTTCCAACCCGTTGGCCAGGAAGGTTTCAGAAGGAGTCGGGCATGGCCCGTTGGGCATCGTTCATCGTGCTGCTGGGCATTTTGCTCGTGGTGGCCATCCTCTTCCTGCAGGTGATGCAGGCCTTCTTGCTCCCCATGTTCCTGGCGGTGCTGCTGGTGGTGATGTTCCGGCCGGTCCACCGCTGGATCTTGGCCGAGGTCCCCCGCTACCCCCGCCTGGCGGCGGGTCTGACCACGGCGGCGATCCTGCTGATCGTGCTCGTGCCGTTCGCCTGGATCTTGGCTCAGGCCGGGCTGGAAGGGGCGGCGCTGGCGGGGCGGTTCGACACCAAGGAGGTCGAGGGCAAGCTGGGCGCGATCCGCAAGGATTTGCATCTGCACATGCCGTATGCCGACCAGTTGGGAACGATCGACGCCGAACTTCGCAAGTTGCAGCCGCGTGAATCGGAAGAGGGAGATCCGATCCCTCCTTCCGAAGCCCAGGCCAAGAGATCGCTCGAAGCGATCGTTGCGTCCCTCGATTTGATCGCGCGATCGCTCAACGCCCTGCCGCCACAGGAAAAAGGGGGCGAAACGACAAAAGCCCTTCAGGAGACGATCGGAGTTCTGGGCGCCGTTGCTGAGAATGACTTGAACGTCACGCTCGCGGCGCCCGACCTCGAGGGAGAGAACGCCGCCTCGCTGCAAACGCTGCCGGCAATCGGCGAGCCGAAAACGTTGAATCCCGAGGTTGCTGCCGACCTGCTTGCCATGGCACAAGAGGTTCAGGACACTGCAAAAGTGGCGATCCCAACCAAACAGCGAGCCGGGGCCGCAGATGGAGAAGCGGTCGCGGCGAGCCCCGACCCCGCTGTTCTCGCGGTGCGTTACCAATCTGAGCTCGCAGATCTCAGCGCGAACTTTTTCGGCTTTCGTTCCACCTTGCTGGGCGGCCCGCTGATGGCTTGGATCAAGGCCTGGACGAATCCCACGCCTGAAAAGCTGCTGCAACTCCGCGCCGAGGTGCTTGGTCATCTGGAAAGCTGGTGGGCCCCCTTGGCGCTCGGCACCACGCAGTTCCTGGGCAGCCTGGTGATCGGCACGATCGTGATGATCGTGTCCCTCTACTTCTTCCTGGCCGACGGCCCCGGCATGGTGCAGGCCTTGATGCGGCTTTCGCCGCTCGACGAGCGCTACGAGCAGCAGTTGGTCGGCGAGTTCGATCGTGTGAGCCGCGCGGTGGTCGTCGCCACGCTCCTTTCGGCCTTCGTGCAGGGTCTGCTGGCCGGCGCCGGCTTCTACCTGGCCGGGCTCGAGGCGGTGTTCCTGCTCACCGTGCTCACGATGTTCTTGGCGCTGATCCCCTTCGTCGGGGCCACGGCAGTGTGGCTGCCGTGTTCGTTGTACGTGTTCTTCTATCAGGGGCGGCCGCTCGCGGGCGTGTTGCTCGCCCTCTATGGCGCGTGTGTGGTGTCGGTGGCCGACAACATCATCAAGCCGATCATCCTGCACGGGCAGTCGAACTTGCATCCCCTGCTCGCGCTGCTCAGCGTGCTCGGCGGGGTGCGGGCGCTGGGGCCGATCGGCATCTTCGTGGGGCCGATGGCCGTGGCGTTTCTGCAGGCGCTGCTCAACATCTTGAACGTCGAGCTCAAAAACTTGGAAGAGCGGCGCGAGGCGGGGGGCGAAGGGCCGCTGATTCCGCGGCTCAGCGGCCCGGGGTCGAAGCCGCAGGCCCGCGCATCGTAGAATGCCTGATCGGTAGCGCGCTTTCCCTTTCTCCCTTGCCGGTTGGTCGCCATGCATCCTGCTTGCCTGATTGTGGCCCTGACGCTCGGCGTCGACGTTGGCTGGCGGCCGCTGCCTGAGGGAGGGCTCGAGTACATCATTCAGATCGAGCCGGAGCTGCTGCGGTCGCTCGAGCGCGGGCAGCCGATCGCCAGCGACGTGCCGCTCATCCTGCGAGACATCCGCCGCTACCGCATTCAGGTGGGCAACGGCCCGCTGCCGCAGGAAGGCCCGCTCGATGCGCCGCAGCCGGGCGCGGAGCCTGAAGCGCCACGGCCAGCGGCCCTGCCCGGACCGGCCGCCAGCGCCGAACTAGAGGAAGCGCCGCGGTTCATTGCCCAAGCGCCAAGCGCGGCGCCGCCGGCCCGCCCGCAGCGGTCAACGCCCGCCGTAGCAGCGACTGAGTCGCCCAAGGCCGCTGAGCCTGAAGCGGCAGACACGGCAAAGGAAGTTGCCGAGGAGAAAGTCGCGGCCGAGGAGGTCGTCGATCCGTTTGCCGGAGATAACGCCGAGCCAACGCCGGCAGCCGCTGAACCGACTGCCGACGTTCCTCCGCCGAGTGAAGACAAGGACGCCGGGAAGGACAAAGAGGAAGAGGGCCCGTTTCTGTCGGCCAAGGCTGCGGAAGAAGCGGCCGCCAGTCCAGCCGTGGCCGATCGGCCGCCGCAGCTTCCGGCCAAATCGCCCGATGCCGACAAGCTGGCCCAGAACGATGCCCCCAGTGAGCGGACCGTGCAGAAGGTAGCCGATGGCGTTCCCGCCGGCGACGATCCGCCGCTGCGGGGCGGCGAGGCCGCCGGCCAGCGCGGCTCAGGCAGCGCCTCCGAAGCGGCTGTGCCCGCCGAACCCGACAAGCCATGGGTCTGGCTGACGCTCGCGCTCATGGGCCTGGCGGCCTCGACCACGGTGAACGTCTACCAGGGCCTCCTGCACCTAAACCTACGGACCAAGTACCGCGGCCTGGTCCGCAAGCTCCACGACGTCACCGCCGAACGCGACGAGCTCGCCCAAGTCGACCCCGGCTGGCCGGACGAGCAGGCGAGCATCGAGACGGTGCGGGCAGAGGATTATGAGGAGGAGTAGGGGCACTCGATCTGCTCGCGCAAGGTCGCGCGCCGTTGGAGTATGGGCGACAGAAGCAGCGCGGCGACTCGCGACTTCGGTTCGCCCTTTGCGGCGACAGCTACTCCACCAGATGCATCTTTACCGTAAGTTCAGGCGACTCCGGGTATCCGCCCCATGACAGTCCGCAGCGGAAGCGAATGGTGTCGCCGTCATGCACTAAGTCCCAACGTGGCTCCTCTTCCTCGGGAACCAAGAACGTAATGCGAGCCGGTTCGGGGAGAGGAGGAAGATCGAGTTCCACCGGCGCTCTGCGGCGACGCGGATTTGAAACGACTCGACCGGTCCAGGTCAGCTTGCCCAGCTTTTTTATCGCCTCGTCCGCTTCAGCGTTGAGCTTTAGGTACTTGTTCCCGAGCGCCCGCTTCTTTGCCGGATCGTTTTCTCCCATGGCTGCCATTTGCGCTTCGCCCGTGGCATGAGCAAGTTCGAAGACGCGGGCAAATTGCTTCATCTGGCCCCAAGAAACCTTGCCATTCGCAACACTGACGTTTTTTCTGAACGCGTAGTAGTCAGTGCGCCATTTCGAGGGGTCGGCTTGCTCGAGTGCGGTCTCTTGCTCCGCGTTCAACGCCGATGGAATTACGATTGATGCCGAGGGCGTCGAGGAGGCTGAGTCGGCACGTGACGATTCGACAGTCGCCTCCGCAGTATCCGCCCGCACCGGAGATGGTGCGCTGCTCGCCGTCGCCGGAGCGGGTGGCGGCGGTGGGGGCGGCGAGGTCGCCACTCCAAGGGAAGTGCGGGGTTTGGCGGGTTGCTGTGCCGAGTCGCAGCCCGTGCTGCTTGTGATCACGAATGCGAGGCAAACGCCGAAACTCATGCGCCAACTCCAACCATTGGCCAGAAGTTTCGTTTGCCTCGCATTATTCCGTTGCGGACGATCATCTCCACCACAATCGCGACAGCTCCGCCTTGTGAGTCGAGAAGACCAGAAAGGGCAAAGATTTGTCGCCGCAATCATGAGCCAAGCTCCTTGTTCTTGACTAAACCCCGCTGGGCAAATCTGCGGCCGCCAAGAGCGGCCCCAAGGTTGTGCCTGATTCGCACAATCTACCATCGCCCGCCGGCAGGCACCACAACGGCGGCCTCCCAAGAATCATCTGCACGCGAAGCATGGGCTCGCCGTCCGACAAACGCTCCGCAGACCCTCTAAGGGCTACGGGGCTCGATTCGGTGGTTGATTAGTTGGCGCCTCAAGCGGCCTCACAACCACTAAGTGATTCGACATCGATCTGCACTATTGGCAGGCGACGACGCATGCTCGGTGCGCACAATGGCCATCCTGAAGTACCATTCAGCCGGCTTCGACAAGGCTACATCCCATACTTCCAGCTCGCAGCCTCCTCCCCATCCAACCTCAGCGTCAGGCACTTCGCGCTCCCGCCCGCTTTCACGAACTCCGAGAGCGGCGTCTCATGGGGTGTATAACCGTGCTCTCTCAGCGCAGCGTGCAGCCCGGGGCAGCCCGTGTTCGTCACCACGTTG
The DNA here is from genome assembly GCA_044221365.1 of Pirellulales bacterium. Classification (GTDB taxonomy): domain Bacteria; phylum Planctomycetota; class Planctomycetia; order Pirellulales; family JBGAPH01; genus JBGAPH01. Next base: position 31,949 of record JBGAPH010000033.1, read on the forward strand.
CGGCCCACCACCACCGCGTTGCAGGCAAAGCTGCGGGCTTCTTCCTCGGCCACGGGGATCAGGGTCGGCGTCCAGTCGGCCAGGGCGCGGCGGCCGTAGTCGTCGAAGGCCGCCGGGTAGTAGACTGCCAGCCCCGGCGCTAGCGGGCAGAAGCAGGTGTCGAGGTGGTAGTAGTACGGGTCGACCAGTTCGAGCGGCAGCACCCGGCAGCCAAGCCGCGCCCCGATCTCCTGATGCCCGCGGGCATCGCTCCGCTGGCGGTAGCCGGCGAAGAGCGTGTCACCGCAGAAGAGCGCGTCGCCTGCGCCTTCGAACGACATGCCGGCCGGCGGCCGCTCGACCGTGTAGCCCGCGGCCGTGAGCCAGGCCTCGTCGTGCGGCTCCTCGCCCTGCCGCTGCGGATGCTTGAAGTGGGCCAGCACCGCTCGTTGCCGGTAGACGAGCGCCGCATTGGCCGTGAACACCAGATCCGGCAGCCCTTCGACCGGCTTCAGGCACGAGATGCGGGCGCCGCACCCCTCTAAGATTGACCGCAGATCGTTCCACTGCTGCACGGCCAGCGCATGGTCGGCCTGCCGCGCGCGGCTCATCCAGGGATTGATCTCGTAAGCGATCCCATAGTGCTCCGGCGGGCACATCAAGATGTGAGGCTGCGAATCCATCGGGAGCGGGCCTCGCGCGTTGTTCTCTGTTCGGTGGCGGCTACTTGGTGGGCAATCCCAGATCGTGGACCAAGGCTCGCATGAAGGGCTCGACGTCGGTGACAAGCCCCACCGTTTGGAAGGAACCGCGGTCGTTGAGCTTGATCACGGTCGAAGGATTGATGTCGACGCAGACCACCTTCACGTGCGCCGGCAGCAGGTTGCCCACCGCGATCGAGTGGAGCGTGGTGGCCACCATCAGGCAGAACGACACCCCTTTGATCTTCTCGCGCATCTGCCGCTGCGCCTCGAGCACATCGGTGATGACCTCGGGGAGCGGGCCGTCGTCGCGGATGCTGCCGGCGAGCAGATAGTCGACGTGGTTGCGGACGCACTCGTACATGATGCCCGACTTGAGTTCGCCCTGCTCCACCGCCTGCTTGATGCCCCCCAGGCGGCGAATGCGGTTGATCGCCCGCAGGTGGTGTTCGTGCCCCGCCTCGGCCAAGTCGCCCCGCTCCAGGTTCACGCCCAGGCTCGTGCCGAACAGCGCCTGCTCGATGTCGTGGGTGGCGAGCGCGTTGCCGGCGAAGAGCACCTGGATGTAGCCTTCGCGAATCAACTGGCACAGGTACGGACCGCTGCCGGTGTGCACGATCGCCGGCCCCCCGACGAGCAGCGCCTTGCCCCCTTCGGCCTTCACTCGCGCGAGCTCGCGGGCAATCTCGCGAATGGCGACTCCTTTGGGCTTTTCGGTCGAGACATTGCTCCCCATGAACTCGAAGTCTTGCCGCTCCACCGAGCGCTGCTCGGGGAACACGCGTACGCCGGCATGCCCTACGACGAGTTGCTGGTCGAGTTCGACCTCGGTCATCGGCACGCAGCGGACCTGCTTGCCATCGGCCGACACGGCGATGCCGCAGTCCATTTCCTGATCGGCCACGGGCGTCCAGCGTCCGGCGAGCCGCACTTCCGTCCGCTGGTTGGTCGTGCTGTAAAAGCCTTCGGGAAAGGCCCCCGCGATGTCGGCCGCCACGAGGCGGCAATCCTGCGCGGCGGTGGGGGCCGCGCCGTGGTCGCCGATCTCGGCCAGAATGCGTTCGAGCGCGGCCTGGTCGGACGCGCGCACGTCGATCAAGGCGTGGCTGGGGTCGTGCCGCCCTTGGCCGATTGCGATCTTCTTGATGCGGAACGAGCCGCCCCAGGTGGTGATGACGTCGAGGATTTTGGGGAGCAGCAGGCTATCGATGATGTGCCCGCGGACCTCGACCTCTTCGACGACGCCCGGGGGAGCCTGCGCTGGGGTTGCTTGGGCCATCGGTCCTCCTTGGCGGATGCAACGTTCGCTCGAGACGGGATGGGGCGAGCCGCGGCGCGGGGCCCGCGAGTGGGGGAGACGCCCAATTCTACGACGCGCCGGCAGCGGGTCCAAAACCCGCGCAATCCGGGCCCTCGGCACAACGCGAAATCGGGGCCGAAACGTGCACGGCGGCAGCCAATTCCCGCGCTTCCCCTCAATTCACTGGGCCGATATAGTACGGAGAGCGTTAACCGCCCTAGCGACTGGGGCTTGCGGCCAGCCGCCGCGCCACCAGGGTCCGCTCTCCCTCTTGGCGGGACGCAGAAGGAAACGCGTCAGGCAAGTATGTCGAACAGCCCCAACCCCGATCACTGGAACAGTTTGCTGGGCGATCTTGGGATCGATGCCCCTGCGGCCGAGCCCGCGAAGCCCGCCGCGGCGCCGCGCGTGGCCCCGCCCCCCAAACCCCGTCCGGCTGCACCTCCCCCTGCCCGTGCGACGGGTGATTGGGGCGAGGTGGCCAAGGCGCTCGATCTCCCCCCGCCCCCTCCAGCGCCTGTTTCCGAGCGGCCGGCCCCGGTGCGGCCCGAACCCGCTCCGCCGCGGCCCGAACCAGCGCCGAGCCGCCCTGAGCGCTCGGAACGGCCTGAGCGGTCGGAGCGCCGCGGCAGGCCCGAGCGCGGCGCACGTTCGGAGCGCCGGGAACGGCCCGAGCGCACCCGGCGCCCGGAACCTGAGCCGACCTACCCGATCAGCTCCGAGGGCTCGAGCGATTTCGCGATCGAAGATGCGTCGCTCGACGACGAGATGATCGACTTCGTGCCCCTGGACGACGACGAATCGCCGTCGTCCGAAGGCGGCTCGCCCGAGCGAGCTGCCGAAGGCGAAGGCGAGCGTCCCAAGCGGCGGCGTCGCCGCCGGCGCGGAGGCCGCGGAAACCGCGAGCGCTCGCCTCGCTCCTCGGAAGAAGGCGCTGCGGCGGGGGAAGAGGGCGAGGGCCTGCTCGAACGGGCCGACTATTCGGATATCGAGCGAACGGAACTCGACGACGACGAATCGCCCGAAGGCCAGGCGGCCGACGACGACTCGGCCGCCGAGACCGGCGATCGTCCGCGCGGCAAACGCCGGCGCCGGCGCCGCCGCAAGCCGCGCCCGGGCGAAGAAGCCGCTCCTCGCGCCGCCAAGAGCGACGAAGAGGAACAGGCATCGCGCCGCCGACGCGCCGAGGATGACGAAGACGACGAGGACTCCGACGACGATTATGCCGCGATCGGCGAGTTGGAAAATGGCGACGCCGACGAGGACGACGATGCCCCCATCGACCGCTCCAGCCACCGTGGCATCCAGACCTGGGAAGAATCGATCGGCTACATCCTCTCGGTGAACTTCGAAGCCCGCGCCAAGAACCCCTCGAAGCCCAGCGGACGCGGCGGCGGTCGCGGCCGCGGTGGGCGCGGACGGGGCGGACGCGGCTCGCGCGAGTCAGGCAGCTAACAGAGCCCGCGGCAGGAGCGGGCGAAAGGTTCTAGGGCATGGCCCGCTATCACCTCGTGCGCGTTGGCAAGCAGGGGCTCGTTGGGCGGTTCAGCGCCGTCGACGCCGCGCGCCATCCCCGCGGGGCCCAAGTGGTGGTCCGCACCGCCCGGGGACTCGAGCTGGGCGAAGTGCTCGCCGCGCCGGCCGAAGAATCGCCCGCCGGCCTCGGCGATGGCTCACTGCTGCGGGCAGTCTCCTCCGCCGACCGGCTGCTCGCCGCGCGGCTCGACCAACATGGCCCGGCGGCATTCTCGGCCGTGGCGGCGCGGCTGGCCGAGTTGAATTCGAGCGCGGTGCTGCTCGACGTCGAACCGCTGTTTGACGGCCGCACGCTCGTGTTCCACTTTCTGGGGGACGTGCCGGCCGAGGTCGAGAGCGAGCTCGCCGAGGCCTACGAGTCGGTCGCCCAAATCCGCCGCTTCGCCGAAACCCTGGTTACCGGCTGCGGCCCCGGCTGCGGCACGGAAGCAGCCCCCGGCGGCGGCTGCCAGAGCTGCACGACCGGGTGCGCCGTGGCGGGGAGTTGCGGCACGCGGACGCTGCGGCGGGGGTGAGGCTTTGGCCGCAGAGGCGGGGCAACGTGCGCTCGCCGACGGGGATTTCCCTCCGTCGTGATACGATGGAAGGACGCGGCAGACTCGCCGTGCGCTTTGCCCTGCCCTATCGGTCCGCGACCATGGTCCCGCGCTCCCGCTGGCTGCGCTTTTCTCTCCGCACCGGAGCAGTGCTGATCACGATCGTTTGCGTGCTGCTGGCGACGCTCGGCCGGCGGGCGCAGCGGATCGTCGCTCAGAAGCGGGCGGTGGAGGCGATCGTGGCGGCTGGTGGATATGTGATTACCGATTCCGAGAATGGCGATGCGCTGTTCTCGGCGCCAGCCTGGAAACTTGCCCTCGGGTTCGCGCCCGTCCCTAAGGTCACCGAGGCGAGCTTCGCCTCTTCCTCCGCGGATGCAGCCACCATTCACAAAGCGATGCCCTCTCTGGCTGCATTGCCTGACCTCCGAGAGGTCGAAGTTCGGAACCTTCTCGTCGACTTCGACTTCGACGACACGTGCGCCGCCTACCTGGGATCGCTCAATGAACTAGAGGAACTTTGGCTGTGCGGCGGCAAGAATCTGACCGCCACGGGCTTTCGCCATCTCCTGCGGCCTAAGTTAAAGGTGATTTGTCTCGACGAAGCGAATCTGCGGGGGCTCGTCCTTCCCGCCTCCGCGTGGCCAAAGTATCTAGAGACCGTCTTTCTCGAGGAGTGCCAGCACTTGAGCGGCCAGGCATTCGCTCAGATGCTTCAGCCAGGTTTGATCCAGATTTCAGCCGACGCCACGGAGTTCACCGACGACGATCTCGCCGACGTGCAGGCTCCGCCGTCGCTTGAAGAGGTCCATTTGACCAACGCCAAACAGCTCAGCGCTCGCGGCTTGACGCCGTTGCTGGGGTCAGGTCTCGAAGACTTCTTTCTCGAAGGCGCCGACTTGACCGACGCCGACGTCCAGTCGTTGCCGCTCCCGTCGTCCCTGGACAGCTTGTGCTTTGCTCCGTGTGAACGGCTGACGAACGCCAGCGTGCAGCACATCGTGACGAGTTGCCCGAAGCTCGGTTTCCTCAGCCTGGGGAGTCTCGCGCTCGACGACAGCGTCGTCGAGATCCTGGCCGGCCCGTTGAAGGGGACAAATGCCAGTGTCTATCTGTCCTCTCCAGGGCTGAGCGTCGCAGCGCTAGAGAAACTCTCGGCGGCGCTCGGCCCCAGGAGCACCGTCCAGCTCGAGCAAAGCGACGGAGGCCACATCCGGTTTGAAAAGGGAGAAATCACCTGGCCCTTTGAGCTGCGGACGCGCAAGCCGCCGGCCAATCAGCCTCCGCCTGCTCAACAGGAGCCTGCACCCTAGCTGCAGGGTCACAGTCTGCGGGCCACTCGCCGGAATCTGCGAAAGCCGTTTTGGTCGAATACCTTACGGACGCACCGGCGGAGCTCGAGGAAAGGACAGCCGCCAGGTCGTTAGCGAGTGAACCAATTTGGCTCGCAGTTTTTTATTGCCGCTTTTTCCCCGTCTTGCAGTTCCTAGGATAGGTCCCCCTCCTCGTGGCATTGGTGGGGGTTCGGCCGGCAACTTTGGCGAGATTGCCGGCGGGTTTCCTTTTGCGCCCTGCGGCTTGCTGAGACGTTAGGTTGGGCCTCGGCGCACATTCCTGGAAGAATTGCCAGTTCCGTGCTCTACTAAAGCTTGGCACGCAACGGCCCCCTTGCACCTCGGGGGGACCGAGCCATCGGCCCGCCGGTCGCCGCCCGGCGGGCCATTTTTTTCGCGCGATGAATTCCGGCGCGGATGAGCTAAGATTGCCGTAGCCGCGATAGCCTGCGCGCTCCGTGGCCAGCCCGTTGATGTCCCCGCAGAGAGACAGCCGGGCTTTTTTCATGCGCTGATTCGCTGTACGCCGCCCCGAAGGAGGGATTGTCGCCCCGCGCCGCGCCAAGCAGGCTCAAAAGGAGCGGCTCGTCCCGCGTGGCGAGGCCCGGTCCGTCGCTCTGGCGAGAAGGGCGGACCGGCCTCGCTTCTTCTTTGCTCAGGGGCGTTAGCGCATGCCGTCGACCGGCGGCTGCAGAATCTCCTGCACCTTCCAACGGTCGACCCGGGCCTCCGGGAACAGGCGCGCCAGTTGGTCGACCTCCGCCTGCGAGCCGTCCGGCGGCAGCATGATCGCTTGCACGGGCTCGTCGCCGAACAGCCAAACCCGCAGCCGCGGAACCGTGGCCAGCTCGACGCCGCGCACTTCTTCGGGCGCGATCGTCACGAACAGGTACCGCTCGGCGTGCTGCGTCCGGGCAGCCTTGCGGCGTTCGACGACGCTGCGCTCCCAGCCTAACCAACCGCAAAGCGCCGCGATCAGCACGAGCAGCGTGCGCAACGAGAATGCCCAGCGGCGAGAAGGCCAGCGCATCACGGCCCCTTTGCAGCACGGGCCTCGGGTGCGGCGCTGGACCTGATCACGACTCGCCGATAGCGGGCGAGGGGCGGTTCCCCGGCGTCAACGACTCGGAGCACCAGGTGCAACTCCGTGGACCCAAGATCGTCGGGAACTTGCAACTCGAGCCGCGAGCCGTGAGTTTCCGCCAGCCTTTCGCGGCCGCGATACGAGCCCGCCTCCGGGTACTCGAACCAAGTGAACTCGAGCGCATCGCCATCGGGGTCCGTGGTGGCGCTGGCGTCGAGCCCCAGCCGCTCGCCTGGCCGCGCGACGATGGTTTGCGGCGCGAGCGCCGTTTCTCCGTTCACAACCACGTTCGGCGGGTGGTTGGCCTCTGCGGGGGGCAGCACGCACCAGTCGAGGCGTGCCCTGAAGTCGTTTTGCAGATCGGCGGCCCAGCGCGCGAGCGTGTTTTCGCGCGAGCTCGAGCCGTGCCAGGCGTCGGCCACGTCGGCCCAGTAGTAGTTGCGGCCCGCTTGATCGGCACGGCGGCCGTAGCGTCCGGCCCAGCTTCCCCAGGCTGGCCGCTCGGGATCGTTCATGCCGGTCGGCACGAGGTAGAGGAACGACATCGTGTCCCCCTCCTTTTGCTTGTGCGTGGTGTTCGTGGGGTAGAGGGCGCCCAACGGGCCGTGCCCCGTGCGCACGTCGCGCTCGAGGTCGAAGCCGCCTGCGGTGGCCGTCAGCCGCGAGAACTGATGGTACCAGCGCCGCCCGGCAAGCTCCGGCTCGAACGTGTCGACCCAGAGCGGAAACGGCGGGGCGATTTCGTAGGTGTGCGGACCAAAGAAGTCGTTCGAAGCGAGCCGCAGCCGGCTCTTGAAGCGGGCATAGCCCTCGGGTCCCCGCTGGCGGAGCACTTGGTCGAGCGCCCGCCAGAGACAGTTTTTCGCCGCCCCATGATCGGTGCCCCAATCGCCGTACCAGAGAGGGCGTGGATCGTCGGCGTCGACCGCCGCGATGATGCGTTGCACTCCGTCCTCCACGTCGTCGTAGCCCGCCACGGTGATGCTGCGAAGCGCCGCCGGCGTGGGATAGCGGGGATCGTTCTGCGCCAGGTGCGCGTAGCAACGCTCATAGGCCTCGAGCTGCCGGCGAACAATGCCCAGGCCCGTGCGTTCGGTGTTCTCATTCTCGCCATCGCGGGCGTGCGCGCGGTTGGCGATGATGCCCTGCACGTCGAAGTCGTTCGCGTAGAGCAGGAAGCGCACGAGCGACTGCTCGTCGTCGGGGTCGCCGCCGGCGTCGGTCTCGATGATGAGCCGCAGGCGGGCCGGTTCGGCAGATCGGGTCCCTTGGCAGCGCCCGACGCACAGCGCCAGCAAGACCCAGGTGACAATGAATGGCTTCACGCGACTTTCTGCCACGGAGACACGGAGAGGAACGAAGAGAGAGAGAGAGAGAGAGAGAGAGAGAGAGAGAGACGAACCACAAAGGCACAAAGGCACAAAGGCACAAAGGCACAAAGGAGCGTTCCCTGCTGTTCTTTGTGTCTTGGCAAACCTTCGTGGTTGATTGCTCTCCGTGCCTCCGTGTCTCCGTGGTTTCAATTCCTTCCTTATCGCGCAGCGCCCACCGGAAACAGCTTCTTCAGCTCCTCTGGCCCAGGCTGCCGGCCGTATTCGCACAGCTCGAACGCCTCGGCATACCGTACTTTGCGCCCCTGCTCCTCTCCGTAGAGCTCGATCAGCTTGTCGCGGTACTGGTCGGCGATGCCGGCGAAGCGCTTCAGAAAACCCGAGCGCACCTCTTGTTCGCGCTTCTTACGGTCGCCTTCGTCCTTGGGCATGAGCCCCGGATGTCCCAGCGCGCCCCCTTCCAAGAACTGCGACTCCATGATGCCCAGGGCGGACAGCTTGCGCTCGACGACCGCGTCGATCGAAAGGACCACGTCAGGCTTGAACGGGTTCGGCTTCTGAAAACGGTCGTAGTAGTAGAGGAACACCGGGTTCTCCTGCAGCGGCTTTGCGTCGGGACAGAAGAACGGCACCGAGACCATGTAGGCCGAGTCCTGCACCAGCACGCCCGTGTAGCGATGGTCGGGATGGTAGTCGTTCGGCCGGTGAGAGAGGACGACGTCGGCTTCCGCAGCACGAATCTGCCGAGTGAACTCGCGGCGATTCTCGAGCGTCGGCAGAAGCTCGCCGTCGTGGTTGTCGAGCACCACGGTGGTCGTGCCCAAGAGCTTCGAGGCCTGGCGCACCTCCTCGAGCCGCCGGCGGGCGAGCGCGCCGCCGGCGAGTTGCCAGTGGCCGATGTCGCCGTTGGTGGCGGAGACGAAGCGGACCTGGTCGCCGCGGTCCGACCACAAGGCCGCAGCGCCGCCTGCCTGGATCTCGCAATCGTCGGGATGCGCGCCGAAGGCGATGATCTTGAGCGGTTTGCGCGCGGGCTCCGCCGCCGGTTCTTGGCCAAACAGGGGAGCTTCGTTAGCCAGAGCGAACGCAGTGAATACGACAAGGAGGCAACAGCAGCGGCCGACGGGGCAAGACATGACGAACGCCTCGAGGGGGCATGGGGAAGTGCCGCTCAATCTCTCACTGCCAGCGGCGAAATGCAAGCTTTTGTGCTGTCTCTGCTCCCGCTGTTAAGATCAACCCGGCAGCCCAAGACGCGGTGGGGCTCGCCGCGGTAGCAACGAGAACCAACGTCAAAACCCGTGATGGAGACATGCCGTGCTCGCTAGGCTTCGGTCCCTTAGCGCACTGGCGATCGCAGCCTGGGCGACCGCCGCTTCCGCCCAAGAAGCTGCTGATCAGGGATCCTGGAGCGCGCCGCCCACGAAAGCGCCCGATCCAACGAACGTGGCTGTGCCCAAGATCGTGGTCGGCTGGCACACGTATGGAATCGCCATCACGGAATCTCTGCTGCTGGCGGCGGCGCTCGCCGCGCTGGTGGTCCTGGTCGCGCAGCGCAGGCAACGCTGGCTCACCCCCTTGCTCGTCGCTACGGCGTGTTGGAGCGTTGCTCACGCGGAGTGGCTCGTAGGGTTGTGGATCGGGCCACACTTCAACCCATCGCCGATGTTGCAATGGTCGTCGGTGATCTTCCTCGTGTTGCCCAATCTCGGGGGCTATCTCGCGCTGGCGTGGTTCTCTTTCACGCTGTTGCGGCGAACGTACGCAGGCAGCGACAGTCCTAGCCCTTCCGCTTCGCCACCTCGCGCTTCATGAACGCCAGCGCGTCGGCCGCGAGCTTTTCTTCGCTCTCGAACATCCGCCGCCAGATCTTGGTGGCCGCGGCCAGGGCCGGCAGGGCCAAGCCGAACGCCTCGACGACCATCCAGCCGTCGTAGCCCACCTCGTGCAGCGTGTCGAAGGTCTCGTTCCAGTGGATGTGCCCCTGCCCCGGCGTACTGCGGTCGTTCTCCGAAATATGCACGAGCACGCAGTGCTTGATGCACGAGCGGATCGCCGCCGCGAGGTTTTTCTCCTCGATGTTGGCGTGGAACGTGTCGTACATCATCTTGCAGCGGGGATGATTCACCGCCTCGATGAACCGCACCGCGTCGGCCGCACAGGTGAGCAGGTAGGTCTCGAAGCGGTTGAGATACTCGACCGCCAGCGTCACCTTCACCTTCTCGGCGTGCTCGGCCACTTGCTGCATGCTCTCGACCCCCCACTTCCACTCGTCGGGAGTAGGCCCCGCGCCGCTGAACAGGCCGAGGGCCGAGTGATACGGTCCCACGAGGACTTGAGCGCCTGCCGCCTGGCAGCAGTCGAGCGTGAGCTTGGTGGCGGCGACGCCGGCTGCCCGCACCTTGGGGTCGGGGCTGATCGGGTTGTCGGCCTCGGTCCGCACGGTGACGGCGGTCCGCTCCAGCCCCAGGTCGTCGAGCCGCTTGCCCCACTTGGCGTACTTGTCGACGTCGAGCTCGAAGAGGGGCAGTTCCACCGCGTCCCATCCCTGCTTCTTGAGCCGCTCGAGCACCGGCAACAACTCGTCGTTGAGCTCGCCGGTCCAGAGCAACAGGTTCATGCCAAATTTCATGGGTGGAGGGCTCCAAGCAGGACGCGAAGGGAAGGTGCGGCGGGCTACGTGCCGGGGAATCGCCGCATTATGGGAGTCGCCCGCCGGGCCGGCAAGCGGCCTAATCCTAGCCCGCTGCGCGAGCAAGGGACGCGGGCGCCCGGCCAGCGCGCTGGCTGACGATGCCGCCCGGCCCGTGCAGGGGACCAGAGAGGATTGGCGAGGGACGCGTAGTTCTCCCTTGCTCGCGCTGCGGGTTAGTGTTGCTCGAACCGCGATTGCGACTCGAAACGAAAGAGTTCGCGGGTTGTAACGATCGAACGACCGGCCGCCGACCGGAACCGCGCGGGATTCTTACCGTAATTCCTAGTTGGGCAATCGCCCCGGATCTACAATGCAGGGCGAGTTGGCTGCCGGGCCAACGTTAGTGGGATTGGTCGTCGGAAAGCGGTTGCCTTGAGTCTGCTGCGCTGGGGAATTGTGATCGCGGGGTCCGCCCCGTTTGTGGTCATGGCGGTCGCGGCGGCGCGCTGGGGTGAACCGCGCAGCGACGAAATCGTCGCCGCGAATCAGGTACTGCCGGCGGTCAGCGCGCCCGGCGTGGTGCACACCGTGCGGCGGCCCCCCGCGCCGCCTGCCGAGCCCTGCTCGAACGCCGACTGCCAGGCCGTGGCCGCTGCGCTCTCGAAGCGCGTCGATGGGGCGCTCCGCCTGATCGTGCGGCCCCCCTTCGTCATCGCAGGCGACTTGACCGCGACCGAACTCGAGCGCTGGCACGCCGGCACGATCCAGCCGGCCGCCGCGGCGATGGACCACTGCTACTTCGACGCGCCCCCCAGCGCCCCGATCACCGTGCTCCTCTTCTCCGGCCAAGAGAGCTACGACCAGTACGCCCGGCGGCTGTTCGCCGACGAGGGGATTTCGGTCTACGGCTACTATCGCCCGGCCGAGCGGACGCTAGTGATGAACATCGGCACCGGCGGCGGCACGCTGGTCCACGAGCTGACGCACGCCCTGATCGACTTCGACTTCCCGACCGTGCCGGAGTGGTTCAACGAAGGGCTGGCCTCGCTGCACGAGCAATGCCGCTTCCGCGAATCGGCCGACGGGCCCTGGATCGAAGGCCTGCCCAACTGGCGGCTGGCGGCGCTGCAAGAAGCGATCGAGCAGGGCCGCCTCGGCTCCCTCGAACAACTCGCCGCCACGAGCGACTTCCGCGGCCCCCAAGAAGCCCTGAACTACGCCCAGGCGCGATACCTGTGCCTGTATTTGCAAGAGCGCGGACTCTTGAAGAAGTTCTACCGCGAATTGCGCGAGAACCGCGAGAGCGACCCACGGGGGTCGAAGACGTTGGCCGCGCTGTTCCCCGGCGAGAAGTGGGCCGAGGTGGATGCCGAGTTTCAGGCGTGGGCGAAAGCACTTCGCCCGTAGGGTGAGGCGAGGCTCTGCGAGCCCCACCTAGATCGACCGCGGCATGGTGATTGCGGTGGGGCTAGCAGAGCCTCGCCCCACCCTACGGTCGCCGTTTGCGTCAATCTTCACCGCCGGGGCCGCGCACTCCGGCGTTGTGAAGAAAATGCTCTGCGACGAGTTTGAGGAACGCCCCGAGGGACCGCCGCTGCGCCGCTCGCACGCCCTCACGTGTCTTCGCGGGGTCGACTGCGATGGCGCTCCATCCCTGCCCCTCGAGCGATCGAGCGATCTCCACGAGCGCGGTTGCCGACTCGAGTGGCGCCGCCCGGAGGCCGTTGTGCGGCATGACTTCGGCGATGAATCGCTCGGCAAGCGCCTTCTCCGAGAAAAACGCGAAGGTCGCCTGGTCGGGCTGGCCGCCGCCGCCCAGCATCATGCGCGGCGTCGACCCCGCATAGTCGCTCGTCTCCTGAAATCGGCGCTCTTCCACCAGCACCCACACAGGCATCTTGAGGATGAACGGCAGATCGTCGTCGCTCATGGGAAACTCCAAGGATTGCGCCCCGATCCGATTCTAGCGAGTGGCCCGCCTACGTCCCATCGTGTTCTGGTAGATCGTGTAGGGTGCGGGCGAGGCTCGGCGCGCCCCACCGACAATCACCCTGCACAGGTCGCTCTTGGTGGGGCTCGCAAAGCCTCGCCCCACCCTACAAATCACTCGTACGTTGCCACGTACTGGCCGCTCGCGGCTGCGAAGAACGCATACTCGATGCCTTTGATCGTCTCACGCTGCACTGCCACTTGCTTCCCCTCGTGAGTCAGGGTCGACAAGGCGCCGGCAGGCGTGCTTGTCGGAACCATGCCCGTCAGATTGCGTGCTCCCTCGGCGCCCTGCACGCGGAAGCTCAGCCGGCCGTCCCGCCAGGCGAGTTCCGTGAACTTCGCTCTTTCGCGCCCGTCGAGCCACGTCAGCATCTGCCGCGCGGAGATCACCGGCACGCCCCGCTGCCGGCACGACTCGACGATCGCGTCGGACTCGGGGTGGACCGCGTGGTCGGTGTGCATGTTCGCGCAGTAGGCGCCGTAGTAGCCTTCGGGGCCCAGGGCGCGGTCGAGCAGCGTGTCGCAGTGCAACGGGTAGGTCTGCTTCGATTCGTCGGTCATCTGCGTGGCCACTTGGTAGCAATCGATCGTCCGGCCGTCGGGCAGGGCGAACCGCATTGGCAGGGCCGAGCCGGTGAACACGCCTGGCACGTCGCGCACCCAGGGGGGCGGCCAATAGTAGTAGTTCGTATCGAGGCGAATGCCGTGGCGCAGGGCGACCTGCGGCTGCGTCACGTAGTCGCTCCAGACGATGCAATGCGTGCGGTTGGTCACCGGCGCCGGCAGGCTGGGGAACTGCCGGGCAAAGGCGGCGAGCTGCTGCGAATACGCCGCGTCGAGTGAAGCAGCCGTCCAGTCCTTGCATTCGGTGTTCACGTGCACGGCCAGCTCGAAGCCGGCTTCGTCGAAGGCTCGCGCTTCGGCGTCGCTCAGCTCCGCTTGCCCCTTGCCGGGATAGACATAGGAGGTTGCCCGCACGCATTCCCAGTCTGCGAGCGAGCAACCGGACGGGCTCTGGGCCTGGTAGCGGCGAAAGCGCTCGCGGGTGGCCAGGCAGCAGCCGTGATGGTCGCCCGTCATGATCACGACGGCCTTGTGCCGCTTGGGGAAGTACCAGAACCGCGGCTGCGGCTGGCGGTCGAGCGTGAGGTGGTGGATCAGGTTCGCGAGCAGCCGCTGCAACTCGTCGGCCTGGGGGATGGCCACCTTGTCGAGATCGACCCAGTCGGGCTGCGGGTCGAGCTTGGCACCGCCGAAGAAGAGGTCGTCGGAACGGATCGGCGGCGTGCCGTCGCGCTCCTGACCTGGCCAGGCGGGGTTGCCCTGTCGGGTGAGCACGATGGAGCGGGCGACGTCGAAGGCAAAGGCCGCCGCCCGCCCGCCGCGCGAGCCGACGGCGTTGATCGCGAGCGCCGGATGGTCGCCGGCGGTATTGGCATCGCGGTACAGCCGGGCGACGGTTGTCGCGGTCGTGGGCGCGTAGCGCGTCGCAGCGCCGTGGTACTGCATGCTCTCGCCGCAGATGCCGGCGCCGGGGGGCTGGCTGCTGTCGATGCGGAAGTAGGCGCGCGGGCTCGATAGCTCGGGCGACTGAATCTCGACGCCCATCAGTTCGGCGAGCGCCGCCGGGGGCCGCATGGCGATCAGGTTCCCGCCCTCGGCGACCCAGTCGGCGAGTAGCTTCGCCTGGGCAGGCGTCGGCTCGAGCTCGCCGAGCAGCACGAGGTCACACTCGGCGAGCGCAGCGGCGTCGAGGGCCGCCAGATCGAGCGTGGCGAACTGCGGGAAGCCTTCGGTCCGCAGGATTTCGGCGTAGTAGGCCGTGAAGGGGTTGGCCGGGGAGGTGAGGAGGAGGATTGGCTCGGCGGAACTGCTCGCGGGCCGAATGAGCAGCAGGGCGGCGACGAGACAGATCAGGCGAAGGCGAGAGGGCACGGCGAGGCTCCGCGCGGTTCGGGTGGATGGTGCTCACGATAGCGGAGTGCGCCTGGGCCTTCCAGCGTTGGCAACTCCAGGAATAATGTCGCTTGGTGTTAGACTGGTAGGTGCACCCCTAGTAGCTGCCGTTTCCCGTTCAACAATGTGGTCGCTGCGCACACTTGCCGACGAGCTTGGCCTCAGTCCCGAGTACTACGGCTGGAGCTGGGTAATCGCGATGGCGCTGATCGCGATTTGGGCGTTCTCGGCCAGTGGGCTCGTTTTCGTTTGGACCGGACTCAGCCGTCGGCACTGGTTCATGCGGCTGGCGGGGGCGGCGGGCGTGGTGGCTATGGCTTGGCTGTTGCCGGGCGTACGGCCGCATCGTGCCTGGGATCTGGCGGCGGTGTTTTTGGTGCAAGGGGCCATCGTAGTGGGCGTCATCGGACTCGTGCGGGGAGTCAAGTGGGCCTGGAACGCCTGGCGCACTGCCGGCTGGCGCGCGCTGGTTCCCATGCGGTTCGGCCTGCGAGACTTGCTGCTGCTGTTCATCGTCGTGGGTGCGGGGCTGGCCGCCTTCCGGCAGATTCCTGAGGAGTATCTGGACTTCGAGTGGCCAGTGATGGTGGGCACGGCGGTCGGCCTCTGCACATTGCTGCAGACTTGGACGGCGCTCGGCACTCAGTTGGCGTGGCTCCGGGTATTGGTTGCGCTCGTTCAGCTCCCAGCACTCGTCGCAATCTGGCTTGGGAGTAGCCGTCGCGCAGGCGTCTTTCTCGAGGTGAACTCCCGTGAGCGGCCTGAGGAACAAGAACGGACTGCCAAACGCCGAGCCTCTTGGACGCTGGGCGTGATCACGTTCGCGATCTTTGCCCCGGTGATTTCCCTCTGGCTGCGGCTGGCGTTTCCACCGCGAGTCGTGCTGCCGCCAGTTCCAACGCCCAACGGATATGACGAATTGCTACGGATCGGCGTAGGGATCTCGGAACAGGACATTCTTCGCCGACAGTTCCGTGCGATGCAGGGCGACGCTCCTGTACTAACTCCAGACGACTGGCGAGAATTCCTGACGGAGGCGAAAGAAGCGATGCGCCGGTCGGAAGCAGCGATTGAACAGGAGTCCGTGACGCCGATTGACCGTGCCCGTGAGCTCGATCCGCTTCCCGAATTGTTCTTAAGTCGTGAGGGTCGAGTCCGCAACGTTATCCGGTTGTTCGAGTTCGCGGCTAAAGGATCTGCGGCGATCGGAGATGCTCCATCGGCCTCCCGTTGGAACAAGAACTTGCTCCGCCTGGCAGACCGCGGGGCGTATGGTGGGCTTTGGGACGACTACGTGTCGGTCGCGTATCTCTCGCAACAGTTGGCGGCGCGGCACGCCTTCGATCTACGCAACCAATTGTCAGTCCAGGACGCCCGCGATCTGGCCCAATTCATGTCGAACACTGAGCCACGTGAGCACGTCGAGCAAATCATCGACCGCATTCTCGCCTGGGAAGAACGCGAGCAAGGCTGGATGGGGGGCCTGAGAGCGGTCGTCGCCCAGCCTCTGCCCAATGGTCACCACTCGGCCCGCCTACTGCGGAGTGTCAACGCTCGAGCCCTGGCCCGCCAACGGTTGGCTTCCACCGAACTCGCGCTCGCCGCGTTCCGCACGGAAGAAGGGCGGTTTCCTCATCGGCTCGAAGAACTTGTTCCCGAGTATCTTCCTGGATTGCCATATGACCCATTCTCCGGGCAACCGATCGTCTATCGTCCTCAGGACGACAACTACCTCCTGTATAGCT
The DNA here is from genome assembly GCA_044221365.1 of Pirellulales bacterium. GTDB lineage: Bacteria > Planctomycetota > Planctomycetia > Pirellulales > JBGAPH01 > JBGAPH01. The sequence continues at coordinate 48,078 of JBGAPH010000033.1, forward strand.
TCGGCGAGGATCGCGACGACGATGGCGGCAGGCCGGTCGATCCCAACGCTCGTTACCATGAATCGCCCGATGGAGACATGCTATTCGACCACGCCCTCAGGGACGCTCCTTAGGTCAAGCGGACGTTCCGATCGCAGTACGGCCGTTCTCGTCGTCCTAGAGCCGATCACATCGCCCCCTCATAAATCCCCAACAACTCCACCGCTCCCACCTTCCGCGGATTGAACGTCCCCGTCCACTGCTGGGCCGCTTCGGAGGCCAGTTCGGCCAGCGCGTCGCGTTCGACGGCCAGTTCGGCGAGCCGCGTCTTCAGGCCGGCCTTGGCGCAGAGGCCGGTCACGAAGTCGGCCAGGCCGTGGGCGCCGTCTTCCGGCGTGGGGAAACCGTTCGAGCCGGCGGTCGATTCGAGCAGGCTTTGGTACCAGGGGGCCACGGCGGCTGCGTTGTAGCGGATCACGTGCGGCAGCATCAGGCCGACCGCCTCCCCATGCACCACGCCGTAGCGGGCGGTGAGCGGATTGGCCAGGGCGTGGGCCGCGCCGAGCATCGAGTTCTCGATCGCCAGCCCCGCGAAGCAAGCCCCGAGCTGCATGCCGGCGCGGGCCTCGAGATTGCCAGGCGACTCGAGCACGAGCGGAAAGTTCTCGGCCAGGAGCTGCCAGGCCTCGCGGCTGAAGGCCAACGACACCGGGTTGCGGCGCGTGGTGACGAACGTCTCCAAGGCGTGGGCCACCGCGTCGATGCCGGTGAGGGCCGTTACCCGCGGCGGCTGCGTGAGCGTGAGCGCGGGGTCCAAGAGGGCAACGCGGAACGCGGCCTTCTTGTCGCCGCAGGCCATCTTCACGTGGGTCTCGGCGTCGGAGATGAGCGCGTACGACTGCGTCTCGCTGCCGGTGCCGGAAGTGGTCGGCACGGCGATCATCGGCAGCAGGGGGCGGCTGGCCTTGCCAGTGCCCCAGTAGTCCTGCATCCGGCCGCCGTTGGTGTAGAGGAAGTTCACCCCCTTGGCGGCGTCCATCGAACTGCCGCCGCCGAAGCCGACGATCAGATCGGGGCGAAACTCTTGAGCGATGGCCAGCCCCGCGGCCACGGTGTCGGTGGTCGGGTTTTCGACGACGCGATCGAAGAGCTGCGTGTTGATGTGGGCGGCGGCCAGGGCGTCGAGCCCGCGCTGCGCATGCCCGGCGGCGACGATGCCGGGATCGCTGACGATGAGCGCGCGGGTGCCGCCCAGTTCGGCCGCCAGCGCGCCCAGTTCGGTCACGCGCCCCGGCCCGAACACGATCCGCGTCCGCGGCTGAAAATCAAACGCCGTCGTCGCGGGGGAAGTCTCTGCCACGCTCGACGGTCCTCAGCGATTCCGAAGCGAGTTTGAACCACGGAGACACGGAGACACGGAGGGAGAATCTGAACCACAAAGACACGAAGGCACGAAGAAGAGGGAAAACATGCCTAGGTCACCCGCTCTCTCTTTCCTTCGTGTCTTCGTGCCTTCGTGGTTCAATCTCGTTGCTTGCTCTCCGTGCCTCCGTGTCTCCGTGGTAAAGAATGTCATGCGGTGGCCAAGAGCTCGGGGGAGACTTGGCAGGCGCGGGCGCGGAAGAGGAACTCGACGATGTTGCCTTCGTGGGGCTGCAGCCAGTCGAGCTTGATCGTGGGGATCGGGCCGATGTTCAGCCGGTCGATGTGCGTGCTGTCGGTGAGCTGCCGCTGCCAGTTCTTGTCGTTCGTGATCGCCGTGCCGACGAGCGTCGGGCCCATCGCCTCGAGCATCTGCTCCTGAGGGCACTTGACCACGGTGACGAACGGGAACATGTATTCCTTGCTCGCCATGGCGGCCTTCGGCGAATCGGCGTGCATGACCGTGGGGCGCAGGTAGGCGCAGCGCTCCATTTCCACGAGGCGCGGCCCGTAGTCGGCCGTCATGTGCTTGACGCCGGGTTCGCGGAGCGCGGCCTCGATGTCTCCCCACACGGCCTTGGCCACGCCTGGCACCGTGAAGGCGGCCAGGCCCGCGGTCGGATCCTGCGGCGGCTTCACTTCGATCGGGCCGAGCTTCTTGGCGAGCGCCGCGGCGATTTCTTCCGTATGACGCGAGGCCCACACGCCTGAGCAGTTGATGCAGCCGCGGCCGCTGTTCAAGTAGACGCTGTCGGCCATCAGGTCGATGTATTTCTCCCAGTTGTCGACCTCGTCGTCGCCCAGGAAGATCTTGCTGAAGCCGGGACCATGCACCTGCACGCGCGGGTCCCCCTTGTAGCGTTCGACGGTGGCGGTGCCGCCAAAGATCATGGCGCGGCCGCAGTTGGCCAACACTGCGGCGCCCACGTCGGGACCGCCGGGGTAGATCGAGATCGCCTCGCCGGGGATGCCGGCCTCGGTGAAAGCCGCCATCATGCGGTAGGGAGTCCAGGGCTCCTGCGGACCGGGCTTGAGCACCAAGCCGACCTGCATGGGAATCACCGGCAGCCACAGCGTGTGGACGCCGGGCGAGTTCGACGGCAGCACCAGCCCCAGCACGGGCGACTGCACCTGATAGCTCACCGTGATGCCGCGGCTCTCCACGCCGAAACCGCGGGTCAAGATCCGCAGGTCGAGGCCGCGCGTGAGTGCCTCGAGCATTTTGTCCATGTTCGTGAGCACGAAATGGTTCTTCTGCATGTTGCCTTTGCACATGTGCTCAGGCAGGCCCGTGCTGGCCGACTGCTGGCGGGCGAAGTCGTCGGGCGACTGTACGCCGTCTCCCAGGGGGAGCGTGCCGGAGAGATAGAGGTCGGCGGCCTTCCTGATCCGGGCGATCAACTCCTCGCAGGAGAATTGGCGCAGGGCGTCGCGGGCTTGTTGGGCCTTACGCATGTCGCGCTGCAGCAGGCCGGCGTTGGCCTGGCCGACCTTGGCGATGGGCTCGCCGGTCATGAAGTGATTGACCGTGTCGGTCTCGAGCGACTCGTACGGCTTGCCCCAGCGGACGACGGGAATGTTCAGCACAGTGCTTTGCTCCGTTTGTAGGGTCCGCTCTCGCGGACCAATGCGTCGGCGCTGGTATTTTGGTCCGCACAGCGGACCCTACAGCGCGGTCATCGGGCGCTCAATACACGCCGACGGTGGTGGCTTCGGCCAATTCGTGGAACGGACGCACGCCGCTGACGCCGTCCCAGGGATATTTGTCGAACGGCTCCTCGCGCTCCCCTTCGTCGCGCTCCATGAAGCCGGGGACGAAGAACTCCTTGGTGAGCGTGGTCAGCTTCACGCGGCCGGTTTTGCCGTAGCCGACGACCTGGTTGTAGTCGTCGAAATCGACCACCTCGAGCACGGCCCGCGGCTGCGGCGCGTAGTAGCTGATCTTGTAACCCTCCTTGGCGGTCACCGGTTTCGAGGCCGCCAGTCCCATCAGCGTGTTGCCGTAGGTCGGGGTCATGTAGACCCCCTCGATCAGTTCCTCCATGGCGAAGCGGGTCCACTGCGGGGTGAACTCGGTGCCGCCCGAGAAAATGCCGGTGATCCCCTGCTCGCGGACGCTCGTCCCCTTCTTCTCGAGCGCGGTGGCCAAACTCTCAAGCAGCTTGGGCGTGGTGAACATGCACTTGATGTCGTGGCCAGCGGAGAGGATCGTGATCGCCTGATCGATCACGTGCTGCTTGTAGGCCTCGAGGTGCTCCATCCAGCCCTTCTTGATGAGCTTGATCACCCAGCGCGGATCGAGGTCGACGCAGAAACAGATGCCGCCGCGGTGCTGGGCCAAATGCTCCACCGCCAGCCGCAGCCGCCGCGGCCCTGAGGGGCCCAGCATCAGCCAGTTCGAGCCGGGGGGGAAGTATTCATCCGGCAGGGTGTCGCTGAACAGCGAGTAGTCGGTGCGGAAGTCCTCGATGCCGATGCGGCTCTTGGGGATTCCGGTGGTGCCGCCGGTTTCGAAGACGTAGATCGGCTTGTTCGCCAGTTGCTTGGGCACCCAGCGGCGCACCGGGCCGCCGCGGAGCCACTCGTCCTCGAACTCGGGAAACTTCTTCAGGTCGTCCCAGCCCTTCACGTCCTTGAGCGGGTCGAAGCCCAGGGTTTTCTTCTTCTCGAGCCAGAAGGGGCAGCCCGTCGAATCGTGGAAGTGCCACTGCACTGTTTCGTACACGTGGGCGTCGAGGGCCGAGCGGGCGGCGGCGATCTTCTGATCCAGCGACATAGGGCGGGGTTCGAACTCGGGGTACGAAGGTGGGACGAGCCGCCTGCCGGCTGGTAGGGTCCGCTCTCGCGGACCAGGCGATCCCCAAGCGGGGCGAATTGGTCCGCACAGCGGACCCTACGAAGGGGCAGAGGGCGGGGGCAGAAGCCTGCCAGCGGCCAGGCGGCCGCTCTCAGAAAAAATAGCCGAGCCGCCCCGCCGCGGCAACTGGCCGCCCCCGCCTGGGGCGGCCTAACTGCCGCGTTTGCTTGAACCTGAAGCGCCCGCCGCTCCGGCAAGCCTTACCTAGGCCTCACATGCGAATCGGCGCTGGCGGGGCAGTCTCGCCGCTGTACAGACGACGCAGTCCCTCGCGGGTAATCTGCGTGCCACCCACGCGGAGCGGCGTTTCCAGCTCGAACCGCGACAGCAACTCGATGCTGTCGTCGGTAAGTTGCGTCTGCGAAAGGCTGAGCGAAGCCAGCCGCTCATGCTCGGTGAGATGCACGAGGCCCGCGTCGGAAATGGCGGTCCGGTCGAGATTGAGCGACTCGAGCTCGCGGAGCTCGAGCATGGCGCGCAACCCCTCGTCGGTGATCCGCGTGCCGGCCAACGAGAGCCCGCGCAGCCGGCTGCACTTGGTCAACTCCGAGACGCCCAGATCGCCGACCGCGGTGAAATCGAGCACGAGTTGCTCGAGCCCCGAGAGCGCCGCCACCGAAGCGGCCGCCCGATCGTCGATGGCTTCTCCCCCCAGCCACAGCGACTTCAGCCGACCCAGGTCGCGCAGCGTTTCGATGCCGGCCGGGGTCACCGGGCAATCGATGACCACGAGATGCTCGAGGTTGGGGAACATGGCCAAGAGCGCCAGCTCGTCGTCCCCCACGCGGGCACTCTCGAAACTGGCCGACACCACGCGGGCAGCATGCGAGACCAACGAAACGCCGAACGGATTGGCTCGCACGGCTTGCCCGTCGCGATCGCGCAAATACCCTCCGTGCGCAGCCAATTTCGCCAAGACGGCCGCTTCCTGAGAAGCGCGCCACATCTGGGGACCCAGCACCGCCGCCAAGACGGCCAAAACGCAAAGTGCCGCGAGTCCCCTCGAGGCCGCTCGCAGCACGCGAGCGCGAAGCCCGCCAGCCCAGCTTGCGGAAGCCATATGCAACCCTCCTCCTCGTGTTTGAACGGCGACCCCGGTTCCGAGGGGATGCGCCGCGAGTTATACGAGCGCCGAGGTTCGACGGCTCGGGTGTGGAGGCGTCCAACAGCCGATATTCGCTGTCAGGCGGGTTGTCTTGGGCGGTCGGTGCGAGATTCTACCGAGACGTGTCCCTGGAGCAAGATCGGTCAGGGCCTGCCGCCCCCCGATCCACCGATTGACCGGAACGCAAAGAATACTGCAAACAGCAGGCTGCGCATCACTTAGGCGACGCAGGGGACTACGACCACGCGAACGCCACGGCGCAAGGAAATGCGCGCGCCACAGGGCCTCAGGTCATTCCCTAGCGCTGGATGGCCACGCGGAACCCGTAGTCGAAGGGCCCGGACTCCTTGGAGTAGTAGTTGCGGAAGTTGGAGCGGGCGTAGATATCGGGCTGGCGGAAGCTGCCGCCCCGAACCATGCGCTCCTTGCCGGTCTCGTTGGCGGTGGTCGGATCGGTCACCGGGGTATCCGCCAGTTTCCTTCGCCCATCGAGGCACCATTCCCACACATTGCCATGCATGTCGTAAAAGCCCCAGGCGTTGGGCTTGCGGCTGGCCACCGGCAAAGTCCCTCCAGGCTGCGACTCGGCCGTGACCGCGTACTCCGGATCGAGCTTGTCGCCCATCGCGTAGTTCGTGTCGGCGCCGGCATGGCTGGCGTATTCCCACTGGGCCTCGGTCGGCAGCGTGTAGACGCGGCCCGCGGCTTGCTCGTCCGGCAGCGCCGAAAGCTTCGCGCAGAACTCCCGTGCCGCTTCCCAAGACACGTTTTCCACCGGCAACTTCCCGTGATCGATGTCGGGGCGTTCGGTCTCCTTGCCCTTTTGGAAGTGGCTGGGGTTCTTACCCATCACCTTCTCGAACTGCTCCTGAGTGACCTCGGTTTGGCCAAGGTAGTACGGGTGCGTCAGCGTCACCGGCTGCACGGGACCGCCGAACTGCTCGTAATCCATGGGGCTCAGCTTGGGCCCATCGGGCCAACCCATCTTGAAGGAACCGGGCTCCACGAGGATCAGCTTCATGCCGATCGAGTTGGTGAATTCCTTCTCGGTGGGCTTCTCGGCGGGAACGCCGTCGAACTTCTGCTGCACGGTTTCCTCGACCGTGGGGCCCTTGACCGGAGGATTATTGACGCCGCTGCCGGTGCAGCCTGGGAACGGGAGTCCCGCCGCAGTGAACAGTGCCGACAGACCAGCCAAACGCAGAAAACGCGACGCCAGGGGCATGGGGACCCTCAATTTCTTCCGGGGCAGAGGTGTGCGAGCCAGACAGGGAAACACTTACGGCGCAGAAGCTTTGGCGGCCGCGGGCTTCATTAAAGCAGTCTGCCAAGGAATTTCAACGCTCTGCGGGCGAAATTCGCCCGCCGCTGCGGCGCGGTGTGCGCCGGGCGCGCCACGGCGTAGAATGGGCGTTTTCCGCAGCCCAGCCTCCTCGACTCATGATTTCTGGCGAACAAGTTCACGAAACGCTCGTCGACCTCGGCATCGACCATGTGGTGTGGCTGCCCGACTCCGCCCTGGGCCCCTGGGAAACCGCGCTGGCCGGCTCGCGGCGGCTCAAGCTGGTGCGGGTATGCCGCGAGGCGGAGGCCTGGCTGATCGCCGCCGGCCTGCAGATCGGGGGACGGCGGCCGCTCGTGGTCATGCAGACGACGGGGCTCTATGACTCGGGCGACGCTCTGCGCAACGTGTTCTACGACATGGAGGTTCCGCTCTTCGCCCTGATTGGCCACCGCAGCTACCTGCTGAAGGATTCGACCGACTCCGCCAAACGCTTCGCCGCGCCGCTCCTCCAGGCCTGGGGCCTCGATGCTCGGCTCATCGAGCGGCCCGACCAGTGGCCGCTGCTTACCGAGCACTACCGGGCATGCACCGCCGCGGGACTGCCGGGGGCAGTGCTGTTGGCTGAAGGGGCGATGTAATGCCGTTCGCTGTCCGATTTGCCCCGGCTAATTAAGGCGTGACGGCGTCTGGCTCGCCCAGCCGATAGCTGGTGCTTCGCCCGCCTTCGGCGTTTCGGACGAGGATGCCTCGCGCGAGAAGTTCGCGAATATCCCGCAGGGCGGTGTCGGCCGAGCACTTGGCGAGCTTGGCGTATTTCGAGCTCGTTAGGAATCCGGCGAAGTTGTTCAACATGCGGTTGACCACGAGCTGTTGCCGCTGGTTCACGGGACGCACGTTGATCCGTTGCCAGAGACGCGTCTTGTACAGAACGGCGGCAGTCGATTCTTCGGCGTTTTCGAGCGCCCGCCTCAGACAGTCGAGAAACCAAGCCAGCCACGACGTGATGTCGAGGTCGCCGCGCTGGGCAGCCTCCAACTCTCGATAGTAGGCGTGGCGTTCAGCGGCGATCTGCGTCGACATACTGTAGAACCGGTCCTTGGCGCCGTCGGCGCGCGCCAGCGATAACTCGGCGATCGCGCGAGCGATGCGGCCGTTGCCGTCCTCGAAGGGGTGAATGGTGACGAACCACAGGTGAGCAACGCCCGCCCTGAGAACAGGGTCGGTTGTCGGCGGAGCATTGAACCATTCGAGGAACTGGGCCATCTCTGCTTCGAGGCGCGCGGCGTCCGGCGCCCGGAAATGGACTCGCTCGCGTCCGAGAGGGCCTGAAACCACTTGCATCTCCCCCGCTTCCTCGGGGCGCCATTCCCCCACGGCAATCGGTGTCATTCCACTGCGGCCCGTCGGGAAGAGCGCCGCATGCCAAGCGCAGAGGCGCTGTTTGGAAAGGGGCTCGAGGTAGCGGCCGGTGGCGTCGAGCATCATTTCCACGACGCCCTCCACGTCTCGCCCAGGTCTCCGCAGTCCTGCGATATCGAGCCCAAGGCGACGTGCGATCGACGACCGAACCTCGTCGGGGTTGAACGTCTCGCCTTCGATGGCCGACGATTGGATCACCTCGGACGTCAGCGCGTTGAGGTTGGCTTGCGCGCGTACGTCGAAGCCAAGGGCTGCCATCGTTCCCAACAGCCGCCCCTGGAGGTGCCGCACCTCCGCGAGCGCGCGGGAGAGCACACAGTCGTCCCACCGTAGGTTTGGCCAGCCGGACAGGTCATGAACAAACACCATTCTCCGCACTCCCTGCGGTGAATATACGCCAGTGAATCCGCATGGGCAAGATATTCGCCGCACAATATGCGGCGAATAGTCCTCTTATTCGCCGCATCAACCAGTCCGCCGCTTAGGCCTTCCGCACCGCAATAAGTCGTTTTGCTACAATGGGCTTCGACCGCAGTCGCCCTTTCAAAGCGCGAAGCCGACCGTGAACCGCCCCCCAAAAGCCGTGCTCCTCCTTTCCGGCGGCCTCGATTCGGCCACCGTAGCCGCCATTGCGCGGGCCGCGGGGTACGAGCTCTATGCCTTGAGCTTCGACTATGGCCAGCGGCACCGCTTTGAGCTCGAGGCGGCCCGGCGGGTTGGCCAGGCCTTGGGAGTGGAGCAGCATGTCGTGCTGTCCATCGATCTCGCCCAGTTCGGCGGCAGCGCGCTGACCGCGAGAATCGACGTGCCGAAGGACCGCTCGGCCGCCGACATGGACCGCGGCATCCCCGTCACCTACGTGCCGGCGCGAAACACGGTGTTCCTCTCGCTCGCGCTGGCCTATGCCGAAACGTTGGGGGCGGCCGATCTGTTCCTGGGCGTCAACGCCATCGACTACAGCGGCTATCCCGACTGCCGGCCGGAATACATCGCCGCGTTCGAGGGGTTGGCGAACCTGGCCACCAAGGCCGGGGTCGAAGGGACGCTGCAGTTCTGCGTTCACACGCCGCTCATCGAGCTCAGCAAGGCCCAGATCATTCGCCGCGGACTCGAGTTGGGCGTCGACTACGGCCTGACTCATAGCTGCTACGACCCTGCGGCCGACGGCGCCGCTTGCGGCCATTGCGACTCCTGCCAACTGCGGTTGCGCGGCTTTGCCGAAGCGGGGCAGCGCGATCCGGCGAGGTACGTTCCATGAAGATCGCCGAGATCTTCCACTCCCTGCAGGGGGAAGGGCGGCTGGTGGGCGCGCCCAGCGTCTTCGTACGCGCAAGCGGCTGCAACTTGCGCTGCTGGTTCTGCGACACTCCCTACACCTCGTGGCAGCCGGAAGGGCATGATCTCTCGGTCGCCGAGATCTTGACCCGCGTGGCCGAGTGGGATTCGCCCCACGTGGTCCTCACCGGCGGCGAGCCGATGCTGTTTTCCGAACTCGTGCCCTTGTCGCACGAGCTGCGCGCGCGGGGCCGTCACATTACCGTCGAAACGGCCGGCACGCTGCACTTGCCGGTGGCTTGTGACCTGATGTCGATCAGCCCGAAGCTGTCGGGATCGACACCTTCGGCCGCTCGCAGCCCTTACTGGCGGCGCCGGCACGAGCGCTCGCGCCCCGTGCCGCGGGTGTTTCACCGGCGGCGGGGGGAGTTCGACTACCAACTCAAGTTCGTGGTCGCCGAGCCCGGCGATTGCGACGAGGTCGAGCGTTACCTCGAGGAATTCCCGGAGGCCGATCGCGGTCGTGTGCTGCTGATGCCCGAGGGAACGGACCTGGCGGAACTGGCGGCGCGGGGGGAGTGGCTCATTCCCTTGTGCCAGGAGCGGGGCTTGGAGTTCTGCCCCCGCCGGCACGTGGAGTGGTTTGGGGCGGTGCGGGGAACCTGACCCCTCGCCGTGCGGCCGCGATTTGCTTGGCTGCCGCGAGACGCCGGCACTCCCCTCCTTTGGGTAGGTTTCTTCGCGCGACGCGATCGCTCGCGCCCTCATTCTTATCAGGCGAATGGACATGCGCCGTGCTGGCTGCGTAGCACAGATAGGCCGCGGGGAACAATCCGCGCAGATTGACCTAGCCTTGCGGATGGGCGGGGCGATAAGTATTGCCCCTTGGACGCCGGCGGCAGAGCCTTCGGTTCAGGCGAGAGCATTCCAATGGGATGGGCGAACGCATGGGTGGCGATCGTGGCCGTCGAAGCGGTCGCGGCCTTGGTCGTGTGGTTTGAAGTGCGGCGGGCGCCCTATCTGGACGAGAACCCGCGCATCTGGAGCCCCGCCTTCCTCCGTCGGCGGAGGGCTCGTCGAAGTGGTCGGCGCTTGGCAACGACCTCCCCCACGCAATGCCAGGCACTCGCGACGGGCGAATGCCGCGCGGACGGTTCGCCAAACCAGAGTCTGGCTGGGTGCCGTAACGACTCGGCGCCATCGACGACCTCGGGCGCGATCTGAATCGCTTTCGCGAGTAGCCGGCAGTCCGCCTACTTACCCGTCGGGAAACCGCGGCGCTTCAGCAAGGCTTCGATCTGCGGATCGCGGCCCATGAGCTGGCGAAATGCCTCCGACCGGTCGTAGGTGTTGAGCGGCGCCAGGATGTAGTCGCGCATGCCCTGGGCGAGCTTCGGGTCGAACACGTCTCCTGAGTCGACGAAGGCCTGCCAGGCGTCGGAGGCCATCACGTCGGACCAGAGATAGGAGTAGTAGCCCGCCGAGTAGTCGTCGCCTGCGAATAGGTGGAGGAACTGCGGCAGGCGATGCCGGAGCGCGACCTCCTTAGGAGCGCCGATCGCCTCGAGCGTCTCGCGCTCGAAGGCCTTGGGGTCGGCGACCCCATCGGGGCGGTTGTGCATGCGCATGTCCGCGATGGCCGCCGAGAGGGCCTCCGCCGTCGCGTACCCCTGGTTGAAGGCCTCGGTGGCGCGAACCTTGTCGACCAGTTCCTGCGGCATCGCTGCGCCCGTCTTATAGTGCCGGGCGAACTTGTCGAGCACCGGGCGGGTGAGCACCCAGTTCTCCAGCACTTGGCTGGGGAACTCCACATAGTCTCGCGGCGTCTCGCTTAGGCCCAAATACTTGGAGTTCGAGAGTAAGTAATGCAGGGCGTGGCCGAACTCGTGGAAGAGCGTCTTCGCGTCGTCGAGCGAGATTAGCACCGGCTCCCCGGGCGCTCCCTTCACGAAGTTGTTGTTGTTCGACACGAGCGGCGTCACCTCGCCGTCGATCGCTTCGTGATACCGGTAGCCGGTCATCCAAGCGCCGGAGCGCTTGCCGGAGCGGGCGAAGTTGTCGCCGTAGAACAGGCCAACGTGGCGGCCGGTCTTGGCGTCGGTGACCTCCCATACCCGCACTTCGGGCTGGAAGACGGGGACCTTGGCAGTAATCTCGGTGAGCTTCAGGCCATAGAGGCGCTCCGCGGTCCAGAAGGCCGCGGCGATCATGTTGTTGAGCTCGAAGTAAGGCTTGAGCTCGTCCTGGTTGATGTCGTAGCGCGCCTTGCGGACCTTCTCGGCGTAGTACAGATAGTCCCAGGGCTCGATCGGCGCGGTGGAGCCTTCCTGTTTGGCGATCGCCTGCATGTCGGCCACCTCCTCGCGCACGCGGGCCACCGCGGCCGGCCAGACCTTGTTCATCAACTCTTCGGCGCGGGCAGGGTCCTTGGCCATGGTGTCGTCCATGCGGAGGTACGCGTGGCTCTTGAAGCCGAGCAATTTGGCGCGTTCTGCGCGGAGCTTGGTGATCTCGGCGATCAGCGCGTTGGTGTCGTTCGGGCCGCCGTTGTCGCCGCGGCTCTTGAAGGCCCGCCAGATCTTTTCGCGCAGGTCGCGGCGCGTGGAAAACGTGAGGAAGGGATCGACGCTCGAACGCGTGTTCACCACGGCCCAGCCCTCTTTGACGCCGCGCTCTTCCGCGGCGGCTTTGTACGAAGCGACCAGGCTCTCAGGCAGGCCGGCCAAATCGTCTCGCCCGAGCACAATCCAGGTTTCCTCGTCCTTGAGCACCCGCGCGCTGAAGTCGGCGAAGAGTTCCGCCAGCCGCTGGTTGATGTCGCCGAGCCGCTTTTTGCCAGCGGCGTCGAGGCGGGCGCCCGAGCGCACGAAATCCCGATACGTGCGGTCGAGCAGCCGCAGGTCGATGGCGCTCAGACCAGCTCGGGCGGCCTTGTCGTCGTGGAGCGTGGCGATCCGCGCGAAGAGCTTGGGGTTGAAGCGGATCTCGTCGGCCAAAGCGGCAAGCTTGGGGGACCAGTCGCGGTCGAGGTCCTGCACCTCTTGCGTGGCGAGGTTGCTCTTGTAGAGATCGAAGGCCGCTTGCACACGGCGCAGCGTGGCGCCGGCGCGTTCCATGGCCACGATCGTGTTGTCGAAGGTCGGGGCGGCCTGTTGGTCGGCGATCGCCTCAATTTCCTGCTTGTTCTCGGCGATCGCGCTGGCGAGGGCCGCGGGGAAGTCGGCGGCCTTGATCTTGTCCCAGGGAGGAACGCCTCCGTAGGGCCCCGCCCAGGGGGCCAGGAGCGCGGCGGGATCGGCCGAGGCGGAGAGCGTGGTGAGAATTGCCATGGCGAAGACGACGAGGGCTTTCATGCTAGGTGAACCCGCTAGGTGTGGTCGCTGGGCGGTGGATTGGCTCGTGGGATCGCGCCGTTAAGCGTTGCCCATGCGGCGGCCAAGGTCAACCGCTCCTGAGCCGGGCGAAGGAAGTTCAGGGGATTGAGCACCCCCGGCCGCGGTGTGAGCGCGCAGTTCAACTCGCGCATAGGTCGATCGAGGCGCTCGAGATCCTTTCAACGGCCGGCGCGAGACGGGGCACAGAGCGTCCGAGCTTTCGGGCCGCCGAAAGGCGTCAGGCGGCCTTTGCAACGGCCCGGTGCGGAAACACGTACGGCCCTGGCGCTTCGTTCAGCGAAAACCAGTGCCAATCGGCTGTCAACTCGAACAGGTCGCCGAGGCGCCGACACTCGGCAAGTTGCCCTGGCGTCATCGCGACCAAGCTCGTCTCGGCGGCGTGGAACTGCACCCGGTTGCGCGTGGTGAATTCCAGCGCCGAAATGGCCTGCGGCACCTTCGAGAAAAGATTGCCCAACTGGAACTCGCGTTCGCCAATCTCCCCCTTCCAGATCGGGCCCGTGTACTCGCGACGCGCGCCGTTGTAACGCACGTCGGAAACGTCGTGCATGACGACAAGGTGCGGTTTGTTCGCGATGAGCGGCATCAGGTAGGCGAGCACCCACTCGGCGACCTCGAACCCGTGGGCATCCCAGAAGACGAACACGCGCTCACCCACTTCGACCGTCTGCTCGGTAATCTCGCAGACCCGGATATCGCCCTTGGCGAACCAGGATTCCGGCTTACCGAGCCGCTCGCGCTCGAAAGCATCGGAGCGGCACATACTAACCAGCCGGCCGCCGGTCTGGGCGCAGACCTCTAGGAACATCGCCGTCGAATTGCCGTACCCGCGCCCGAGTTCGACGATCGTATCGGGGCGGAAATCGAGCGCGAAGGCTGCTAGCTGTGTCCACTGGCAGCGACTCAAATCCGTCGCACGATCCATGACGCGGATCAGTCGACGCCACTCCAGTTGCGTGCGGAGGAAGAACGGGACCTGCGCCAGTAGCGCGTCGGCAGGCGTGCGCATAGTCGTACCCCTTTTCGGACGGGACCGTACACGAGCACAAGCAACGCGCCTAGGGCAGTCGAACCGAGCGCACCACTGCTTGCCAATCGCACAAGGTCGCAGAGGCCTTGTACGAGCACCGCCTCCATTTCACCCGACCGCTGTCGGACGGCGACTCCGGCGCCAGCAGCAGCCCCACTCCCTCGGGGAACAAACAAACCGACCCCGTCGCGGCGTACTGCGACGGGGTCGGTTGCGTGGCGAGAGTTTCCCGCTCTTGGGCGAACCGCCCCTTACTTGAGTTGTCCGGACAGCACGCTGTCGAGCTCCGACACGTGAATCCCGCGGTTGAGCACCTTGCCATCCTTGCCCACGAGAATCATCGTCGGCAGGATCGGAATGCCCAACTCGTTGGCGTAGCGGCTGTCGAGGCCGCCTTCTTCATAGAGCTGCGGCCAGGTGAGGTTCTTCTCCTTCGCCATGTAGTCGTCGAGCGTCTTGCGGCTGCTGTCGAGGTTCACGCCCACGATCATCAGTCCCCGCTTGCCGTACTTGGCTTGCAGCTCGCGCAACTGCGGCAGCTCCGCCTTGCAGGGCTCGCTCCACGAAGCCCAGTAGTGAATCAGCACCACGCTCTTGTTGCGATAGGCGTCGATATCGAAGGTCTGCCCCTTGGTCGTCTTGCCCACCAGCTTGATCGGCTTGCCCACCGATTGCAGCCGCACCTGCGCGCCCTGCGCCTTCTTGGCGATCGGCGTCTGCGAGAAGTCGCTGACGATTTGGCCATACCACTTGAGCGCTTCGGCTTCGTTGCCGGCGAACTCGTGCGTCGTGGCCAACTGCAGCATCGCCTCGGGAGCGTCGGGGCTCTGCGGATGATCCTTGACGAACTTCTCCAGGTTGGCGAGCCAATCGGTTTGCGTTTTGCCGGCGTCGCCGCCGGGGGTTTGCAGCTTGAGCACGTAGTCGGCCATCAGGTGGCGGAATTCGACATACGTCTTCAGGTCGGCGTCGGCCGGGTCGGTCAGCTTGTCGGCCATGCCTTGCAAGCGAGCCACGCCATCGGGATAGCCCCCCGACTGCACGGCCGCGCTCACGGTGTCGGCAAGCTGCCGAATCCAGGAAGCGCGATCCTCGGGGCCGGCTTGTTCCACGAGCTTTTCGAGCAAGTCGGCCCGCTGGGCGTTCACCTTGGCCTGCTCGTCGAGCGAGGCCGCGGCGATCATCTGCTGGTCGAGCTTCTCGAGCTCGCCGAGCAACCGCTGGGCGTTCTCGCCGGGAGCGTCGGCCGCCGGCGTGTCGGCCGCGTCAGGGCGGCCCGAGAAGGAGGCCTTGGTGATCGCTTCCATCTGCGGCCCGTCGACGACGCGCCAGCCGTCCCCCACGCGCACCAGCGTGCCTAGGTGGATCTGGCCCGTCTGGCCGCTCGTGTCCATGATGGCCATGGTGTTGTCGTAGATCAGCAAGTCGGCGCCGCCATCGTCCCCCGGTACGATGCTGGGGCGCAGGCCGCCAAAGTCGACCCAGCGGCTCTTGGGGCCGAGCACCTTCTGCTTGCCGCTGGTGGTGGTGAAATCTCCCACCGCCGCGGCCACGCGCTGCTCGAGTTCCTTAGCTTTGACTGGGTCGAGCCGCAGTTGGCCGAGCTCGTCTTTGGTGAGCAACACGCGCTGGAACCGCTCGGGATCGCGGTCGCGCAGGGCTTGGGCGACTTCGGCGGACACTTCCTCCGCCGAGATCGACTTCCAGGCGTCGATCTTGCCGTCTTCGTTGGTGTCGACCCCCCAGCGGCTGCCGCCGATGTTCAGCCACCGGCACTGGTCGATCTTGCCGTTGTAGTTGGTGTCGATGTCGCGGTAGACCTCGATGCCGTCCTGGTAGAAGCTCCAGCGATCGACGACGTTGTCGCCGTTGGTGTCGACGAACTTGCGGAGAATCTGCCCCTGCGGATCGCGGATCACCCAGCCCGTTTTGCCGGCGACCTTCTCGGCCTTGATCTGGCACTGGGCCATCTGGGCGGCGGCCGGCGTGTCGAACTCGACATCCTTTTGGTTGGGCACCAGCTTCAGGGCCTGCTCCGCAGTGGGAGTAGCCGCCCAGGCGGTCGAGCCGAGGCCGGCGGCGGCAACCAGAGAAGGCGCCAAAACCAAACGGCAAAAGGCCTTGCGTCTCATCAGCGATCCTCGCAGCCAAGATCGAACGAATGTTCCCTCGCCGGCGCGGAGACCCCCCGCGGCGATGCAGTCCTAGAATTCGACCGCCGCGGACTGCCGCCATGAGCAAAATCTGCCGGTTGTGCCGATCGTGCTGGCAGCCAACGGACGGTAGAACCAGGGCGCGATTGACCCTTGATAGGAGCCCTCCCTCAATGGATCCCACACTGACCGACGTCACCTACGAGTTCCGTCGCCATCAGGCCCTGGCCGAGCGTGCCCTGGGCTCGCTCAGCGACGAGGCGTTCTTCCGCCGGCCGAGCGAAGTGGTGAACCCACCGGCGCTGATCGTCAAGCATTTAGCAGGCAACCTGCAGTCGCGGTGGGGAAACGTGCTGGGGGGCGACGGCGACTCGCCGCAGCGGAACCGCGATCAAGAGTTCGTGCTCGAGCCGGCCGACACGCGCGAGGGGCTGATGGCTCGCTGGGCCGCGAGTTGGGAAACGCTGTTCGCCACGCTTGGCCAGCTTGAAACGGTCGACCTCAGCCACACGATCACGATCCGCGGCGAACCGCACACCTTAAGGCAAGCGCTGCTCCGCGGGGTGACGCACGCGGCCTACCACGTCGGCCAAATCCTGTATCTGGCCAGGTGGCTGGAGCCCGAGGGCGAATGGCTGACGATCGCGCCGGGCAAGAGCGCGGAGCACCGCCCTGGCTATCGACGGGGGGCATGAGCGCGCCGCCCTTCAAAGGCCGCTACCGCCGCTTCATAACAAAGCGGTAGCCCAGCAGCAGCACGATCGAGCCGATGATCGCAATTCCCAGGCTGCGGAGATCGAACTCCGTGACTTTGCCGAAACCAACCGCCGAGCCGATCAAGCCGCCCACGAAGGCGCCTGCGATGCCGAGCAGGATCGTCACGATGCAGCCGCCCGGGTCGTCCCCCGGCATGATCAACTTGGCCACGGCGCCGGCGATCAGACCCAACACGATCCAAGAAAGAATGCCCATCGCGAGCTCTCCAGCGGCAGGAACGAGAGGACCAGGTACGGAACTCGAGCGCGTAGCCAATGGTTACTCTAGCCGTCATTCCGCGGCAAACAAGCCGCCCCGGCAAACAACCCGCTTGGGGCCAGAGCGCTCCGGCCCCAAGCGAGTCAGCAATCTCGGTTCCGGCGGCTTTACGCCGTCTCGATCCACTTGCGAGCAGCCGTCATCTTGCTCTGGTCGAAGTACTTGACCGTGGCCGAGGTAAACGGCTTGCAGAAGGCGGCCATCCCCTTTTGCCACTTCTTCTCTCCCACGATCGCCAGCCGCTCGATGTCGTGGCCGTGGCGGAAGTCGAACTTCATGTCCTCCCAGAGGGCGCCGGCGGTCCAGCCGTGGAAGTCTTCGAGCTCGAGCATGATCCGCAGCTTGCCGTACTGCTGAATCTGCCGCTCGATCTCGGGCACGAACTGCTCATAGAACTCGCGGGTCAACTTGCCGGTCAGACGCACTTCGAGCACGTTCTGAGTGGTCGACATCTCGGCGCACGCGGTCATGGCAGGCTCCTCTTCGGTTCAGGAGGGTTCGAAACACGGCCAGGCAGCAGAGGCCTGGCCAGGCGGGTACACGAAAACCCTAGAACGGCGGCGGGCTCGCCAAGGGAGGGGGGTGAGGGGCCGGGCGGCCCTAACCCACAGGCCCGCAAACGCTTGGCAGCCGCGAAATCGCAATCTCGCGTGGGGAAGCCACGGCCCTCAGATCGTTCTGACCGCCGCGATCGGCACAACCCGCCGCGGGCGAGCTTACACGATGATGAACCCCGCGAGGCTGCGTTGACGATCGGATTCAGTTGTTCGCGCCGCGGCGCAGCCCAGGTCTGAACGCGAGCCGTCGAAGTGGTTTCCAGGCTACTAGTTGGACCTCCTGACCCCAGGTATACTCGAACCTGGCAAGGTCCGAAGCATTCTCGACTCCCAGACTTCCGAAGCGTGGGCGACGTCTCTCCTTCCTCGCTGCGGCGGACCGTATGGTTCGCCGGGCGCGTGCAGGGCGTGGGCTTTCGCGCGACCGCGACCGGCATCGCGAGTCGTTACGCGGTGAGCGGTTGCGTCGAGAATCTGCCCGATGGCCGGGTGCGGCTCGTGGCCGAGGGAGCGGCGGCTGAGATCGAACGCTTTCTCGGCGAACTCAGGTCGGGCATGCACGCGTACATCCGATACGAGCAGAGCGAAGACGGCCCCGCCACTGGCGAGTTTCACGGCTTCCGCATCCGCCGCTAGGAAAGCGGCCGCGCGGTCCGGAAAGCTCGCCTCGCAGCGGCCGCTCGCAACCCAGGCAAACCCCTCGTAAGCGCTCGAGCCCAATGACCACGCTCTCCCTGTCCAGCTTCGTCCTATTCGGCGCCCTCGAGTGGATCGCCCCGCTGTGGCTGATCTCCGTGGGCGTCGCCGCCGGCTTCGTGGTCCTGGCGATCGCCTATGGGCTGTTGGCGGTAGCCAAACCGGCGGTTGCACGCGAAACGATGAACATCGTACGGCAGGGGCCGCTGGGGCCGCTGACCATCGTCGGCCTGTCGATGGCCGGTTTCGCGCTGGTCGCCACCGTGCTCGTCCCCTACCAAACGCTGCTTGCCTCGGCGGGCCGACTCACCAAGGTAGGCGACCTCGAGAAATCGGTCGTCATCGAGCCTGGCAAGGTGAACGAGGCGGTGCCGCTCGGCGTGCGGGCAAATGAGATTCGCGTTTTCCACCTGCTGAGCGACCGCGACATCACGGTCATGCCCAACAACGACCAAGGGGCCCCGGAAGAGACGTTCCTCTACAAGAAAGTCCGCGCCCGTAATCCCATCGAATGGCGGGAAGGAGCGGGCAACGACAAGGACAACAAGAACTTGGTGCAGCGGAACCCGTTCTACGGAATGGTCGACACGCTGTTCATCTCGAACCTGACCACGGCCCCGGCCAAAATCGACATCTCGGTGTCGACGCGGGTGGAATACACCGAGGTGCTGGTGATCCCGCAAGTGGCCTTGGCGGTGCTGATTCTGTACGCCCTGTACTTCGCCTTCCGGCTCTCGATGCCCAAGGTGGCGGCGATCGCCGAGGCGACGACGAAGGAAGGGACCAGTCAGCCGATCTTCTACGTGGCGCTGGCCGCGGGGGCGTTCTTCCTCGTGACTTTCATCTTCATCCCGTACAACACGTTCGGCGAAGACGTGAAGATGCTCAAGGACTCGGGGCTGACGCTGATCATGGTGCTCGGCATCTTGGTCGCGCTGTGGACCTCGAGCGTGTCGGTGGCCGAGGAAATCGAGGGCCGCACGGCGCTCACCGTGCTCTCCAAGCCGGTCAGCCGCCGGCAGTTCATCCTCGGCAAGTTCTTCGGCGTGATCGGCCCGGTGTTCCTCCTGTTCGTGTTCCTGGGGCTGATCTTTCTCTTCTGCGTCTCCTACAAGGTGGTGTACGACGCCCGCGAAACGGCCAACCCCGACCCCACCTGGCGCGACTGCTTTCTGGAGATGCAAGGCATTATTCCAGGCCTCGTGCTCGCGTTCCTGGAAACGGTGACGCTGGCGGCCGTGAGCGTGGCCATCTCCACGCGGCTGCCGATGCTCGCCAACCTGATGATCTGCTTCTCGATCTACGTGCTGGGACATCTGGTGCCGCAGCTCGTGGTGTCGAGCGTCGGCAAGTTCCCCATCGTCACCTTCATGGGGCAATTGTTGGCGACGGTCTTGCCGGTGCTCGAGCATTTCAACATTCAGGCCGCCGTGGCGGCAGGAGCGGCGGTGCCGCCTACCTACTTGCTCTGGGCGCTGCTCTATTGTGTGCTCTATAGCACCGTGGCGATGCTGTTTGCGCTCGCGCTGTTCGAAGATCGCGATGTGGCCTAGTTCGACTGTTCGGGGCCGCACTTTTTGCCAGGGAGGGCCGCGTGCCCAGCGCTCTTGCCGCGAAGTTCGACGTTGCCGCCTGCCGAGCCCAGTTTCCCGCGCTCGAGCGCCAGGTGAACGGCCATCCGGCCGCCTTTTTCGACGGCCCCGGCGGCACGCAGTGCCCGCGGAGCGTGATCGACGCCGTGGCCGGGTATCTCGCCAACACGAACGCCAACCACGGCGGCGTCTTCGCCACCAGCGTGGAGAGCGATCGGCTGCTCGACGAGGCGCACGCCGCGCTCGCTGATTTCGTCGGCTCGAACGACCCCGGCACGATCGCCTTCGGCCAGAACATGACGTCGCTCACCTTTGCCCTCAGCCGCGCGCTCGCCCGCACCTGGCGGAAGGGGGACGAGGTGATCGTCACGCGGCTCGACCACGACGCGAACGTGTCGCCCTGGAAGCTGGCGGCGCTCGACGCCGGGGCGGTGGTGCGCGAGATTCCCTTCGATCTGGAAACGGGCGTGCTCGATCTCGAGGCCTTCTCGCAGGCGCTCTCGCCGCGGACGCGGCTGGTGGCGGTGGGCTGCGCGTCGAACGCCCTAGGGACGATCAATCCCGTGGCCGAGATCGGCCGCCTGGCACATGCGGTGGGCGCTGAGGTGTTCCTCGACGCCGTCCACTTTGCGCCCCACGCCGCGATCGACGTCGTCGACTGGGACTGCGACTACCTGGCTTGCTCGGCCTACAAGTTCTTCGGCCCACACGTCGGCGTGCTCTATGGCAAACGCGATCGACTGGAAGAACTCACGGCCTATAAGCTGCGCCCGGCGACCAACGATCTGCCCGGCAAGTGGATGACCGGCACGCAGAGCCACGAGGGAATCGTGGGGGCCCGGGCGGCCGTCGACTATGTGGCGAGCCTTGGCCAGACCCCGGGCGAACCGCCGCTGGCGCGGCGGCCCGCGCTGCTCGCGGCTTGGGAGCGGATCGGCGACTACGAGCGCGCGCTCATGCGGCGGTTGCTCGAGGGACTCAAGGAGATTCCGGACGTGTGCATCTGGGGACCGGACGACCCAGCGCGGCTGCACGAGCGGGCGCCCACCGTGTCGATCACGCACCGCCGAGTTGCGTCGCAAGCGCTCGCCGAGCGGTTGGCCGAGCGCGGGCTGTTCG
This sequence comes from Pirellulales bacterium, assembly GCA_044221365.1. GTDB lineage: Bacteria > Planctomycetota > Planctomycetia > Pirellulales > JBGAPH01 > JBGAPH01. Next base: position 68,997 of record JBGAPH010000033.1, read on the forward strand.
TCTGGCACGGCAACTTCTACGCCCTCTCGGTCACCGAGTCGCTGGGACTCGAGCCGGCGGGGCTAGTGCGCATCGGCCTCGCGCATTACAACACGGCCGCAGAAGTCGACCGCCTGCTCCAAGAACTCGCCGCCTAGAACCCTCTCCCTGTGGGAGAGGGCAGGGTGAGGGTCGGCAGGGATTTTTGCCCGCACGCAGCTTCTTTCACCTCGCCCCTCCCGACATCCGCCGCCGTGTCCGCCCCCACCCCCACCCAACTCAGCCGCACCCCAACCGGCATTCGTATCACGTGGAGTGACGGCCAGGTGCGCGAGTACACGGCGCACGAGCTCCGCGCGGCGTGCCCCTGCGCCACGTGCCGTGAGAAGCGCGCCGAAGGCCCGGCGAAGCCGAATCCCCTCGCGATTCTGTCGCCGGCCGAGACACGACCCATGGCGGTCGCCAGCCTCACGCCGGTGGGCAACTACGCCTACTCGGTCGCTTTCAGCGACGACCATGATACTGGGATCTACACGCTCGAACTGTTGCGCGGGCTCGGGCGGCCGGTCAGCGGCTAGCGTGTTTGCGTGGGACGGCGGGGGTGAACCCCGCCGCTCGCCGGCGCGGCGGTGGCGGCGTCGCAGTTGTGTGCGAGAAGTGCGGCTACACTTGGCCGCAGCGAGCCGCCGACTTCACGTCGGCGGTCCCCGGTGACGGCGCGCTGACCGCAAGGAGCAATACCAACGAAGGTCGGCCGCGGGAGCCTCGCGCACAACACGTCCGGTCAGTGGTCGCCAGCCGCCACAATCGCCGCCAGTCCCTCGCAATAGCTGGGATAGTCAAATTCTGGCCGCAACTCGCGCATGAGCCGGGCATTGCTCGCCTTGCGATCGCTCGCCCCGCGCTGCGGAGGCCCATCGGCCGGCGGCGCGATGAACGTGGGAGCGGGCGCACTCAGCAGCCGGGCCAGCTCGGCGAAGTAGTCGCGCCTCAGGACCGGGTGGCCGTCCGACACGACGTAGGTCCTGGGCGCTGCTGCTTGCTCGGCAAGCAGCACGATGCGGGCAGCGTCGACGACGTGGATCAAGTTCAAGTGCGTGTCGGGATGGGCGGCGAGCGGCTTGCCGGCCAGTAAATCGGCCGCGCGCGGGATGCGGCCCGGGCCGTAGATGCCGGCCAGCCGGAGGATGATCGAACGCGGTCCGAGCGCGCTCGCCGCCAGCGTCTGCTCCGCCGCCAAGCAGGCCTGGCCCCCTTCGCGGTCGGGATGGCAGGGGGTTTCCTCGTCGATCCAGCCGCCGTCGCCCGGGCCGTAGACGCCGGTCGAGCTGATGTAGAGGAACCGCCGCGGCCGGTCGCCGAGCGCCGCGAGCACGTTCGCCAGGCCGTCAGCATAGACCTCGCCAATCGTGCGGCCACTCGTGCGATCGAAGCCGACGGCGAAGAGCACCGTATCCGCTGTGGGCAAGGCCGCGAGCGTTTCGGGACGTGTGACGTCGGCGACGTAGGGCTGGTAACCGGCGGTTGCGAGTTCTTCAGCGCGCGCTCTCGAGCGCGTGACCACATGCACGTGCCGGCCGGCATCCCGCCAAAGCGCGGCGACTCGCTGACCGAGATAGCCGGCGCCGAAGACGAGGTTAGTGGATGGCATGCTCAGCGACCCTCACCCTGCCCTCTCCCGGAGGGAGAGGGTTCAATCAATGCGCTCCAGCCGCCGACGGCCGCTGGCCTTCGCTTTCGAAGAAACTCAGCAAGTCGGCGATCTCGCCAGCGGTGAACGTATCGAGCAGGCCTGCCGGCATCGGCGACACCTCTGACGGCCGTTGCGATTCGATGTCGGCCCGCGGGATCGCCTCGACCACCAGCGGCGAAAACGGATCGGCCGCGATCAAGAGGGTCTCATCGTCGCCGCCAATCGCGCGCCCCGTGACGACGCGGCCTGAGTGAAGCTGCAGCACGACATCGCGGAACTTGTCGTCGATCACCTTCGAGGGAACGAGAATCGTTTCCAGCAGATCGCGCCGCGAGAAGCGGCGGGCGGTCGCCTGGAGGTCGGGGCCAATGGGTTGTCCTTCGCCGCCGGCGCGGTGGCAGCGCACGCACTGAGCGGCGCGAAACACCTGGCGGCCGCGGGCCGGATCGGGCGTCCCCTGCGACTCGGCGAGGGCGCTTTGGAGGTCTTCGAGCGCCCACTTGCGCACGAGGGGCCGGGACACCGGCGTTTGAGCGACGGTCTCAGCCGGCGGCGGATTCAGCAGATCGGCGAGCGCCTGGGCTTCGTCTTCGCTAAGCGTGCCCCGGAACTCCGCCGCGATCGACCAGAGCGCGGTCGGCAACTCGCGGCCGCCCACGTCTTGCCGCGTCTGCGCCAAGTGGCCCAGGTAGCGGCGGCGCTGGTCTAGCGTCCAGGTTTTCCGCGCATTGCGCAGCTCGAACAGCCACAGCAGCCGCTCCTCCTGCGTGTTGGCGGCGTCAAGCAAGGCGAGCGTCCGCTCGAGCACCACGGGCGACTCGAGCTCGAGCAGCAGTTCGCAGGCGAGCTGGTTCACGGGCGCGGAACGGCTGGGATACAAACCTTCGATCCGGGTCCGCACCGTGGTGGCCAGTTCGAGCGTCGGTCGCTCGAGGCGAATCAGGCAAAGTTGGTACGCGCGGAGGGCGATGAGCTGCTCCTCGATCGAGGCGGTTTCGAGCGGCAAGGCATTGAGCCGAGCGAGAATCGCCGAGCCATCGGCTAGATTGGCGGAGCGAGCCAGGGCCATGAGCGCCGTGACGGCAGCCAGCGTGTTCGGCTCGTGCAGGGCTCGCTCGCGCCATTGATCGACGGGTTGGTGCTCGATGGCGATCCGGGCGGCACAGCGAAGCCAGTGATCGGTGCTCGATAAACTGGGCCAGGCTGCGTCGATCGCGGCTGGATCGATGCGGTTGTGGAACGCTTCAAGCCGGCGGCGGAGCGCGCGGGCGGCCGTGGCGGCAGTTCGTTCGTCGGAGGAAACTTGCGGCGGGGCTGCGGCACTCGGAGAGTGCCTGCTACTTTTGTCGTCGTTCCAGGCGACGCGGTAGAGGGCCGACTGCGTGGCGCGGCCGCCGGTGACGAAGTAGAGGGCGCCGTCGGGGCCGAACTCGAGGTCGGTCACGTTGAGGGGCATCCCTTCGACGAACACCTCGGCCGTCATCGCATAGCTCGCGCCGCGCGGGATGAGCGGCAAGGCATAGATGCGGCCGTAGGACCAGTCGACCGCGAACAGTGCGTTCTTGTAGCGCTCGGGAAAGGCGCTGCGGCCGCCGTACTTCACACCGGTCGGCGAGGTCTTGCCGATGTCCAAGTTCGTCGGCAGGCTATCGGGGTACCAGGACGGACGCATGCCAGTCCCTTGCCGCCAGCCGTAGTCCCCGCCGGAAACGATGTGGTTGATCCGCGTGGGACGGTACCAGGGCGTGCCTAGGTCCCCTTCGTTGTCGGCGTCGAAGGTGAAGGCCTCGCCGTCGTCGTTGAAGGCCAGTCCGTACGGATTGCGAAATCCCAGGGCAAACAGCTCCCAAGGCCGGCCGTTCTCCGTGGTACGAATCAAGTGCCCTGCCGGCAGCTTGGCCTGAAAGTCGAACAGCGCGCGGTCCCAGCGGCAGGAGCGCAGCCGATCGACCGCCGCATGAACACAGCGGCTGGCCGCCGGATCGAAGTCTTCGGGCAGCCGAGTGTCGTTGCCATGAATGCTATAGAGGTGGCCGTCTGCCCCAAAGGCCAGCGCATTGCGGCCATGGCCCACATCGCCGGGCGACGTGCGGAGCAACGTCTTTTGGGCGAAGCGGCCCTCGCCGGAGTCGGTCAGGCGAAACAGGCTCAGGTCGTTGTTGGCGTTGACGAAGAGATGGTGTCCACGAAACGCGAGGCCGCGCGGCTCATTGAGCGTGTCGTCGAGCGATTCGGAGTAGATCGACTCGCCACTCTTGGGCAACGTCAGCCGCAAGAGGCCGCGATGCTTGTCGCGCCCCTCGCGGCCGATCACCAGCCGCCCCTGCGGATCGCAGGCCAAACTCACCCAGGAGCTTTCGCCGGGCTGCGAATCGCGGAGCTTCTCGACCGTGAAGCCAGGCGGAACCTGCACTCCGCCAGCGGGATCGGCGCCGTCGAGCGTCTTGGCCTTGGCCCACTGGTAGTAGTCGCCGACTTCGCCTTCTTGATCGCCCCAGGGCTGCACGCCGACAAGTCCCTGGCTGACGGCGGGTGCGTTTTCGGCAGCGTTCGCCTCGCTCGATGCCACTCGCCAGGTGGGATCGGTTACGATCGATTCGCGATGGCCGTCGTCGTATTCGAGCGTCAGCCGCAGCGCGACGCCGGCCGGCCCTTGCGCGTTGGTCGCCGCGATCGCGAGCTGGTGTTCGCCGGCAGCCAGTGCTGCTGTAATATCGTGCGACGACCAGCGGCGGTGACCCTCGATCGCGGCGACTTCATGGCCGTCGAGCAGCAAGGTCGCCTTCTCGTCGGCCAGCGCTTCGAGCGTCGCTCGGCGAAGCCCCGCGCCAACCGAGAGCGTAGTTCCCAAGCGAGCGTTCTCGCCGGCCAGCGGCCAGGCGCTCGACCAGATCCATTGCGGAACAGGGCCGACGCGGGCGTGAGCGGGCCAAGCGAGACCGCAAAGAAGGAGTAGCGCGACTACGCCGCTGCGGCGACACGAGTAATGCGCAACCACCTCGACCGCCTCGCCCTGAGGGCGAACAAAGGACAGCCAATTTAAGAGCCCTGGAAGGATGACAGACGATGCTCTGTCGCCCTGCCAGGGCTTTGCGTTTGTAGTAGGCACACTCCGAGGCCGTGAGTTTTTGCGCCTAGCAGTGTGATTTTGGATTGGTGCGGCGGGGGGAGCGCGTTTTTTTTGTTTTTTGAGCGGAGCTGCGGGATTCTCCTCGTTGTCTCATGGGCGAAGCGGTGCGGCGGTCGCGGGCGAGCGCCGCTGCCTGGCCGCTCTCAACTTCCTCCGTCGGCCGTTTCCCCTGCGAGTGTTCGGAGCCGGCAGGCCTGCAGGACATTGTGGGCGATTGCGTAGAGCGTAGCCACTGTGCGGCTCTTGTCTGCGCCGCGGACGGGCATTTGTCGGAGGCCGCGGTTCCGCGCCAACGCGTTCACCCATTCCGCCGTCTGACAGCGCAGCCGATAGATCTGCTTGGCCGCCGCCGTGCCCATCCGCGCCCTCCACGCAGACACGCCCGCGCCATCGCCTGCCTTCTTGGCGTAGGGGTCCTTGCCTTGGGCGAGCTGCTTCTGTTCTTCTTTGAGCGGCGCGTACACTGCGCACCCTGCGGCAGCGGCCAGCTCGATCGAGTGGCAGGCCGCGAACCCGCCATCGACCAGCGCCTGTTCCGGCACGCGGCGGTAGCGGTCTCGCAACTGCCGCAGCATGGGCGGCAGTTGCTCGAAGTCCGTGCCGGCCGGGGTGGCATCGACGCCCACGATGATGCCTGAGCCGGTGTCGGTGCAGAACTGCACGTTGTAGCCCGGCCGATAGCCGCCGTCGGAGAACTGCATCACTCGCGCCTCGGGATCGGTGGTCGAGGCGCGGGCCTCGCGCGGCGTTCGGCCGCTCTTCTTGGCCGCAGCTTGCCGTTGCGCCTCTGCTTCCTGACACTGACGCAGCGCTTCCTCCAACCGCGCTTGGCGTTCCGCGGCGGCCCGCTCCCGCGCCGCCTGCCGCCGCTGGTGGAGTTCCTCCGGCGACTCTTCGGCAAGCTGCTTGAGCGCTTGCACCTGGGCGCGGGCTTCCGCCAAGCATTGCTCCAAGCGGCTGGCGCGGCGATAGCTCGCCTTGCCGGCGCTGGCCCGCACGCGCATGCCGTCTTGAGCCACGCACTGCATCGTCACCAAGCCTTCGGCCAACAGGGCGGCCACGAGTTGCGTCAGCAGTTCGTCCCAACGCGCGCCGCCCCGCGAACGAAAGTCGGCCAGCAGGTGATAGTTCACGCTCACGCCGCCGCACAGCCAGCGATAGGCCGCCTGCGTTTCGCACAACCGGGCCAGCTCGCGCGCGCTGCTGACCGCGTCCAAGGTGGCGTAGACCCACAGCGCCACCAGCAGCCGCGGGTCGGTGGCGTCCCGGCCCACGTGCCCTTCGACGGCGCGGATCTCCGACAGCCAGCCCGCGAGCGGCAGCCGGCTGACGGCCGCCCACACCAGCCGTGCCCGATGGTCGGGTTCGAGCAGCTCATCCAGCGCGGAGCACTGCATCTCCACCTGATCGCGCTGCGGCACACGCAACCGAGGCCTTCCCGCGGCAATTTCGGACGGCGCCGACGACTCCGCCGCGCCCTTCTCGAACAACAAGCGATCCATCCTGGAACCTCGACCCACGCCAACTTCGCCCACCACCCCGCGCCAACCAAGCTAGCGCCCCCTCCCCTCACTCGAAAAGCCCAAAAAATCACAGGCTCTCCGTGTGCCGCAACCACGACCGCGGTGAACGGCGGTTCAAGGCTGGCGCCGCTCCCGCATTCGGCACACGGAGTGTGCCGGCTACGAGGGGCCTTACCCCACCGGCTGCATCGCCAGCGCCTTACGGAGCGACTCGAGCTGTCCGGCCGAACCCAGCGCCACGTTCTTGTGCAGGATGAAGTCGGCGTAGGCGGCCATGAAGATCTTGCCGGGACCGCGGAGATCGAAATCGTCCGGCTTGTCGCGGAAGAACTCGCGGTGGATCGCGCACCACACCAAGCGGCCGTCGGTGTCGATATTGACCTTGGTCACGCCCATCTTGGCCGCCGGCAGGTAGTCCTTCTCCGGCACGCCGCTCGTGTCAGGCAGCTTGCCGCCGGCCTTGTTGATGCGGTCGACCCACTCCTTGGGCACGCTGCTCGAGCCGTGCATGACGAGCGGGAACTTGGGCAGCAGCTTCTGGATTTCTTGAATGCGATCGAAGTGCAGGCCCTGCGAGCCCTTGAACTTGTAGGCGCCGTGCGAGGTGCCGATGGCCACGGCCAGGCTGTCGCAGCCGGAGCGCTCCACGAACTCGACCGCTTCGTCGGGGTCGGTCAGGCAGGCGTGCTCGGCATCGACCTGAATGTCTTCTTCCACGCCCCCCAGCATGCCGAGTTCGGCCTCGACCGAGATGCCCTTGTCGTGGGCACGCTCGACGACGCGGCGGGTGATGGCGATGTTCTCGTCGAAGGTCTCGTGCGAGGCGTCGATCATGACCGACGAGTAGAACCCGCTGTCGATGCAGTCGTAGCAGACTTCTTCGGTGCCGTGGTCCAAGTGAACCGCGAAGATCGCCTCGGGGAAGACCTCTTCGGCCGTGCGGATCATCGCCTCGAGAAACCGCTTGTCGGAGTAGCTGCGGGCGCCACGCGAGATCTGGATGATGAACGGCGCGCTCTTCGCGGCGTCGGCCGGACCGGTGTTGCTGTCCTTCTTGCCGACGCAGCCGCGGAACAGCCCGATCGTTTGCTCCAGGTTGTTGATGTTGTAGGCCCCCACGGCGTATTTGCCGTAGGCGTGCTGGAACAACTCCTTCGTCGTAACGATCATCAGGCTTCCTCGTTGGCCGCCGCTACCGCCAGAGTACGGTGGGCTTGAAAGAGACAAGAAATGGGCAAAAACCAGGTAATTTCGACCCCCGATTGTAGCTCGGAGCCGAGGGGGCGGAAAGTGGCCGGGAAGCGTCCCTGATCGCCGCTAGGGGGCGTCGGCCGCCGCCGGGTGGCGGGCAGCGTGCCAGCGGCGCACCGCGTCGCGCCCCTCGTCGCTGGAGAATCGGTAAGCGGGAGGGCAGCCAAAGGCCATAGCCTGGCGGTTTTCGACCGGCGTCAGCCGAAACGACGCTGTCTCCTCCCCTGCCTGGCGCAGCAGCCAGGCAGCGGCCGTCGCGTCGACTTCGCCCCGCTGGGGCGACCCAGCCTCGAGCGGCTCGCGAGTTCCCACTAACTGCTCCCAGGCCGCCTGCGACTCGGCGGCCTCGGGCGACCGCGCGGCAATCGCCAGCGCTGCGATCCAGGGCATGGCGTAGGGCGTCTGAGTGTTGGCCGGCAGGATTCGCCCTTCGCTCGCGACCTTGACGAGCCCCGGGAGCGCCGCAGGCGTGCCGCGCTGAGCGAGCAACACGCACAGAATCGCGTGCCGGCTGCCGACCAGGCCGGCGCCCAAGCCGCCGTCGGCGCCGAGCGCTCGGTCGGGCGCCTTCTGCAGATACTGGCCGGCGAACCGCGACACCTCTTGCGCGTCGAACTCGTCGAGCGCTTGCAGCTCGGAATCGGTCAGCTCGTGGTTCTCGGCCAAGTAGCGGTCGAGCGTCGAGCGGCAATGCCGGGCCCAGCGGATCGCGTCGGGCTCGCGAGCGTTCGCCTCGTGCAACATCCGCTCGCGCGGCGTCGGCAGGTAGGCCAGCCGAAAGATGACGATGTAATTTGCAGCCTGAAACGGAAAAACCTGGCCGACTGGGTAGTCGCCGGGGGTCAGCGTGTTGCCGTTGGCCAGATGAGCGCTGTGCTCGTCGGCGCGGTCGAAGAGCGTGTAGGTGCGTCGAACCGGCGTGTCGGGCCATTGCGGCCGGCCCACGACCAGGTACTGGATCGTCACGTTGCTCCCTTGCCGCCAAATCTCCGCCGCCACCGTGGGCTGCGTGAGATCGAACAGGTCGTTGAGCGCAGGCAGGTTCTGGCTGTTCCCTTCCAGGGCGGCCGCAAGATGCTGCGTGACTTTGGCAGATTGGACATCGTCAGCCAGCCGCAGCTCGAGCTCGACTCCGGCGATCTGGCGCGCTCGCGCCCCGACCTCGGAGACAGGCCGTCTGAGCCGCTTGATCCAGGCCTCGATTTGATCGTCGCTCGCCTCGGGCAGACGCCGCGTGTCGGCGTCGGCCGCCAGCCAAGCCCCCCGGGCCCGCTGCCAGGTGGGCCCCAGGACCGATAGCTCGGCCGCCGTGAGCGCAGGGTCGACCATCCGGCGATGCAGCGCGGCGAACACGGGGCGCACGTTGTCGGCCCGCGACAGCAGCGCGAGCAGACGGGATTGGGACTTTGCTCGCTCGTCAAAGCGATTGCCCAACAATCCCTGCACCAACCGCTCGGCTTCGTCAACGGTGCAGACTCCCGGATCGGCAGCAGGCGCCCCCAAGCCTCCTTCACGCGCTAGCGCCAAGAGCGACGCTCGTGCTTCGAGCGAGAGGTCGGCGGACTGCAGCGTTTTTGCGAGCGCCTGTTCGAGTTGGGGGCGATGGTCAGCCTGGCGAGCAAGCACGCTCAGCCGGTCGCGGGCACGATCTCGCAGCTCGAAGGCGTCTGCGTCCAGATCAAGGATCAGTTCGCCCACCGTGCGCTCAGGGGCCGATGCACCTCCCGAGGATTGAGCCCGCGCCGGACGAGCCGCAATGGTACCCGCCACGAACGCCGCCGCGAACGCGGCCCGGCCGATTCGTCGCAGGAGGCGGGATTGAGGCATTTTCCAGCTTCGCGCAAAAGGCGGGCGCCAATCGAAGGAACATCAACGTCCAGCATAACTTACCGGGCCAGAACGGCCAACGACGGTTCGCGCCGGCCCACTCCTGTGCAGCCGCCGCCGGGATGCGCGCAAGTGCGTTCTATCCTTGAGCGAACGTTTGCTCCCCCCCGGTCTCCCGCCCCGAGGAACCCCGCCGTGCCGCTCAATCTGAAAACGCTCGTAGGAAAGCTGAACGAACCCACGCGGCGGGCGCTCGAGGGGGCGGCCGGGTTGTGCCAATCGCGCACGAATTACGACGTCGAAATCGAGCACTGGCTCGTCAAGCTGCTCGAAGCGGCCGACAGCGACCTGGTGCGAATTTGCCGGCAATACGACCTGGACCGTGGCCGCCTGGATCGTGACCTCGCCCAGGCCCTCGATCGCCTGAAGACCGGCAACGGCCGCACGCCCGGCCTCTCGCCGCGAATCGTCGACCTGGCGCGGGCGGCCTGGCTCTATGCTTCGCTCGAGCTGGGCGCTCGGCAGCTGCGCAGCGGCCACTTGTTCGTGGCGCTCGCCACCGACGCCGATCTCGCGCGGCTGGCGCACGAGATTTCGCCCGAATTCGACAAGCTGCCGAAGGATTCGATCGGCCATGATCTGCTGACGATCACCGAAGGGTCGCCCGAGCAAGATGCGCCTGCGAGCGCCAGCGAAGCCGCCAGCGGTGCTCCCGGCGCGGCGACCACCAGCAAGACGCCGGCGCTCGATCAATACACGATCGATCTCACGGCCCGCGCCCGCCGCGGCGAGATCGATCCGGTGCTCTGCCGCGACCACGAGATTCGCCAGATCACCGACATCCTGATGCGCCGCCGCCAAAACAACCCCATCCTCACCGGCGAAGCCGGCGTCGGCAAAACGGCCGTCGTCGAAGGCTTTGCCCTGCGGATCGCCCAAGGCGACGTGCCGACGCCGCTCCGCGAGGTCGCCGTGCGGTCGCTCGACCTGGGATTGCTCCAAGCCGGCGCCGGCGTGAAGGGAGAGTTCGAGAACCGGCTCAAATCCGTGATCGAAGAGGTCAAGCGGTCCCCCAAGCCGATCGTGCTCTTCATCGACGAAGCCCACACCATGATCGGCGCGGGCGGGCAAGCCGGCCAAGCCGACGCGGCCAACCTGCTCAAGCCGGCCCTGGCCCGCGGCGAACTGCGCACGATCGCGGCCACCACCTGGTCGGAATACAAGAAGTACTTCGAGAAGGACGCCGCGCTGGCCCGCCGCTTCCAGGTCGTCAAGGTCGAGGAGCCGCAGGTGGACCAGGCAGTGACCATGCTCCGTGGCCTGGCCGACACGCTCGAGCGGCACCACAAGCTGCGCATCCTGGACGAAGCGCTCGAGGCCGCCGCCAAGCTCTCGCAGCGCTACATCAGCGGCCGCCAACTCCCGGACAAGGCCGTGAGCCTGCTCGACACCGCCTGTGCCCGCGTGGCGATGGCCCAGGCCGCGACGCCGCCGGCGCTCGAGGATGCCCGCCGGCAGATCGATCAAACCGAGGTTCAATTGCGCGTACTCCGCCGCGAGCAAGCCGCAGGCACCGACCACGCTGAGAAGATCGCCGAACTCGAAGCCCAACAGGTCTCGTCCGAACGCTCGCTGCACGAGCTCGAGGGACGCTGGGAACGCGAGAAGACGCTCGTCAGCCAGATTCGCGAGCTCCGCACGCAGCTCGAGACGCTGGCCGCCCAGCCGGCTCAGGCGACCGCTCAACAGTCGTCCTCCTGTTCGACTCCTGCCCGCCGCGCTCAGCAGCAGGCTGGCGATGCAGAGGCGACCTGGACGAACGAAGGGGGCGCCGCCGTGGCGCTGGCCGAACCGCCGGCCGCCGGCTGCGGCGACTCGAACCCGGTAGACGCCCAGCAGACCGAAATGCGAACGAAGCTGGCCAATCTGACCGCCGAGCTAACGCGCGAACAAGGCGAACAGCCGCTCGTGCAGGTCTGCGTCGATAGCCAGATCGTGGCCGATGTCGTGGCCGCGTGGACCGGCATCCCCGTCGGCAAGATGGTCTCCGACGAAGTGCAGGCGGTGCTGCATCTGCCGGACCTGCTCGGCAAGCGCGTGATCGGCCAGAACCCGGCCCTCGAAGCGATCAGCCAGCGAATTCGCACCTCGCGAGCCAACCTGGTCGATCCGCAGCGGCCGGTGGGCGTGTTCCTGCTCGTCGGCCCCAGCGGCGTCGGCAAGACCGAGACCGCCCTAGCGCTGGCCGACGCCCTGTTCGGCGGCGAGCGGAACCTGGTGGTGCTCAACATGTCGGAGTTCCAGGAAGCCCACACGGTGTCGACCCTCAAGGGTTCGCCGCCGGGCTACGTGGGCTACGGCGAAGGGGGCGTGCTCACCGAGGCCGTGCGCCGCAAGCCGTACAGCGTGGTCCTGCTCGACGAAGTGGAAAAGGCCCATCCCGATGTGATGGAGCTCTTTTACCAGGTCTTCGACAAGGGGCAGCTCGAAGACGGCGAGGGACGCGAGATCGACTTCAAGAACACCGTGATCCTGCTCACCTCGAACGCCGCCAGCGACACGATCACCAAGCTCACGATCGACCCGGCCAAGCTGCCGGCGCCCGAGGACGTGGCCGAGGCGATTCGCCCGCAGTTGCTGCAAGTGTTCAAACCGGCGCTGCTCGCGCGGATGACCGTGGTGCCCTACTTCTCGCTGGGGGACGAAACGCTGCGGCGGATCGTGCGGCTGCAGCTCGACCGCATCGGCCAGCGGCTGGAGGAGAATCACCGCGCGAAGCTGACCTACAGCGAGCAAGTGATCGAGCAGATCCTGGCCCGCTGCGAAGAGGTCGAGAGCGGCGCCCGCAACATCGACCACATCCTCACCGGCACGATCCTGCCCGACATCTCAGGCGAGCTGCTCACCCGCATGGCGAGCGAAGAGCCGGTCCGGCAGGTCGCGATCGACATCAGCAACGACGGCGTGCTGAACTACTCGTTTGCGTAAGTAGTAGGCACACTCCGAGGCCGTGAGTTTTTGCGCCTAGCAGTGTGATTTTGGATTGTGGCGGCGGGGGGAGCGCGTTTTTTTTGTTTTTTGAGCGGAGCTGCGGGATTCTCCTCGTTGTCTCATGGGCGAAGCGGTGCGGCGGTCGCGGGCGAGCGCCGCTGCCTGGCCGCTCTCAACTTCCTCCGTCGGCCGTTTCCCCTGCGAGTGTTCGAGCCGGCAGGCCTGCAGGACATTGTGGGCGATTGCGTAGAGCGTAGCCACTGTGCGGCTCTTGTCTAGTGCTGCGGACGGGCATTTGTCGAGGTCATAGCCAACGCGTTCACCCATTCCGCCGTCTGACAAGCCGCAGCAGCTGATAGATCTGCTTGGCCGCCGCCGTGCCCATCCGCGCCCTCCACGCAGACACGCCCGCGCCATCGCCTGCCTTCTTGGCGTAGGGGTCCTTGCCTTTGGGCGAGCTGCTTCTGTTCTTCTTTGAGCGGGCGCGTACACTACGCGCACCCCGTGGCAGCGGCCAGCTCGATCGAGTGGCAGGCCGCGAACCCGCCATCGACCAGCCGCCTGTTCCGGCACGCGGCGTGGTCTCGTAACTGCCGCAGCATGGGCGGCAGTTGCTCGAAGTCCGTGCCGGCTGCAGAACACGCCCACGATGATGCCTGAGCCGGTGTCGGTGCAGAACTGCACGTTGTAGCCCGGCCGATAGCCGCCATCGGAGAACTGCATCAATGCGCCTCGGGATCGGTGGTCGAGGGCGCGGGCCTCGCGCGGCGTTCGGCCAGCTCTTCTTGGCCGCAGCTTGCCGTTGATGCGCCTTGCTTCCTGGACACTGACGCAGCGTTTCCTCCAACCAGCGCTTGGCGTTCCGCGGCGGCCCGCCTCGCCGCCTGCTGCTGGTGGAGTTCCTCCGGCGACTCTTCGGCAAGCTGCTTGCTGCTTGCATCAGCGCGGGCTTCCGCCAAGAATTGCTCCAAGGCTGGGCGCGGCGATAGCTCGCCTTGCCGGGGCGCTGGCCTGCACGCGCATGCCGTCTTGAGCCACGCACTGCATCGTCACCAAGCCTTCGGCCAACAGGGCGCTACGAGTTGCGGCCAGCAGTTCCCAACGCCGCCCCGCGAACGAAAGTCGGCCAGCAGGTGATAGTTCACGCTCACGCCGCCGCACAGCCAGCGATAGGCCGCCTGCGTTTCGCAATACCGCCAGCTCGCGCGCTGCTGACCGCGTCCAAGGTGGCGTAGACCATTGCTGCCACCAGCAGCCGCGGGTCGGTGGCGTCCTGGCCCACGTGCCCTTCGACGGGCGCGGATCTCCGACAGCCAGCCCGCGAGCGGCAGCCGGCTGACGGCCGCCCACACCAGCCGTGCCCGATGGTCGGGTTCGAGCAGCTCATCCAGCGCGGAGCACTGCATCTCCACCTGATCGCGCTGCGGCACACGCAACCGAGGCCTTCCCGCGGCAATTTCGGACGGCGCCGACGACTCCGCCGCGCCCTTCTCGAACAACAAGCGATCCATCCTGGAACCTCGACCCACGCCAACTTCGCCCACCACCCCGCAACAACCAAGCTAGCGCCCCCTCCCCTCACTCGAAAAGCCCAAAAAATCACAGGCTCTCCGTGTGCCGTAACCCCAACCGCCGTAAGGCCGCTGCGCGAGTTGCGGTGCCAGGTCCCCTCTCCTCTCTCCTGCGATTCCGCAAGGCCCCTTCGCGCGCCAAACGATTGACCCCCGCCGCGTAAATCCGTTAGAATCGGCAGAACGGATCAACCTCTGCTTATGCGTCGGCGGCCCACTCCCACCCACGGCCGGCGCCCCTTACCCGCCTGGAAGGAGTCAGTTCATGTTCCGCATTCATGCCGGGGCGACGGGCAACTATTGCGACGGGATGTCGCGACGCAGCTTTGTGCAGATCGGCATCGCCGGCATGGCCTCGGTCGGCCTCCCTGCCTTGCTCCGTGCCAAGGCCGAGGCCGCGGCGGCTGGAAACGGCAAGAAGACGGCCGTGATCCTCATCTGGCTCGACGGCGGTCCGAGCCACATGGACATGTACGATCTCAAGCCCGAGGCCCCGGCCGAGTACCGCGGGCTCTGGCGGCCCATCCGCACCAGCGTGCCAGGCATGGAGATTAGCGAGCTCTTCCCCAAGCAGGCCGAGCTTGCCGACACCTTCTCGATCATCCGCTCGCTGCACGTCGACACGGGCGACCACTTCGACGGCGCCCATCGCATGCTCACCGGCCGCATTGGCGCCACGGGCGGCAACACGGCCGGCCGCTACCCCTCGATCGGCTCGATCGCGGCCAAGGTGTGCGGCTCCCGGCAGCCAGGCGTGCCCCCCTATGTCGCGGTGCCGGTGGCGGCCAGCATTGGCATTCGGCCCGGCTACTTCGGCGCGAACTACTTGGGCTTGGCCCACAATCCGTTCGAGACCGAAGGCGACCCGAACAGCAAGGACTTCCAGGTTCGCAATATTCGCCTGGCCGGCGGGCTGACGGTCGATCGTCTGGCCGACCGCAGCCGGCTGCTCGAAACCTTCGACCGCACGCGGCGGGCCGTCGACACCGAGGGAGCCGTCGAGGCGATGGACCGCTTCGAGCAACAGGCCTACGAGCTCGTCACCGGCCCCGCGGCCCGCAAGGCCTTCGACTTAAGCGCCGAAGACGACGCCACCCGCGACCGCTACGGCCGCAACACCTGGGGGCAGAGCACGCTGCTCGCGCGGCGGCTGGTGGAAGCCGGCACCACGTTCGTCACCGTGCATTTCGGCGGCTGGGACCACCACTGGAACATCAAGCAGTCGCTCGAAGACTACCTGCCCAAGGTCGATGCGGCGGTCTCCTCGCTGTTCCAAGACCTGCGGAGCCGCGGACTGCTCGACCAGGTGATGGTGCTGATGTGCGCCCAATACAGCCGCACGCCGCGGATGAACGATGGCGGCAACGGCGGCGCCGCCGGCAGCATGGGCACGCCCGGCCGCGACCACTGGGGGAACGCCATGTTCTGCCTAATCGGCGGCGGCGGAGTGCGCGGCGGCCAGGTGATCGGCTCGACCGACCGCCTGGGCGAATCGCCAAAGGACCGCCCGATCCGCCCCGGCGACATCCACGCCACGATGTTTCACAGCCTCGGCATCGACCCCAAAACGACCTTCGCGGACCACAGCGGCCGCCCGCTGACGGCGGTGGAGGAGGGGAATGTGATTGGGGAGTTGGTGTAGAGCCGCGTCTTGGTGTAGGGTGCGTCAAGCGAAGCGCGGACG
>JBGAPH010000104.1:0-10698 GCA_044221365.1 Pirellulales bacterium
GCCGAACTCTCGGCCACACCTGCCACCACTGAACCCTTTTTCCGACCTTTTGGCAACATACAGGACACAGAGGGCGCAGAGAAAACAAAATGCAATCTCTCTGCGTCCTCCGTGTCCTCTGCGGCTAAATCTGCAGCGTCTCTGGCGTCCTCCGCCGTCCGTCTCGCGTCACACCCAGATGTCGGACGTGCAATCCCCGCCGGGGAAGCGGATTTCGTGGGCCCGCGCCGGGCCGTTCGGCTCCTGACCGAAGTCGACCAGGAACTTTTCGTTCACCGCCAGGCCGCCCGTGTTCGTGTCGCAGTCGAGTTGCAGCAGGTACGAGCCCTGCTTCGCCATGGCCGGGTAGAACTGGTTGTCCCAACTGCTGTAGAGCGAGTTGGTGACGTAGAGCCGGCGGCCGTCGAGACTGAGCTGCAGCATCTGCGGCCCGCCGCCGAGCAGGTTGCCGCGGAACGGCGCTCCCTTGCCAAGCACGCCTCCGAGCCAGACCTGCCCCGTGAGCCGCGGCCGCGCCGGGTCGCTCACGTCGTACTGCCGGAGGTCGCCGTGCAGCCAGTTCGAAAGATAGAGCCAGCGGTCGTCGAGCGAGAGGACGAGGTCGGTGATCAAGCCCGGCACCGGGAAGGGCCACCCTTGGTGTTCGATCGGTTCGACCTGCACCACTTTGTCGGCCTGCCACTTTCCGTCCTGCTCGTGCCAATGCCAGATGCTGCTGGCGAGCGCGGCGCCGACGAAGCCGTGGGCGCTCTCGGGGTTGTGCTGGAAGCGGACTTCGAGCGGAATCAGCCCTTCCTGCCCCAGATCGATCGACTGCTTGATGGTGCGGCCGTCCCAGTCCCAGAAGTGGAGCCGCTGGCCGTACTTGCCCGCTTGCACATCCTCGAGCTTGAATCCTGGGTTCATGGTGTTGGGGGCGGCCCACTCGCTCGACACCATCACTTTTTGCCGCGGCTGATACCAGAAGTCGTAGTTGAACTGCATGCCGGCGGGGTCCTTTTCCCAATGCCCGGCGATCTCGAAGGTCTCGTCGAGCAGGAGGAAGCCGCCCGGCCCGTCCCCCTGCGCGTCGCCGAGCATCGAGAGCATGATCTGGCCGCTCGGCAGGCAGTGCACCGTGTGCGGCGCCGAGAGATTGACCGCCTTCACGGCGGCCGGCTCGATGACCTTGTGCAGCTTGGGGGCACGGGGATCGGCCACGTCGACGATGTGGATGCGGCTCGAACGCAAGCCCGGCAGCACAAGATGGCGCCGCTGCTTGCTCGGGTCGCCATGGCAACTGCTGCACGCGTTCCAGCCAAAGTGGTGCAGTTCGTCGCCGACGTTCGGCATCTCGAGCCGATGGATCACCTGGCCGTACCGCGCCGAGGCGGGATCGACGTCGACCGTGGCCAGATAATCGGGCCGATTGACCGCGGTGCCGACGTAGATGGCCGGCAAGTAGGCCAGCGTTTCCCGCGGCGACTGCATCGCCTCGGCAGGCGAGGCGTAGGTGGGGCAGACGGCGGTCGCGGTTTTGCTCTGCGCGCTCGCAGCGCGCCAAGCGAGCCCGCCACTCAACGTGGCGGCGGCGGTCGAAGTGAGGAACTCGCGGCGTTGCATGGCAACCTCCTGGGTGGTTGCCGTTCAGTTTTACCGCGAAAACGCGGAGGCGCGGAGAGGCCGCCGGTGTTGCTGTACTGCCGGCAGATTTCGAGACTAGTGCTGCGTCACAGCTAGAAGTTCGGGTTGCCCCTCCGATACTAGCCCGCAGCGCAAGCAAGGGAGAGCCACATTCCCTGGTTGAGCCGCGCGGACCCCCTGCACGGGCCGGGCAGCATTTTCGGCCAGCGCGCCCATCGGGCGCTTTCGCCCCTTGCTTGCGCTGCGGGCTAGTGTGGCACAACCCGAAAAACAGGCTGTGACACTGCACTAGCCCCACGTTTCAACGTGGGTTGTGCGGCCGGGGGCGAGGTCCCCATTCCATCGTGTGCCGGCCGGCACGCGATGAGGCGCAACCGGAGGCTGCTGAACCCCGCAGTGAAACTGCGGGGCTATTTTCGGTTGTCGCTCCGCGACAGCATCGCAGTGTCGGGTAGCCGGGGTTCCGCAGTCCGCCTCGGCTGCTGCCCTTACCCCGCCTTGCGGGCCTCGCCCGGCGAAGCGATCTCTTCGAGCGACTTGCCCAGCCGCTTGCGGCCGGCGCCGATGCCCGGCTGATGCGGCAGCGTGCGGGCGGTGGCGGTGAGGGGCTCGCCGATCGTGCGCTGTTTCAGCACGCCGGCCAGATGCTGGTTCACCCCTTCGGCGTCCTGCGGAATGCCGAGCTCTTCGACAGCGTCGGAAAAGCCGAGGAGCACTGCCCGACGCACCCCTTCACGAATCCAAGCATACACCCCTGCCATGCCCAAACTCCCTCTTCCCTCGAGACTACCGGTCCAGCGGCTTTGCGCCCTCCATGGCGCTACGGGCATGCCGGCCGGCCGGTGGCAGACACTAGGAAATCAATCGGCGCGCGACAAGGGCAATCCGCACCGTGCTGTCGAGATGAAGGGAGCTAGCATTCCTTGGCCCCCACTACCCATTCCGGCAACCACTCGAGCGCGTAGCTCGGATCGCAGTCGGGGCTGCGGCGGAGCAATCGTCGGGCGGCCGCATGACAACTGCGAATGCGGTGCTCGACCTCGGCCACGAGCTCCTCATCGGAGAGGCCGGCCAGCTCCTTAGGCAACAGTGGTTCTCCAAACGCCACGGCCAGCCGCGCCGGCCGCGGAAAGAGGGCAGAACGTGGGAAGGCCGTAAACGCGCCATCGAGCCCCACCGGCACGAGCGGCGCGCGGCCCCGGCGCGCGAGGGCGCAAAAGCCTGGCCGCAGCGGCGAGATTTCGCCGTCGCGGGTCCGCGTCCCTTCGGGAAAGATCAGCACTAGCTCGTCTTGCTTGAGCCGCCGCAGCGTTTCCTTGAGCCCCGAGAGGCCGACCCCTTCGCGGTCGATGGGAATGGCGTCGAGCGATTGAATAAGCCAGCGAAACGGCGCGAAGCGGAACAGCGTTGCGCGGGCCAAATAGTTGAGCCGCCGATCACAGGCCAGCCCCATGAGCACCGGGTCGAGGTGACTCTGATGATTCGAGAGCAGCAAGCCGCCCCCCTCGCGCGGCACGCGCTCGCGGCCCACGACGCGAATCCGGCAAGCGGCTACCGTAACCAGCCGGCAGGTCACTTGCAGGAAGCCGTACCAGAGGCGCTTGGCGGCCGAACGCTGAGCCATGAACGCCGCCCTAGCGCCGCGAGGGATCGGTGGTGAGTCCCGCCGTCCGTTCGAGGAACAGCCGCTCGAGTTCCACGGCCACCGCCGGCGGCTCGAGCCGATCGGTGTTCACGAGGATCGCGTCGTCCGCGGCAAAGAGCCGCCCCACTTCTCGGCTCGAGTCCTGCTCATCGCGCTCGGTCTGGGCCGCCAGCACTTCTTCGAAGGTTGTGGTTGCGCCACGCCGCAGCAGCTCGGCCAGGCGGCGCCGGGCCCGGACCTCGGGGCTAGCCGTCAGGAAGAACTTGCACTCCGCCTGAGGGAACACGACCGTCCCTTGATCGCGCCCTTCACTGACATAGTCGCCTGCCTGGGCGGCCTGCCGCTGCAGCTCTACGAGCACCGCTCGCACGCCTGGGCAATCGGCGGCATAGCGAATCAGGCTCGTGAGGCTGGGATGGCGGATCGACTCGGTCACGTCCTCGTCGTCGAGCAGCACCCGCGTGTCCTGCAACTCGATGCGCACGTCGCGGGCAAGCTGTTCGAGCAAATCCGCGCGATCGAAATCGAGCCCGCGCCGCTGGGCGGCCAACGTCACGGCGCGATACATGGCCCCGGTGTCCAAGAAGTGGAACCCCAGCCGCCGGGCCAAGGCCCTCGCCGCACTGCTCTTGCCGGCCCCCGCGGGCCCATCGATGGTGACGATCATGCCTTTGAGTGTAGGCGATCCCGGCGGATCGACCAACCCGCGGCAACCACACAGGCTACATTTACCGCAGAGGACACAGAGGACGCAGAGTTGACAATCGTTCTTCTCTGCGTCCTCTGTGTCCTCTGCGGTAAAAATCTCCTATCCGCGGTTCGTTCAGGCTCCTGCCCAGCGGGCGAGTTTTTCTGCGGCGAACGCCTCGAATTCGCCCGCTTCGATCGCCGTCCGGGCGGCGGCCAGCAGACGCTGATAGAAGGTCAGGTTGTGCTCGGAAAGCAGGATCGGGCCGAGCATTTCGCCCGCCTGGAACAGATGCCGGAGGTAGCCGCGGCTGTGACCGCAGGCGGCGCAGGGGCAGCCCTCTTCCAGCGGACCGGGGTCGCGCTCGTACTTCAGATTGCGCATCCGCACGCGGCCCGAATCGGTAAACGCCAAGGCGTTCCGCCCGCTACGCGTTGGCATCACGCAGTCGAAGAGGTCGATGCCTCGGCGCACCGCCTCGAGCAGATCCTCGGGCCGGCCGACGCCCATCAGGTAGCGGGGCCGGTCGGCTGGCAGATGGGGGACCGTGGCGTCGAGCATCCGGTACATGTCGGCCGGCTCTTCGCCCACGCTCAAGCCTCCCACCGCGTAGCCGGGGAAGTCGAGGGCTACGAGCTCCTCGGCGCAGCGACGCCGCAGTTCGGGATCGAGGCCGCCTTGCACGATGGCGAACTGCGCCTGATCGGGCCGCCGGGCCGCTTGCTGGCAGCGGGCAGCCCAGCGGATCGTGCGCTCCATGGCGTCGAGAATCACCTCCGGCTTGTTGGGGAGCGCGACCACATGGTCGAGCACCATGGCCACGTCGCTGCCGAGGGCTTCTTGCACTTCGATCGCCCGCTCAGGCGAAAGCTCGAGCAGCCGGCCGTCGATGTGCGAGCGGAAGGTGGCGCCCTGCTCGCGGACTTTGGTCATCTCGGCCAGGCTAAAGAGCTGAAAGCCGCCGCTGTCGGTGAGGATCGGCCCCTGCCAGCCCATGAAACCATGCAGCCCGCCCAACTCCGCGACGATCTCAGGACCGGGGCGAAGCGCGAGATGATAGGTGTTGGCGAGCACCATCTGCGCGCCGGTGCGGCGAATCTGCTCGAGCATCACCCCCTTCACGGCCGCCTGCGTGCCGACCGGCATGAACGCCGGCAGCTCGACGGGCCCATGCGGCGTATGAAACGTCCCGCGCCGTGCCTGGGAATGCGGATCGACGCGGTGAAGCGTGTAACTGAAGTTGGAAGGGAAGGGAGAGGGCATGGGCAAAGTTGGGCTGAAGAATCGCATATTGTCGCTGGAGGGATTGGCCTGGCCAACGGCAAATGCAGCCAAGAACGAGCTTGTCAGTGGCAATACGTCTCCTTACACTGTCCTAATGTTCAGGTTACACGCGATTGCCCAAATCGCTTCAAGGAAGAAGCTCGAAGGAAACCGCGATGGCCACGATCCCACTGCCGATCACTGATCTGACGACTCTGCCGCAGGGCTCGTCGCGTTCTCTGTTCCCCGTCGCGGAACGGGGGCGATTCATCAAGCAATTCAGCGGACCTGAGGCAGATTCAGGCGTCGTCTGCTTCAAGTTCTGGCAGCTCGTCCACGCTTCCGGCTGTCCCTTCCAGTGTGCTTATTGCTTTCTGCAGACAACGGCTTACTTTCGGTTCAATCGAGCCGCGCTGATGGGGCAGATCTACAGCAACCATGAGCAGATGGTTGCCGAGGTGAAGAAATGGCTCGCCGCGCCTGTCCCGCGAATGCTGATCGTGGGCGAGCTGCAAGACGGCTTGGCTTTCGACAGCGCTTATGCGGCCGTCACCGGCAAGCCCCTGACGCACCACTTGATTCCGCTGTTCGCGGCGCAGGATCGGCATCGCTTGATCTTTCTCACGAAGAGCACTTTGGTGCGTCACGCACTTAAGCTGCCGCCAACTCCGCAGGTCGTGTTTTCGTGGTCGGTCAACGCGGAATACGTCGCCCGGCGTTGGGAGCTTGGGACACCGCCGCCGGAGAGCCGCTTTCGAGCGGCTGAACGCATGCAGGCGGCGGGTTGGCCAATCCGCTTTCGCCTCGATCCCATGATTCCCTACGCCGACGGCCAAGAAACGTGGGAGAAGGGATACGCGGAAGCCGTCGACCGGATCAATGCGCTCGCACCCGAAATGGTGACTCTGGGCGCCCTTCGGGCGAGTTCGATGGGATTGGCAACGGCCGCAGCGAAGAATGGTCGACCGCGCGACCTATTCGACTATCTTTCGGAAAAGGACCCCTCGGGCTTCAAATACCGGCTGCCGTTCGAGCAGCAGGTCGCGATGTACCGTTTCGTCATCGACCGACTCGATCGGCAGCGGATTGTGCCGGCGCTGTGCAAGGAAGATGTTTCCGTTTGGAAAGCCGTGGGGCTTAAGTTCGACGGCTGCCACTGTTTGCTGGGCAACTCGGCAGTCTCGAATGAACTGCAGTCTACGAAGAGCTATCTGTCGATCAGCTCGAGAAAACGCAGAAAGAAGGCCACTCCATGACCACGCTCCCAACCATGGAGCCGCATACTCGTGCGAAGCACCTACTTCTCAAGCGATACCTGGACGCTTGGTTTCCGATCCTCGGTCGTAGGCATCCACGGATAAACTATCTAGACGGGTTCGCCGGTCCCGGCGAGTATGCGGGCGGAGAGCAAGGCTCGCCGTTGATCGCCGTCGAGGCCGCACAGCAGCATGTGCAGAGAGGAACTTTGTCCTCAACGGTCGAGATCAATTTCGCCTTTGTGGAGGCAAATGAGGTTTATGCCGAGCATTTACGCGGGCGCCTCCAATCGATCGAGATGCCAGCGTCCTTTCGCGTCGACTTCACTCTCGGTAGCTTCGACGTGGTAGTAACCTCGCTGCTTGACCGACTCGATCGTGAACGCAAGACACTTGCACCGACGTTTGCATTCGTCGATCCGTTCGGCTTCAGCGGCATTCCGTTTAAGCTGATGACGCGGATCCTGCGAAACCCGCGGTGCGAAGTGTTCGTAAACGTCATGGTCGAGTTCATCAACCGGTTTCTCGAGCATCCGAACGACAATGTCGTTCGTCATTTCCCCACAACGTTTGGGACGCAAGAGGTTCTCGAAATACCACGCCGGCAGGGCGACCGAGTCGGTCAGCTTCTTGATCTTTACAAGCGGCAACTCAAGACGGTTGCAAAGTTCGTCGGCAGATTCGATATGCACGGACGGAAGGACCAAAAGACCTACTCCTTGTTCTTTGCGTCGAACGCTCCGAAGGGATTCGAGAAGATGAAAGAGGCCATGTGGTCAGTTGATGCTGCTGAGGGCGAGCGTTTCTCCGATTTCAACCCGTCGGCCACGCTGTTCACGCTCGACCGGCTGTGGGAGGAACTTGCCGACCAATTTCGGGGTCGGCAAGTATCAATGACCGAGATCGACCGGTTCGTGATCGAGGAGACCGATTCTTACCTACCGACTCACGCACGCCAACTACTGAAGAGCCTCGAGAACCAAGGCCGAATCACCGTGTGCTGTCAACCGGGGTACAAGCGGCCAAAGGGAACGTTCAAGGCGGACAAGGTAGCAATTCAGTTTCCATCGTAAGTGGGCCGTCTGCGCTACCCCACCAGCCCCTTCGCCGCCTCCACCACCGCGTCGCTCGTGATGCCGTAGTTCTTGTAGACCGTTTGGTAGGGGGCCGAGGCGCCGTAGGTCTTCATGCCGATGAACACCCCGCGGTCCCCCAGGTACTTCCGCCAGCCTTGCTCCACGCCGGCTTCGATCGCCACGCGGGCAGTCACCGAGGGCGGCAGCACCGACTTGCGATAAGCCTCGTCCTGGTCGTCGAACAGCTCCCAGCAAGGAAGACTGACCACGCGGCTCTTTACGCCGGCGGCGGTGAGCTTCTCGTGGGCTTCGACTGCCAGCGAAAGCTCGCTGCCGGTGCCGAGCAGGATTACGTCGGGCTTTCCGCCCGGGGCGTCGGCGAAGATATAGCCCCCCTTGGCCACGCCGGATACGGGGGCATACTTCGTGCGGTCGTAGGTCGGCAGGTTCTGCCGCGTGAGCACGAGCGCCACCGGCTTGTCTTTGAAGGGCATGATCGTGCGCCAGGCTTCGGCCGCCTCGTTGGCGTCGCCGGGACGCATGACGTAGAGCCCGGGGATCGACCGCGCGGCGGCCAGGTGCTCGACCGGCTGGTGCGTCGGGCCGTCTTCGCCGACGCCGATCGAGTCGTGCGTGAACACGTAGATCACCGGCAGCCGCATGATCGCGCTCAGCCGCATCGAGGGGCGCAGGTAGTCGCTGAAGACGAAGAACGTAGCGCCAAAGGGCCGGATGCCGGTCGTCGCCAGGCCGTTGAGGGCAGCGGCCATGCCGTGCTCGCGGATGCCGAAATGGAAGTTGCGGCCGCCGGGGGATTCCGGCTGGAAGCTGCCGGCGTCGGCGAAGGTGAGCGTCGTCATCGTCGAAGGGGCCAGGTCGGCCGAGCCGCCGATCAGCCAAGGCACCTGCTCCGCGACGGAGACGAGCACCTTGCCTGACGAAATGCGGGTGGCCATGCCTTTGGCGTCGGCCGGGAAGGTGGGGATCTTGGCGTCCCAGTCTTTCGGCAACTCGCGGCGCTGGATTTCGCCAAGCTGCTGCGCCAAGCCGGGATTGGCCGCGGCATAGCTCTCGAAGGCCCGCTTCCACTTCGCGCTCAGGTCGGCGCCGCGAGCGCCCACGCCTTGCTGGAGGTTCTTGAGCACTTCCGGCGGCACCAGGAAGTGGGCATCCTCGGGCCAGCCGTAGACCTTCTTGGTCGCCTTGACCTCGTCTTCGCCTAGCGGCGCGCCGTGGGCGCCGTGGGTGTCTTGCTTGTGGGGGGAGCCAAAGCCGATGTGGCTGCGGACGATGATCAGGGTCGGCTTGCCGGTGGTCTTCTGGAAGCCGGCGAAGGCCTTTTCGAGGGCCGGCAGATCGTTGGCGTCGGCCACGCGGAGGACGTTCCAGCCGTAACCTTCGAACCGCTTCTGGGCGTCGTCGCTATAGGCGAGATTGGTTTCGCCTTCGATCGTGATGTGGTTGTCGTCGTAGATCCAACAGAGGTTGTCGAGCTTCAGGTGGCCGGCGAGCGAAGCAGCCTCGTTGGAGATCCCCTCCATCAGGTCGCCGTCGCTGCAGAGCGCGTACACGTTGAAGTCGAACAGCGTTTGGCCCGGCTTGTTGTAGCGAGCCCCGAGCCAGCGGCTGGCGATCGCCATGCCGACACTGTTGGCAATGCCTTGGCCGAGGGGGCCGGTTGTGGTTTCGACGCCGGTGGTGTCGTGGTACTCGGGGTGGCCTGGGCAGCGGCTATGCCACTGGCGGAAACGGCGGAGGTCGTCGAGCGAGACGGCCGGCTCGTTCAGCACCTTGCCCTGGGGATCGGCCGCCTTCACCTGCGCCAGGTGGAGCACCGAGTAGAGCAGCATCGAGGCGTGGCCGCAGGAGAGGATGAAGCGGTCGCGGTTGGGCCACAGCGGCTGGGCCGGATCGTAGCGGAGCACCTTGTTCCAGAGCACGTAGGCCACGGGCGCCAGGGCCATCGGCGTGCCGGGATGGCCGCTGTTGGCCGCCTGCACTCCGTCCATCGACAGGGTGCGGATGGTGTTGATGGCCAGTTGCTCGATATCGACGGCGGCGCTGGTCGTGGCTTGCGACATAATCTCTTTGCTGGCCCCAGGAAAGGGCGAAATGGGCGACGGACGGCGGCCTTGAACCGCGGAGTTTTCAGCCCGGCAGTGTACGGGCTTGCCGCCGGGGTCGTCAACGATCAGCTAACTGAACCACAAAGGCACGAAGACACAAAGAGTTAGGCCGGCAGGGTTCTTTGTGCCTTGGTGTCTTTGTGGTTAGATTCCCGACCTCGGACGCTCTAACGGCCCAGCGCCTTCAGCCGCTTCACTGCCGCCGCCACCGCCTCGATCGTGAAGTCGATCTCCTCGGCGGTTGTCCCCCTCCCCAGGCCGAAGCGCAGGCTCGCCCGCACCAGGTCGTCGTCGAGCCCCAATGCCCTCAGCACGTGGCTGGGCTCGGGGCTGACCGACGTGCAGGCAGCCCCCGAGCTGACCGCCACGTCGCGCATTTCGAGCAGCAGGGCCTCGCCGTCGACGCCGGGGAAGCCGACGTTCAGGTTGCCTGGCAGACGGCGGCCGGAATCGAGGGCGGGGCCGTGGAGCCGTAGATCGCCGATGGACGCCGAGAGTCCGGCGTAGAGCCGGTTGCGAAGTTCGGCGAGCCGCGGCCCCTCGGTCGGCAGCAGTTCGAGCGAGAGCTCGAGGGCCTTGGCCAGCCCCACGATGCCTGGCACGTTGAGCGTGCCGCTGCGTCGCCCTCCTTCTTGGCCGCCCCCCAGAATCTGCGGCTCGAGCCGCACGTGCGGCTGTTTGCCGCGGACGTAGAGCGCCCCTACGCCCTTGGGCCCATACATCTTGTGGGCCGACAGGCTGAGTAGATCGACCGACAGTTCGATTACGTTGACCGGCAGCTTGCCGACGGCTTGTGTGGCATCGCAGTGGAAGAGGACGCCGCGTTCGTGGCACAAGCGGCCGATCTCCGCCACGGCGTGGAGGGCCCCGATTTCGTTGTTGGCCAACATCACGGAAACGAGGATCGTGTCGTCGCGAAGGGCATCGGCGATCTGCTGCGAGTCGATGCAGCCGGCCAGGCGGTCGCCTGCCGGGGACACCGGCAGCAACGTTACCTCGTAGCCGCGTCGGGCGAGATGGG
>JBGAPH010000034.1:0-78613 GCA_044221365.1 Pirellulales bacterium
GGCCGCCCAGGCGTTGTTGCTGCAGCCTGGCTTGTCGGACGAACAGCGCGAATGGGCCACCCACTTGGTTTCCCATCCTGAAGACGACACGGTCCGTCGCCGCTTGCTCGTGTCGCTCACCCAAGGCGCGGTCGAGGCGCCGTCGGACGCCGCGGCCGAGAAAGATGTGGCCGCGGAGAAGAGCGTGCCGGTGGCCGTGGCGGCGCCGGCCGAATCGGCCGCGCTCCGCAAACTGGGCGACATGTTCAAGGACATCGAAACCCCCGGCACGATGCGCAAGGTCGGCCCCAGCCTGCGCTACGTAGCGAGCAAGGTGAACGGCGAGTTCCTCTACGATTGGATCGCCAATCCCACGCACTTCCGCCCCAGCACGAAGATGCCGCGGTTCTTCGGCCTCTTTGGCCATCTGGAAGGCGAAGGCCGCGCGGCCGCCGAGAAGTTCGAGCCGATCGAGATTCGCACGGCCTCCGAGTACCTGCTCAACAAGAGCCAGCCCTTCAAATACGCCGACGCCCCGGCCGAGGTCACCGAGCAAGCGTCGGCCGAGCGCGGCAAAACGCTGTTCGAGGTCCGCGGCTGTCTGGCTTGCCACAAGCACCAGGACTTTCCCGTGGGTCAGGCCACCCAAGGCCCCGACCTCTCGCGGATCGGCGCCAAGCTCGCCCAGTCGAAGGACAACGGCGGCCGGCAGTGGCTTTACACCTGGCTCCGCAATCCGAACGCTTATCACCCGCGCACCTCGATGCCGAACCTGATCCTTGACCCGATCAAGGACGCAGACGGCAAGGTGACCGACCCGGCCGCCGACATCACGGCCTGGCTCATGACCTCAGGCGATTGGAAGCCGGGCGCCCGCCCGGAGCTCGATCTGGCCGCGCTCGAGGACCTCGCAAAGCAGCACCTGACCGGCGCCTTCAGCGTTCGCCAGGCCGAGGAGTTCTTGCAGACCGGCATTCCCGAGGCCTTCGCCAGCCAACTCAAGGGGGACGAAGTCGAATTGCTCGGGCCGATGACGCTCGAGAAGAAGGTCAACTACGTGGGCCGCAAGTCGATCAGCAAGTACGGCTGCAGCGGCTGCCACGACATCCCCGGCTTCGAAGACTCGAAGCCCATCGGCACCGGCCTCGCCGACTGGGGCCGCAAGGACCCCTCGCGGCTGGCTTTCGAGCATATCGCGGTCTATCTTGCGAAGCATTTGCACGACGAGCACCCGGCCGACGGCCTGCCTGAGGAAGGCAACCTCGATGTGTCGCTCGAGTCGCAGGACAAGGGCTTCTTCCTCGAGCAGATCAACGCCCACAACCGCATCGGCTTCTTGTGGCAAAAGCTGCGTCAGCCGCGAAGCTACGACTTCCGCAAGACGGAGAACAAGAGCTACAACGAGCGGCTGCGGATGCCGAAGTTCAACTTCACCGAAGACCAGATCGAGCAGGTGATGACCTTCGTGCTCGGCCTGGTGGCCGAGCCGCCGGGTCCGGCGTATGTGTTCCAGCCCGATCCGCGCCGCAAAGCGCTCATCGAAGGGCAGGTGGTGCTCGACAAGTTCAACTGCGGCGGCTGCCACGTGCTGCAGATGGACCGCTGGACCTTCGAGTTCCGGCCCGACGAAGTGCCGGCCCCCGATCAGGTGCCCGATTACCCGTTCTTGCAGCCGCACTTCACGCCGGAGGAAGTGGCCGCCTCGCTCAAGGTCGACAACCGCGGCTACCGCAAGGCGACGATCGTGGGCACGCCGGTGGTCGACGACACGACCGGCCAACCGCTCTTGGTCGACGAGGAATTCGCGCCGATCGAAGCGGGCGACACCACCACGCCGGGCTTCTATCGCTTCGTGCTCTGGGACGCGGCGCTCATCAATGGGCATCCGCGGCTCGTGGGCGATCAGGCGCCGCTGATCAGCAAAGATCGCCTGCTCCGGCGCATCCCGACCATGGGTGGCGATCTGCCGCGCTGGATCTATCCGGCCGTGGTAGCCGCGGAGCGCGAGAAGAACCCGGCCGCCAAGGCGGAAGAAGCCTGGGGCTGGTTGCCGCCGCCGCTGATTCGCGAAGGCAAAAAGGTGCAATCGGCCTGGCTGCACGACTTCCTCCTCGACCCGCACCTGATTCGTCCGGCTGCGATCCTGCGGATGCCCCGGTTCAACATGTCGTCGGCCGACGCCACGAAGCTGGCGAACTACTTCGCCGCGGTCGACAAGGTCGACTACCCCTACGAGTTCGATCCGCGCACGCGCAGCGAACACTTGGCGGCGGCGGAAAAGGCGCATCCTGGCCTGTTGACCGATGCGATGAAGATCGTGACCGACAACAACTACTGCGTGAAGTGCCACTATGTGGGGGACTTCTCGCCCAAGCCGAACCTGACCGCTTTCGGCACCGACAAGGCGCTCGGCCCGAACCTCGACCGGGTGTTCCAACGGATTCGTCCCGAGTTTTTGCGGCCCTGGATCGCCAACCCCAAGCGGTTGCTGCCGTACACGGGCATGCCGGTGAATGTGCCTTATGGCACACCAGTGAGTCAGCAGCTCTTCGCTGGCTCGAGCGAGCAGCAGCTCGACGGGCTGGTCGATTTGCTGCTGAATTTCGATCGCTACACGCAGCAGCAGACTTCAATTCGTTCGCTGATTCAGGCCGCGCCGCCAGCGACGCCGGCTGCCCCCACGGGCGGAGGGCATTAACCGCACACTCGTCTCAAGGACCTTGTCAGGAATGTTGGGCCAGGAAGGCCGGCGACAAACCCGTTTCCCGTTTCAGCTTCGAGAGGCGCCGCATGGCGATTCCCGGGCACACCCCCTATAATTCGAAGGCCCTTGGCATTTCGAGGGCCTTGTTGCCTCCCTCATGGGCTGTCGCCGGTTGGCTGACGTTGGCCGGCTGTGGCAGCTCCCCGCCCCCTCAACCGCCGGCGGGCGCCAAGGCGCCCGCAGCGCCGCCCGCCGTGGAGCTTGGCGCTGCAGACGGCGACGCTCCGAAAAGCGACGCGGGCGGTTCCGGAACTTCCAAAGCAGGAGAATAGCATGATCCGTGTGCAGAAGTTGGCCGTGGCGGCCGCGTTCGTGGCCGCCTCGCTCGCCGTTCACGCCTACGCCGCTGACGGCGAATGGGGCACCCTCAAGGGCAAGTTCGTGTTCGACGGCGATCCGCCGGCCCCCAAGAAGCTCGACGTCGCCAAAGAGGCGTTCTGCACCAAGTGCAACGTGGTGGCCGAGGACGTCGTCGTCGATCCCGCGAACAAGGGCGTGGCCAATGTCGTGGTCTTCCTCAAGACCAAGAAGGGGGAGAAGATCGCCATTCACCCCGACTACGAGAAGCCCGAGGTGAAGAACGCCGAACTGGTGATCGACAACAAAGGCTGCCGCTTCGAGCCCCACGTGGCCATCGCTCGTGTCGGCCAGCCCGTGATCGTGAAGAACTCCGATCCGGTCTCGCACAACAGCAACATCGCTTCGGTGACCGGCCAGAACCCGGCCTTCAACCAGATCATTCCGACCGACGGGACCGCCAAGTACACGTTCAAGGCAGCCGAGAACTTCCCGGTGACCGTGAGCTGCAATATTCATCCTTGGATGAAGGGCTACGTGATCGTCCGCGACGATCCCTACGCCGCGGCCACCGCCGCCGATGGCAGCTTCGAGATCAAGAACCTGCCGGTCGGGGACTACGAGTTCCAGGTGCGGCACGACAGCGGCTACATCACCAAGGCCACCGTCGGCGGCAAGCCGGTGGAGTGGAAGAAGGGGGTGGCCAAGTTTTCGGTCAAGCCGGGAGACAATGACCTGGGCGAGATCAAGGTGAAGTTCTAGAAAGACACTAAGGCGCGATCGCGCCGGACGGAGCGCTTCCGTTCGGCGCGGCGCCGCCGGTTCAACCCGCAAACCCCTCGATGCACAAGCACTCTCGACTGCCGATCGTCTGCACCGCCCTCTTCGCGGTGGCGGCTGCGCTGCCGCTGGGCTGCTCGAACGCCCCTGCCAGCGGCCCTGCGGCCAACATGACCGCGGCGCTCAAGCTGCGCGAAGACCTCAAAGGCGGCGCTGCCGTCGCCGGAGCCGACGCCACGGCGGCCGAGGCAGCCCCCACCGGCACCGGCTGGGCCACCCTCAAAGGCAAGTTCACGCTCGCCGGCGATCCGCCCCCGCGGCCCAAGCTGGCCACGTCCGGGGGCGACATGTGCAGCGCCGACGGTTCGCCGATTCTCAGCGACCGGCTGCTCGTCGACTCGGCCACCAAGGGCATTGGCGGCGTGGTGATCTACGCCCGCAAGCCGAAGCGGGTGCATGATTCGGCCAAGAAGCCCAAGGAACCCGAGGTCGTCTTCGACCAGAAGGGCTGCCGGTTCCTCAGCCACGTGGCCGGCATGCAGGTCGGCCAGACGATGAAGATCCTCAACAGCGATGCCTTCGGCCACAACACGAAGATCGACGGCGTGGTTGACGCCAACAAGTTCAACCAAACCGTGGCCACCGGTTCGTCGGTCACCTACAAGCCGCTCCGCGAAGAAAATGCCCCGCTCAAGGTCGGCTGCAGCATTCACCCCTGGATGTCGGCCAACGTGCTCGTGCGCGGGGACGGTTACTTCGCCGTTACCGGACCCGATGGCTCGTTCGAGATTCCCAACCTGCCGGCCGGAGAAGAGCTCGAGTTTCAAGTTTGGCACGAGGGCGCCGGCGGCCAGGGCAACCTGGTGCTCGAATACCCCGAGTACAAGTGGAACAAGCAGGGCCGGTTCAAAATCAAGCTCGATCCCGACACAACGCGAGAACTCGATCTGACGGTGCCGGTGGCGGCCCTTCCCGCGGCGGCCGGATGATCAGCAAGCTCCTTGGCCGCCTCCAGGATGCGGCGACTATCCCACTCTTCTGCCCTCAGAGGTTCGTGTTTTCGATGTTGCTCGCGAAGCGGTCACGAGGAGGGTCGTTTCTTCTCTGGGGGGCTTGCTGCGCGGCGCTGCTGGGGGCTGGCTGCTCCCAGTCCACGACGCCGAGCTTCCGCCTGAACGTGATGGAAGTCGAGTCGAAGGAGCTCAGCCCGCAGTCGGCGCAAAAGGTGGCCGATACGCTGGCGGCGATGTTCGGCACGCCCGACGAGCCTTTCGTCTTCCCAGAGTCGGGCCTCGATTTGCGCAAGCTTCAGTTCGCGGCCGGGCCTGTGTCGAGCGATGCCCGCGGGTCTTCGCACGGCCTGTACCGCCAGCACTGTGCCCACTGCCACGGCATCACCGGCGACGGACTCGGCCCCACGGCCATGTTCTTGAACCCCTACCCGCGCGATTACCGCACCGGAGAGTTCAAGGCCAAGAGCACGGTGCTCAACGCCCGGCCCACGCACGCCGACCTCGAGCGGCTGCTCAAGGAGGGGGTGCCCGGCACGTCGATGCCGTCGTTCGTGCTGCTGCCGCAGGCCGAGATCGACGCCCTGGTCGAGTACGTGAAGTACCTGAGCATGCGGGGCCAGGTGGAGCGTCAACTCATTCTTGACCTCGCCGACGACGAAGAGTTGGCCTTGAACCGCGAGTACCTGGTCGACACCAATCTATCCGGCGTCGCGCAAAGTTGGGCCGAAGCGAATCAGGCGATCATCGCTCCGGCGGCGCCCCCCGAAGTCAGTCTTGAAGAGTCGATTGCGCTGGGCCGCGAGTTGTTCCAGGGCGCGCAAGCCAACTGCGTGAAGTGCCATGGGACGCTGGCTCTGGGGGATGGGCAGACCGACGACTTTGACAATTGGAGCAAGACGACCAAGACGTTTTTCGAACAGGTCCGCAAGGTCGAGGCCGCCGAAATTCCGCATCTGCCGCTGGCCGACTTTCAGGATGTGGGCGCGCTTCCGATCCGCAACATCAAGCCGCGCAACTTGCGGCTGGGCATTTTTCGCTTCGGCCGCCGCCCCGTCGACATTTATCGCCGCATCCATACCGGCATTGCAGGAACGCCGATGCCGGGCGTGGGGCAGTCCGACGCCAATCCGGCCGGCCTGACGCCGGATCAGGTGTGGCACCTGGTGAACTACGTGTTGCGGGGGCTCCCCTACGAATCGTTGAGCGAGCCTCCGGAGCAGTTCATCGCGGCGGAGCGATCCGTGTATTAAGCCCGCCGATGCGGCGTCGTGTTTCAGTGTTCGTTGTGGTGGCGTGAAGATCGACCAACCCCCAGTCGAGAGCTAGGCGGCCAGAGCCGCGGAGAAGGCGTACGTGGGAAAGCTTTGGAGCCTGCTGTTCTTGCTCGTGCCCGTGCTGGGAGTGGCCACGTTCGTGGTCGCGCCCTGGTACGACCACTGGCTGCCTCCCGATGTGTCGGAACACGGCGCCACGATCGACCATCTGTTCATGTTCATCCTGGCGCTGACGGGCGTGGTGTTCATCGCCACCGAGGCCGCGCTGTTCTACTTCATGTGGCGGTACGACAAGAAATCGAACCGCGAGCCGGCCAAGTTCACCCACGGCAGCCATAGCCTGGAAGTGGTGTGGACGATCGTGCCCACGGCGGTGCTGCTGTTCATCGCCATCTACCAGATGAACGCCTGGGCCGATCAGAAGATGCGGCGGCCCGACATTCCGCCCACCGTCGAGGTAATGGCCCGCCAGTTCGAGTGGCGGCTCCGCTACCCCGGCAAGGACGGCAAGCTGCACACCCGGGACGACCTGCACGTGGTCAACGACCTGCATCTGCCGGTCGACGAAGAAGTGCTCATCACCCTGCTCAGCCAGGATGTGTTGCACAGCTTCTTCCTGCCCAACCTGCGGGTAAAGCAAGATGCGGTGCCCGGCATGTCGCAGGGCGTGTGGTTCCGGGCGCTCGAGCAAGGGGAATTCGACCTGGTGTGCGCCGAGCTCTGCGGCTGGGGGCACTACAAGATGAAGGGGCGGCTGACGGTGCAATCGCGGGCCCAGTTCAACGAGTGGCTGGCCCAGAAGTACGCGGAGCAAGAAGCCACTCAGGCCGAGGCGGCCGCCCCAGCGGCGGAGGAAGACGAATGAGCTCGATCACCGTTGGTTCGCACGACCATGCCCATCACCCGGCCCACGGCGGGGTGGGGCACTTCCTCAACACCTATGTGTTCTCCAAAGACCACAAGGTGATCGGCATTCAGTTCTTGTTTTCCACGTTGCTGTGGTTCTTCGTCGGCGGGCTGTTGGCGCTGGCGGTTCGCTGGCAGGTGGCCTGGCCCTGGTCGCCGGTGCCGGTGCTGGGGCGGCTGCTGTTCGCCGACCAGGGCGGCCAGATGTCGCCCGAGTTCTACACGATGCTGTTCACCATGCACGCCACGGTGATGATCTTCTTCGTGATCATCCCGATTCTGGCAGGCGCGTTCGGCAACTTCCTGATCCCGCTGATGATCGGGGCCGACGACATGGCCTTCCCCACGCTGAACATGCTCAGTTACTGGTTCATGTGGCCGGCCTTCCTCTGCGCCATCATGAGCTTTTTCACCCCCGGCGGACCCGACGCCGCGCCTGCCAGCGGTTGGACGGGCTATCCGCCGCTGACGGCCATCAAAGCGGCGGCCCCGGGCAGCGCGGTCGCTCAAGACTGGTTTCTGCTGGCCCTGATCTTCGTGGGCATTTCTTCGATGATGGGCTCGGTCAATTACATGACCACCATCATCCAGATGCGCGCCCCCGGCATGACGATGTTCCGCCTGCCGATGACGATCTGGGCCATGTTCATCACGGCCGTGCTCCAGGCCTTCGCCCTGCCGGTGCTCACGGCCGCCTTGTTCATGCAGCTCATGGACCGCAACCTGGGCACGGGCTTCTTCCTGCCTGAGGGTTTGCAGGCGAACAACTCGGACCCTGCCACCGGCGGCGGCCATCCGCTGTTGTGGCAGCACTTGTTCTGGTTCTATTCCCATCCGGCCGTGTACATCATGATCCTGCCGGCGATGGGCATGGTGTCCGACATGATCAGTTGCTTTTCGCGCAAGCCGCTGTTCGGCTACAAGCCGATGGTCTACTCGATCGCCGGCATCGCGGGGCTGGGCTTCATCGTTTGGGGCCACCATATGTTCGTGTCGGGCATGAACCCGGCCCTGGGCATGACGTTCATGGTCTCGACGATGATGATCGCGCTGCCCAGCGCGATCAAGACCTTCAACTGGCTGGGCACGATTTGGGGAGGCAAGCTCGAGTTCACCACCCCTATGCTGTTCGCCCTGTCGTTCGTGTCGATGTTCATCATCGGCGGCCTGTCGGGCATCTTCATGGCGGCCACGCCGGTCGACATCTTCATTCACGACACCTACTTCATCGTGGCCCACTTCCACTACGTGCTCTTCGCCGGCACGGCGATGGGCGTGTTTGGGGCGATCTACTTTTGGTTCCCCAAGATGTTCGGCCGGCTGATGAACGAGCCCTTGGGCAAGCTGCACTTCGTGCTCACGTTCATCTTCCTGAACGGCACCTTCTTCCCGATGCACATCCTGGGCGCCGTGGGCTTTCCCCGCCGCCTGGCTGATCCGTATCACTACGCCACGTTCCACCATCTCCAGCACTTGAACGAGATCATGACCTACTGCGCCATCGGCATGGTGGCCACGCAGGTGATCTTCGCCTTCAACTTTGTGTGGAGCATGTTCCAGGGGGCGCCGGCGGGGCGGAATCCGTGGCGGGCCAACGGCCTGGAATGGACGGCCCCCAGCCCGCCGGGACACGGCAACTTCGACTTCCAACCGATCGTCTACCGCGGTCCCTACGAGTACAACTCGCCCGAGATCGAGGAAGACTACTACCCTCAAACGCAACCGCCGCCGGCAGGGGTCGATCCCAATGCACCGCCGGCCCACTAGGTTTTTTGTCTCCAAGTCGCCGGCCGGACCTCGGTTCCTCGAGCAATCCGGCGGCCCGTTTGCCGCGTGAAGTCCGCCTCTGACAACTTGACGAGCGTCTGGCCCCATCGCTGGGCCGTGGCGCTCGTCTGCGCAACCTTCCCGCTCATCTGGGTCGGCGGCCTGGTCACCACCTATCAAGCCGGCATGGCCGTGCCGGACTGGCCGAACACCTACGGCTACAACTTGTTTCTCTACCCCTGGCAAACCTGGCTGTTCGGGCCCTGGGACCTGTTCATCGAACACGGCCACCGGTTGCTCGGTGCGCTGGTGGGCTTGCTGGCGATTGGGCTCGTGATCTCCGTTTGGAGATCACCGCAATCGCGCCGCCTCAAGGTCTGGTCGCTCGTGGCGCTCCTGGCCGTAGTTGGTCAGGGAGTGCTGGGGGGCCTGCGCGTGGTGCTCGATGAGCGGCTGCTCGCCATGATTCATGGGTGTGTCGGTCCGGCATTCTTCGCCCTGTGTGCGGCGCTTACGGCGATCACGGCGCCGTGCTTTACGACCGCGCAAAACGCGTCGCCGCAAATCGCTCGCGTGCATCGTCTGGCGATGCTCACCGCCGCGCTCGCCTATCTGCAAATCGTGTTTGGCGCCGCCGTGCGTCACCTGCCGCCCGGGGCGGAGCCCGAGGTGTTCCGCGTGGCGATGTTCGCCCACCTGTTCATGGCGCTGGCCTTGAGCGTACACATCGTGTTGCTGGGGGTTCGTTCGGCGGCCGCGCCAAGAACGCTGCGCCGCCCGGCGTTTGCCTTGGTCGGCCTGTTGCTCGTGCAAGTGCTGCTCGGTTGCGGCGCCTGGGTGACCAACTACGGCTGGCCCGCTTGGATCGGCGAACATGCCTGGTCGGAAGGGTTCGTCGTGCAGGCCGAAGGCGGGGTGCAGGCCCTGATCACCACGGCCCACCAGGCCACGGGCTCGCTGATTCTGGCGCTGGCGGTGCTCGCCGCGGTGCGGTCGGCGGGCTCGCCCGTGCGGTCCCCGGCCTTGTCGTTTCCCACGAGCCTGGCGGGGGTGGCGGCATGAGCTCTCCCGTACTGGTCTACGAAAATCGCCGCGAGCTCCTGCTGGCCCGCTTCGGCGATTATCTCGAGTTGTCTAAGCCGCGGATCGCGCTGTTGGAACTGGTGGTGGTGGCGGTCGCCGCCTACGCCGCCGGCTGGAGCCCCGCCGAGCCGTGGCTGCTCGTCAGCACGCTCTTAGGTACAACGCTCTTGGCCGCGAGCGCAAGCGCGCTCAACCAATGGCTCGAGCACGAGACCGACGGCATGATGCCCCGCACCTGCGGGCGTCCGTTGCCCGGTGGGCGGCTCATGCCGAACGAGGTGCTGTGGTTCGGCTTACTTGCCCTGGCCCTTGGCGTGATCGTCTTGTCGGCCTTCGTGAACCTACGGACGACGGTCGTCGGGCTGGCCACGTGGGGGCTGTACGTGTGGGTCTACACGCCGCTCAAGTCGCGGACGGTGGCCAACACGGCCGTCGGCGCGGTGGCCGGCGCGTTGCCCGTGCTCATCGGCTGGTCATCGACCGGCAAGCCGTGGGGGCTCGAGGCCTACGCCTGGTTCCTGATTTTGTTCCTCTGGCAATTTCCCCACTTCATGGCCATCGCCTGGCTCTACCGAGAGCATTATGCGGCGGCCGGGCTGAAGATGCTGGCCGTCACCGACCCCAGCGGCCGCCGCGCGGGCGCTCAAGCCGTGTTGTCGGCGCTGGCGCTCGTGCCCGTGAGCCTGGTGCCGGTGATGCAGCAGCTTGGGGGCGGACTGTACTTTGGCTGGACGCTGGCTCTGGGGCTGGGTCAACTGGCCTGCGCCGTCGCCTTTGCCTTGCAGACGAATGACCGCACGGCCCGTTGGTTGCTGCGGGCGTCATTGATCTACTTGCCCACGTTGTTGCTGTTGCGGTTGGTGACTTCCCTGTCCTGATCCCGAATCGTTTTTCCCTTTCGCCACGAGCGAGCGCACGCACGAACCATGGACCACGCCCAGCCTGCCGCCGCCCACGGCCACGACGATCATCACGAAGGCCACGGCCATCTGACGCTGTCGTACCATCCGGGGCTGCCGCTGCCGAACGCCAAGCTGTTCATGTGGCTCTTCCTGTCGACGGAGATCATGTTCTTCGCCGGTCTGATCGGCACCTACATCGTGCTGCGGTTCGGAGCGCCGGCCTGGCCGCGGGCGCACGACGTGCATCTGAGCGAGATCATCGGCTTCTTCAACACCATCGTGCTCATCATTTCGAGCGTGTCGGTGGTGCTGGCCCTCGAGGCCGCCCGGCAAAACAACGCCAAGCTAGCCAAGATCTATCTGCTAGTGACCTTCGGTCTGGGCGCCACGTTCCTGGGCATCAAGCTCTACGAGTACTCCGGCAAGTTCAGCCACGGCATCTACCCGGCCTTGCCGCGGAGCCGGATCTACGAGAAGGCCGATGTTTACTACGCCTCCGCGGTGCGGCTGCGGCTGCAAGCGCTCAAGGGGCAGTTCGAAACGCTGAGCGAGCCCACCGAGCAAGACAAGGAGCGGCTCAAGGTCGTCAACACGCTGCTCGAGCAGAAAGTCGTGCCGGCCGAGAAGGCCGCCGCGCTGGAAGCCGATCCGCTCAAGCGGCAGACCGTGCTCGATGAGCTGGCCGACGCCGTGCAACCGCTGGCCCCGGCGCGGGGACACGCCGAGCACGCCTCGCATGGGCTCAACGAAGAGCACTCGTGGCTCAAGCTGCCGATCCGCATTCCGGGCGGCAACATGTGGGCCAGCACTTACTTTTTGTTGACAGGCTTCCACGCCATCCACGTGATCGTGGGGCTGATCGTGTTCGCGCTGATGATTCCGATGACGCTCGACGCCACGCGCGCCGGGTTCATCGAAAACATCGGCCTGTACTGGCACTTCGTCGACCTGGTGTGGATCTTCCTGTTCCCGCTGCTCTATTTGTTCGAGCAGCAGGTTTGAGAAAGAAATGAACCACGAAGACACAAAGACACGAAGCCGAACCGAGCTTAGATTTGTCGTGCTTCCTCGTGTGCGCATTCTTGGTGTCTTCGTGCCTTCGTGGTTCAAATAATTGTCTGTTAGCCCGCGGCTACGCGAATCGATAGGAGCGTTGCGATGTCGGATCACTCGACTCATTCCGCCGGACACGGCGATAGCCATGGCGCCCATGAGAGTCATGGCGGGATCGGCCAGTACCTGGCAGTGGCGCTCGCGCTCGCGCTGCTCTCCACGGGGTCGTTTCTGACCACCAGCGACTTTTGGCACCGGAACTTCACCCCCTCGCAGGGTTGGGCCTTCATGATGGCCATCTCCTGCGCCAAGGCCCTGCTCGTGATCCTGTTCTTCATGCACGTGCTCTGGGAGGCCAACTGGAAGTACGTGCTCACGATTCCGGCCGGCGTCATGTCGATCTTCCTCTGTCTGATGCTCGTGCCTGACATCGGCTGGCGGATGTGGCACTACTCGTTCGACCGTTGGAAGTTCGCCGCAATCCCGGCGGCCCAGGCCCAGGTGCTCCACGGCGAGGAGGCCGAGCTCGAAAAGCACGAGCAGCCGGCCAAGGGGCACTGACCGCGCGGTTGAATCTCGTCTTCCCGGCGCTAGAGATCGCCGGGCCGCTCGAAGCGCGCTTGCAGCGTCTCTGCCGCTTGTCTTCGTCCCGCGGGACCGCTTCCGTCCGCGCGGCGTCTTCCGCGTTGGGCTGGGGCTGGTAGACTGGCCCGAGCAATTTCAAGGCGCAGCGGGGCCTACCGAGACGAACACTCTGCACGGAGGCCAGCGATGATCGAGCTGAACACCGCCCTCAAGCGGACCGCCCTCAAAGTCTTCAATGCGCAAGCCGAGGCCAAGCCCAAGGCGGCGGCCAAGTCCAAAAAGCTCTCGCGCACCCGCCAGCCCGAGGGAATGCTGCTGGCCGAGTGGCAGGCGGCGCTGCGGCGTCAGTTCGGCCGCGAGCAGAACTTCCGCCTCGAAAACATCGGCGGCCAGCCCGTGTTTTCGGAATTTCGAGTCACGAATCCCGCCTCGCGGTCGACCTACCGAGTTGCGATTCGCGGTCAGGCGTTGGGCGAGAACTTCTGCTCTTGCCCCGACTTCGCCACGAATACGCTGGGCACCTGCAAGCACGTCGAGTTCGTGCTCGGCAAGCTCGAGGCGGGGCGCACGACCGGCAAGCTTTTGGCCGCGGGCTATCAGCCGGCGGTCTCCGAGGTCTATGTCGAGTATGGCGCCGAGCGGGCCGTCCGCTTTCGGCCCCGCCACGGCGCGCCCAAGGCACTGCTCGAGCTCGCTGGCAAGTACTTCGCCGAAGGCCGCTTGCAGCCGGCCGGCTTTGCCCGCTTCGATGCGTTCGTCGCCCAAGCCGGGCGTCTCGACCCCGAGCTG
Organism: Pirellulales bacterium; assembly: GCA_044221365.1. Lineage (GTDB taxonomy): Bacteria > Planctomycetota > Planctomycetia > Pirellulales > JBGAPH01 > JBGAPH01. Next base: position 13,193 of record JBGAPH010000034.1, read on the forward strand.
CAGGTTTACGACGACGCACTCGCCCTGGTGGCCGAAGTCCGCGACGTCAAGCGTCGCCAGGAGCGGCTGGCTGAGCTCTTTCCCCGGGGGACGAAGAGCGCCGCCTTCAACAAGCTGCTCGGCCTCTCGCTCTATCCCTACCAGCGCCAGGGGGCGCTCTTCGCCGCGCAAGCCGGGCGCGCGCTCCTGGCCGACGACATGGGGTTGGGCAAAACCGTGCAGGGGATGGCGGTCGCCGAGATCATGGCCCGCGCCTTTGGCGTCGAGCGCGTGCTGATCATCTGCCCCACGTCGCTCAAGCACCAGTGGGAGCGCGAGATCGGCCGGGCCACGAAGCGCAGCGTGCAGGTGATCGGCGGCCTGCGCGACCAGCGGCGCAAGCTCTACCGCAGCGGCGCCTTCTTCACGATCACCAACTACGACACGGTCGCCAGCGACCTGGCCGACATTCGAGCCCTCGAGCCCGAACTCGTGATCCTCGATGAAGCTCAGCGGATCAAGAATTGGGACACGCAGGCGGCCAAGAGCGTCAAGCAGATCCGCTCCCCCTACGCGCTCGTGCTCACCGGCACGCCGCTCGAGAACCGTCTCGAGGAACTCGTGTCGATCGTGCAGTTCGTCGACCAGCATCGCCTGGGGCCGACGTTCCGCTTCTTGCGCGAGCACCAAAACCTCGACGAGAACGGCCGGGTGGTCGGCTATCGCGGGCTCGATAAGATCTCCCAGACGCTCGCCCCCATCATGCTGCGGCGGCGCAAGCAGGAAGTCCTCAGCCAATTGCCGGAGCGGGCGGACAAGAACTTCTTCGTGCCGATGACCGAGCAGCAACAGGCTCATCATGACGAAAACCGCGACATCGTGGCGAAGCTGGTCGCCAAGTGGCGGCGGTTCCACTTCCTCTCGGAGCCCGACCAGCGACGGCTGCGGATGGCCCTCATGTTCATGCGAATGTCGTGCAACAGCACCTATCTGCTCGACAAGGAGACCGACTACGGCCACAAGTGCGATGAGGCGGCGCAACTGCTCGAAGAGGTCTTTGAGTCGCCTGAGGCCAAGGTGGTGGTCTTCAGCCAATGGCTCGGCACCCACGAGCTGCTGATGCGGCGGTTCGATCCGCGGGGCTGGCAGAGTGTGTTCTTCAACGGCAGCGTGAGCAGCGAGGGGCGCAAGAAGCTCGTCGACCGCTTCCGCGACGACCCGGCCTGCCGGCTGTTCCTTTCCACCGACGCCGGCGGCGTGGGGCTGAACCTGCAGCACGCCGCGAACGTGATCAACATGGATCTGCCCTGGAACCCGGCGGTGCTCGAGCAGCGGATCGGCCGCGTGCATCGGCTGGGGCAAAAGCAGCCGGTGCGGGTGGTCAACTTCATCGCTCAGGGGACGATCGAAGAGGGGATGCTCTCGCTCTTGGGCTTCAAGAAGTCCCTCTCGGCCGGCATCCTCGACGGCGGCGAGCGAGAGATCTTCCTGGGCGGCAGCCGGCTCAAGCGGTTCATGGCAACGGTCGATCGCGCCACGGGGAGTCTGCCGGAGCAGCCCGCGCTGGCGGACGAACCGGCCCCCGACGCTACTTTGAACCGCGGCTCGAGCGAGCGGCAGGGTTCACCCCCGCCGTCCCCCGCGGGCCGCGCGCAGCGCAAGGGAACCGAACCGCTGCGATCTTCCCGGGAAAGCGCGCCCGGTTCCTCCGCCGGCAACGAGCCCCTTGCCCGTGCCCTCGGCCAGGGCCTGGCGCTCCTGGGCCAACTCCTGGCTGGCGGCGCGGCGAACTCCCCGGCCAGCGACGGCGTGATCGGCCCGCTGCGCCTCGAGCGCGACGACGCCACCGGACGCACGAGCGTGTCGTTCGAGCTGCCGCCGGTGGAGCAGTTGCGGGGGATTTTGGAGGGGGTGCTGAAGGCGCTGGAGCTTCAGTAACAGGCGCCGAGTGACGCACGAATTGGTCGCTCTGGCGCTCGAATTGTTCCGCCGTTCCCTCCCAGCCCCGCCCCGCTATAATTCTCCTTCGCCTCGCGTGCCTGCGGCCCGTTCCCTCGGGCTGCGCCGCGGGGGCACTCTTGTTTCCGTTCCAGGAGCCGCACCGACATGCCCAGCAAGCAGGAATTGCTTTCGCAGCCCATCCAGCACTTCGACATCACGCAGCACGACGTGACGCCGCTGGTCGAGGCGATGCGGAACATGGCCTTCTCCGCCCGGGATTTGGCGCGGGCGGCCGACATCTACGACCGCATGCTGGCCGACACCGAGTGCGGCGTCATCCTCTGCCTGGCCGGCTCGCTGGTTTCGGCGGGGCTCAAGAAAGTGTTTGCCGATCTCGTGCGGCACCACATGGTCGACGCCGTGGTCAGCACCGGGGCCAACATCGTCGACCAAGATTTCTTCGAGGCCCTGGGCTACAAGCACTGGGTGGCCCCCGACCACTACAAGTCAGGCGTGGCCGACGGCGAACTCCGCGACCTGCAGATCGACCGCATTTACGACACCTTCATCGACGAAGACGAGCTGCGGATCTGCGACGACACGACGCGCGAGATCGCCGACCGGCTGCCGCACCGGCCCCACTCGTCGCGCGAGTTCATCCGCGAGATGGGGGCCTACCTGGCCGAGCAGGGGGCCGGGCCCGATTCGCTGGTGCTCGCGGCCTATGAGCACGACGTGCCGATCTTCTGCCCAGCGTTTTCCGACTGCTCGGCCGGCTTCGGCCTGGTGGCCCACCAGCATGCCCGCGGCGACCAGCCGAAGCTGACGCTCGACAGCGCGAAGGACTTCTACGAGCTGACGCAGCTCAAGATCCACAACCCGACGACCGGCTTGTTCATGATCGGCGGCGGCGTGCCGAAGAACTTCGCCCAGGACATCGTGGTGGCGGCCGACATCCTGGGTCACGACGCGCCGATGCACAAATACGCGGTGCAGATCACCGTGGCCGACGTCCGCGACGGCGCTCTCTCGAGCAGCACGCTCAAGGAAGCCTCGAGCTGGGGCAAGGTCGACACGGTGTGGGAGCAGATGGTGTTCAGCGAAGCCACGCTGGCCGTGCCGCTGATCACTGGCTACGCCTACCACAAAGGCTCCTGGCGCAACCGCCCGGCGCGACGCTGGCGGAAGCTGTTGACGGATGGCTTGGCGGTGGCGGGCAGGGCGTAAGCGGATTCCGCGAGGGGCCGCTCGCAACTCGTAGGGTGGGTCAAGCGAAGCGCAGACCCACCGCTCGAACCGCCTAGTTTCTCGCAAAGCCCGCTAAGGCGCGAAGCGGCAGGCAATGCACTGCCCTTCGCAAGCCTTGCAGCTTGGCGGGAAAGCGAGAGGGCATCGCTTAGAGCTGGCGATGGAGCCGCAACAGCTCTTCATCGGTCAGGCGAACGAACTCCTCGTCGATGTCGGTGTGGCACAAGAAGCCCGTCTCGGCCGATCTCGCGGCGTACAGCCCGCCACTCATTTCCTCGGGCAGGAATAGCCGAGGCGGATCCACGAAATGTCCCTCCGATGCGCACCAGGCGATCGAAGCGCCTTGCTCGCAAATTGACTCCAGCGTCGCCTCGACGACGGCCCGCCATTGGGCGGGCCATTCGCTGGGCTTGAAGTCCCACACGTTTACTTGCCAGCCATCGTCGAACATCTTGGTAAGGCAATAATCCGACCCGGCCGGCCAGAGTTCCAGGGGAAGCAAGGCATTGAGGACGGGTACGGCAGGGTTCTCGAGCGATCCGCGATAGCCGTAAAAGATCATTCCGTCGACTTCTTCTCCCTTCCAGATAACGCCCAGTGCGTCGCGAGTCTTCATGGGTTCATTTGCAGCTGGCCGGCGTAAAGCTGCGTTTAGCGGTCGCGCGCTTTGCCAAGAACCTGGGGGGCTGGGTGGGGCTCGCAGAGCCTCGCCCCACCCTACGGGTTGGCGTGTCTGCCGCGCGATGAGCAATGCGCTCGAGGAATCTCAAGAGGCTGCATGTTCGCCGCGGAAAGATCGATGACCGCTCGCGACGCCGCCGCGTTGCGCGGCCTGCGGGGAGCCAACAGGCGGGGAATGTCTCCGGGAATGAGCCTTAAGAGCTCTTCCGCTTCCGCGCCGCCGCCTTGGGCCGCGGCGCGGCCGCCTTCTTCGTCGGCCGGGCGATGCGGCTCGAGCCGCCGTTTTCGGCAGCGGCTTCGCCCCCCTTGGCGCGGGCAACGCTCTCGCGCAGCGCGTCCATGATGTTGATCACCTGCGGCTCCTCGGCCTGCGGCGGGGCGACGAGCTCCTTGCCTTCCACCTTGGCGTCGATCAGCGCCTTGAGGCTTTCGGTGTAGTTGTTCTCGTACTTGCCGAGGTCGAACTTCTTCGTCGTCGAGGCGTCGATCAGCGTTTGGGCGAGCTTGAGCTCTTGCTTGGCCACCGCCGGCAGTTCGAGGTCTTCGTCGAGGTCGGTCGGCGTCCGCATTTCGGCCGCGTAGTGCAGCATCGAAAGGGTCAAAAGACCGTCGGCCGGCCGAATCAGCACCAGCTCCTGCTTGCCGCCGAAGGTGCCTTGGCCCACGGCGTAGCGCTGCGACTCGACCATTGCCTGATAGAGCACCGCATAGGGCTTGCGCCCCACCGGGCCGTCGGGCACGAGGTAGTAGACGCGGCCGTCGAGGTACATCGGATCGATCGTGTCGGGGGCCACGAAGGTGTCGAGGTTGATCGCCTTCTCGGCCTCGGGACGCAGCTTTTCGAGGTCGGTCTTGTCGACCACCACGTACTGGTCCTTGGCAAACTCGTAGCCGGAGACGATCTCGTTGTTGGCCACTTCGCCGTGGATCGGGCAGACCTTCTTGTAGCGAATTCGGCTGTGGCAGGGCTCGTGCAACTGATAGAGGTGGATCTCACCCCCGCCGGCTTGCACGGCGTTGTAGCCCTTGACCGGCACGGTTACGAGGCTGAGACGCAGGAACGACTTCCAACTGAAGCGAGCGGCCATGGGTCGATCCGGCCCCAATCATGGGGCGGTAGGCGGCCAACGAGGGGATGCTCCTTTTGCCGGCGCCAGCCTTCCTGGGCCGACCCTTTCCCGGGGCCGGTGCTAGCACCTCAATGCTAGCAAGCTTTATGCCGGCGGGCCTAGCAGCCGGCAGGCCGATTTTTGCGCCGCCGACCGCCGGCCGGGGCGCCGCGGGCCGGCTGTGTCGAGAAGTCCGCGTCTGAGGCCCGTTTGCGGGAGAACGCTGCCCGGCGGGCGAAGGGTCCGACCGCGGTTCATGAGGCTTGCGTGGTTGTCCCTTACTGGCGCGGCGGGTTAGTATCAGACCTTCGACGCCCTTGGGGGGCGAACCGCGCCGCCGTGGCGCGTGTCGATCCTCACGGGCTGTCCCGCCAAGCAACGTTTCGATTCCCCGCACAGGCCTGCATGATCGCGATTATCGACTACCAGATGGGCAACCTCCGCAGCGTGCAAAAGGGCTTCGAGCGGGTGGGGCAGGCGGCGGTGGTCACGAGCGATCCGGCCGAGCTGGCCCGGGCCGACAAGGTGGTGCTTCCGGGGGTCGGCGCCTTCCCCGACGCCATCGCCGAGCTCCGCCGCCGCGAGTTGGTCGAGCCCATCCGCCAGGCGATCGACTCCGGCAAACCCTTCTTGGGCATCTGCTTGGGGCTGCAACTGCTATTCGAGGTGGGCTACGAAGGAGGCCGGCACGAGGGACTGGGCGTTCTCCCGGGGGAAGTCGTGCGGTTCGAGCTGCCGCACGACTACAAGGTGCCCCACATGGGCTGGAACTCGCTCGAGTTCGCCCGCCGGGCGCCGATCTTCGCTGGGCTCGAGGAAGGAGCCCACTGCTACTTCGTCCACTCCTACTATGTCGTCCCGCGCGACGAAAGCGTGGTGGCCACGCGGACGCCGTACCCCACGCCGTTCGTCTCCTCGATCTGGCGAGACAATCTGTTCGCCACGCAGTTCCACCCCGAGAAGAGCCAAGAGCAGGGGCTGCGGATTTTGCGGAACTTCGCGGAGCTGTAGCGGCAGCCTCGGCCCCTGGCGGCTGCGCTGCGCGTCGGGCTAGACTCACATCATGCCCCCGCGCCAAAGAGTCCTGCTCGTTCAGCTTCCCATCCCGCCGGCGGGCGCCGAGCCGGTGCGCGGCAACGTGCCTTTGGCCGCGGGGTATCTGAAGATGCTTGCCCTGGGGGCGGGGCTTGGCGAGCGATACGAAATCGAGATCCTCGAGCCGGCCCTGGCCAACGATCTGGGGGATGCGGCGCTCGTGCGCGAGATCGTCGACCGGCGGCCCGATCTGCTGGGCTTCACCTGCTACCTGTGGAACGTCGAACGCTCGCTCTGGCTGGCCGAGGAGGTGAAAGCTCGCCGGCCGCAGACGCAGGTGCTCCTGGGCGGCCCTGAGGCCACGCTCGACAACCGCTGGGCGCTCGACCATCCGGCGGTCGACTTCGCCGCGATCGGCGAGGGAGAGCAAACGTTCGTCGAGTTGCTAGCGGCGTTGGCGGCCGGGGATCTATCGGCGCCGATCAACGGACTGTTCGTTTCGCCGCGGCTGGGCGGTCCCACGCAGCCCCCGGCGTTCCGGCAACCCTTGCCGAACTTGAACGGCATCTCGTCGCCGTATCTGGCCGGCATTCTCGACGCCGGCCAGGAGCAGATGTTGCTGCTGGAAACGATCCGCGGCTGCATCTTCAAGTGCAAGTTCTGCTACTACCCCAAGAGCTACGACGACCTCTACTTCTTAAGCGAAGAGAAGATCGTGGCCAACCTCCGGCATGCCCGCGAGCGTGGGGCGCGCGAGGTGGTGCTGCTCGACCCGACGCTCAACCAGCGGAAGAACTTCGCCGATTTCGTGCGGCTGCTCGGCCGCGAGAACCCCGGGCGGCAGTTCACCTACTTCGGCGAGCTGCGGGCCGAGGGAATCACGCCGGAAATCGCCGGCCTGCTGGCCGAGGCCGGCTTCGAGGAAGTGGAGATCGGCCTGCAGTCGATCGATCCGGCCGTGCAGGAGCTGATGGACCGCCGCAACAACATGCGGGCGTTCGAGCGCGGCGTGCGGGCGATGATCGAGGCCGGGCTCAAGGTGAAGGTCGACCTGATCATCGGCCTGCCGGGGGACACCGAGGCCAGTGTCCGCCGCGGCCTGGCCTACCTGCGCGACGAGCGGCTCTACACCGAGCTGCAGGTCTTTCACCTAGCGATCCTGCCTGGCACGGCCTTCCGCCAGGAGGCCGAAACGCTGGGCCTGCTGTTCCAGCCGCGGCCCCCCTACTACGTTCTCGAGACGCCGACCTTGGACATGGGGGCGATGAGCGGGCTGATGGAGGAGGCCGAAACGTCGTTCGGCGTCGAGTTCGACCCGCTCCCGCCGCCGCGGCTCGAGTTCGGCTCGGCCGACGAGCCCGGCCGCGTGCTGCGCGTCGATCTCGATGCCCCGCCCGCGGAGCTCTACGCACCGGAGACCCAGGCTCAAGCGTACACGCTGTGGCTGAGAGCCGCCGACTTCGACGCCCGACACGACGCGGCGGCGGCCCAGGTACGGCAGGTGCTGGCGGCCTGCCCTTTCACGACGCTCAGTGTGGTGCTCGAGCCAACCGGCGCCCCGCGCCGGCTGACGGTCCGCACGCTCGAATCAATCCGCCGCGAGTTCTACGCCCGCCCGACCTACCTCGACCACTTCTACGCAGTGCAGCCGGGACCGGCCAAGGGGGCGAAGCGGCAGGTGATCGTGTTGCCGGAGGGTGGGGCGAACCTTGGGGAGGAGGCGGTGTCGGAGTGGGAGGAGTATGGGGAAGTAGCACAACGAACTCAATCGTGCATCTCAAAATGAGCGCTTGCCATGGGATGGACACGTGACCTGTTGATCTCGTTGGGGATTGGCGTATTCATCTGCGCCGTCCTCGTCGCCGCGGGGCAAGGGCTGTACACGTGGTGGAAGAAGAAGAGCCCGCTGGGCGACCTTCAGCGGCACTTCCGTGGGCTGCGACTCGACCAACTGGTCGTGCGGGATCGCCGATTCCCCTACCATGTCCGCGTTGATCTACAGCGGGCGCTGACTGGCTTCGTTGCAGACTCGACGAACCCAGTCTGCCGTGGTCTCGGGGCCGAGCGGCCGTATGTAGACTACACCTTTGCCGAGCTGTTCGGAGGAGTGTGCAACGCCGATGCGCCGCTTCAGTACGAGGACATCGACGTCGGTGAGGAACAGCCGGTTCGCTGTACCGAGAAGGCGATCTGGCTCCTCGAGACCGCGCCAGGTCCCTGTGCCCTATTGTTCGCCCCGGTGTTCAACATCCAGGGCACAACCCACGTGCGAGTGCAGATTGCAGCGGCTTCGGAGGTGGCAGCGGCGCTGTCCGACGAACTATTCCACCACCTCGAACAAGCCGTCGAGCAAGCGGCCTGCTACCGGGGCAAGATTCTCTCGTTTGAGCAGGCGAACTCGTATCGCGGAGAGGCCCAAGGCATCACGGTTCACCGGCTGCAAACGGTCACTCGCGACCAGGTCGTTCTTCCCCGCAAGACGGTCGACCTCCTCGACCGCAACGTCCTCGACTTCGTCGCCCGCAGGCGGCGGCTGCGCGAGCTCGGCATGAGCACCAAGAAGGGACTGCTCTTCTACGGGCCCCCCGGCACCGGCAAAACCCACACCATTCACTACCTGGCCGGCGCCCTCCCAGGGCACACCGTGCTGCTTATCTCGGCCGAACAGGTGGCCTTGCTGAGCGAGTACATGACGCTCGCCCGGCTGTTGCAGCCGAGCGTGGTGGTGCTCGAGGACGTTGACTTGATTGCCCGCGAGCGGAGCGACATGGAGAGCGCCTGCGAGGAAGTGCTGCTCAACAAGCTGCTCAACGAGATGGACGGCCTCAAGGAGCAGGCGGACATCTTGTTCATCCTCACGACCAACCGCCCCGAGGCGCTCGAGCGGGCAATCTCCTCGCGGCCGGGCCGCGTCGATCAGGCGATCGAATTTCCCCTGCCCGACGAGGAGGGCCGCGCCAAGCTCGTGCGGCTCTATGCCCGCGGGGCGAGCATCGGCGACGAGCTCGTGCAGGCGATCGTCGCCCGGACGGGGCAGGTGAGCGCGGCCTTCATCAAGGAGTTGATGCGCCGCACGGCCCAGTTTCATTTGGAGCGCTCGGGCGACGGCGCCCTCACGCTCGACGACGTCGACCGCGCCCTCGACGAGATGCTGTTCGCCGGCGGGTCGCTCAATCTGAAGCTGCTTGGCGCCGAGGGGCGCTTGCAACCCGACGCGTCGGGCTGAGGGCCGTCGACTACCAGTGCCGACGCGTCCACGCGTGACTGCTTTAGCGGTCCTTCTTTGTCTCCAGCTCCTTGAGCCGGATGTTGCGGAACTGCACCTTCATCGGCGGGCCGCTGTGAAGCTGGAGGGCCAGAATGCCTTTCAGGTCTTGCTGCTTGGGATCCTCGTCGAGGACTTCGGCCATGAGCTGGCCGTTGACCGAAAGGGTGATCTGGTCGCCGCGGCAGACGAGGCCGTACTCGTGCCAGTCGTCGAGCTTGAACTTGGCCGGTCCCTGGGCCGACTCGATCAGCGACTCGTGGCGCTCCCCGCTCGGGTCGAAGCGCGTGCGCGTGCCGCGGAAAGCCAACGTGTGGCGGCCGTGCTCGTCGTAGATGCGGACGAGCCAGTCCGTGTCGTGGTTGTTGTCGATCTGGTAGCCGGCCACGTCGTGGTTTTCGATTTCGCGGCTGCGGAATTGAAAGCCGCCGTTGATGCCCGGTGAGCCGCCGAAACGGAACTCGAGCCGCAGCTCGAAATCGGCCAGCTCGCCCCCCTGCCAGATCAGATACTGATTGACGTCGCAGGGGTGCTCCGGCGTGATCTGCGCGGTGATCGCCCCTTCGTCGACCGACCAGTAGCTCATGTCGGCGGCCTTCCAGCCGTCGAGCGTGCGGCCATCGAAAAGGGGGCGGAAGCCTGCCTCGCCCTCGGCAGGCTCCGCGCCCCGTGCGCCAACGGGCAAAGTCAGCGCAAGCACCGCGCACAACAACGGAATGCGGGCAGGCATGATCGAGCTCCCAGGAGCGTGGGGTAGGGGGAAGCGATCATGCTAGCGAGGGCGTCTGCCCGCGACAACAATTTCCTTGGGCGGGCGAGCGGCCCTGGGGAGGACCGCTCGCTGGCCACTATCCTAGATCTTGAACCGCGACACCATGTCGCGGAGCGTCGTGGCCTGGGCGCCCAGCTCTTCGCTGCTGCTGGCCAGTTCTTCGCTCCCCGCGGCCGACTGTTCGGTGACCTGGGAGACCATGCGAATCGCCTTGGCGACCTCGTTGGCGTTGGTGGCCTGTTCGACCGTGGCCGTGGCGATCTCCGAGATCTTGCGGGCCGAGGCCTCCACGCCTTCGACGATCTTGTTGAGCGCCGCGCCGGTCTGGGCGCTGAGGGTAGCCCCGTCTTCGACGCGCTTCGTCGATTCCTTGATCAGCGAAGAAATCTCTTTCGCCGCTTCGCTCGAGCGTTCGGCCAGCTTGCGGACTTCATCGGCCACCACGGCGAAGCCCAGGCCGTGCTCGCCGGCGCGGGCCGCTTCGATCGCGGCGTTCAAGGCCAACAGATTGGTCTGGCTGGCGATTTCGGAGATCACCTGAATGATCTCGCTGATCTGTTCGCTCGAGCGCTTGATGAGGTCCATGGCTTCGATCGACTTCTGGACCGCGGCGCCCCCTTCTTCGGCCAGCGTGTTGGTGTTGAGGGCCACCTCGTTGGCTTGGCCGGCATTGCCCTTCACCGCGTCGATGCTGCGGGCAAGCTGTTCGATCGCCGCGCTCATTTCCTCGACCGAGGCGCTCTGCGTCTGGGCGCCGGAGGCCAGCGACTGCGAGCTCTCGGCGATCACGCGGGAGCCCTCGGTGAACTGGGCTGCGCTTTCCACGATTTGCCCGATCACATGGCGGAGGTCGGTGACCATGGTCCGCAGGCCGCCGGCCAATTCGCCGACGGCGTCGCTGCCGGTCACCGTGACTTCGGTCGTCAGATCGCCCTGAGCCGCGGCGTTGACGGTGGCCAGCAACTGGTTCACCTTGTCGCGCAGCTCCTGCTGGGCCTTGGCCTCGCGCTCCTGCTGGGCCGCCTCGCGCTCGGCCGCCCGCACCTGCTCGGTGATCACGGCCCAGGCGATCATCGGCCCGGCGAACTTGCCTTGGGCGTCGTAGATGGCGCTGGCGGTGAGCTTGAGGATGTCGTCGCCGACCTTGATTTGCGCTTCGTGCGGCAGGTTCTTGGGATCGGCCAGCAGCTTGCGCTGATGGGCCGGATTGCGGTGGAACACGTCGTAGCTCGAACCGATGATCTGGTCGACCTTGATCGGCAGCGCCTTCTCGATCGATCGCAGCGTCCGCTCCGACGCCGGGTTCATGTAGACGATCTGGCCACTGGTGTCGGCCAGCATGATGTTGATCGGCACGTTCTGGATGATCGCCGCCTTTTCGGCCGCCGCGCTCTCGAGCTTGAGCTTCTCGGTGATGACCTCCCAGGTGACCATCGGGCCCAAGTAGGCGCCGTGGTCGTCGTAGGTGGCGCTGACCAGCAGGTCGAGCTTCTCGGGGCCCAACTGAATGGTTGCCCGCCGCGGCAAGGCTTGGTGATTCGCCAAGAGCCCGCGCTGATAGGCCGGGTTCTTGTGGAACAGGTCGACCGACTTGCCGACGATCTCCTCGACCTTGACGGGGAGCAAGTGCTCGATCTGCTTGAGCGTCTTTTCGCTCGACGGATTTAGATAGGTGATCCGCAGATCCGTGTCGGCCAGAATGATGTTGATCGGCGCGTTCTGCATCACCGCGTAGGCCTGCGAATGGCTGAGCCGCGGCGTGGCGGCGGCGCGGGTGCTCGGCGAAGAATTGCGCGTGCTGGGCTTGCGTTGGGTGGGTGCGGAAGGCATGGAAATCCTCTCCTGCGTTGGGAGAGCCTTTGATGCAAAGGGCGGGGCGAGTTGCGGGCGGGGCCAGCCGGCGTGCCGTGGGAACGAGGCCAGCCGATGGTCGCTGACTCCTCGCCCCCCACTCGCGAGTGGGCTGGGCAAGGAACTCTTAGTCCGCGTTTGCCGCAGTCAAGAAAGAATTCCTGCAATGCTCGCGATGCGCCGAACCGCGCGCATCGTGCGCGCGGTTCCGCCCAGCAAAAACGTTCCGGTGCAGAAAACTCCGCATGCGCGGAACGCGCGGGCATCGCCTGAGGCCGCTGCGACTCCGCGTTCCTCGGAGCGCGCTAGATCGGGCGGGCTTCGCACATGCCCGCACGCAGAATTTGCTCGCCCGCTCGCCTCGAACTGGTCTAAGGCTGCGGGCTGGTCTAAGGCTGCGGGGCAAGCAGCTTCAGCACGTCGACGTACACATACTCCCCGCGGTTGAGCTCTGCGAGCTTCTGCAGAAAGTTGCGCGGGCCGTAGGAGGGGCCGAATCCGAACTCGATCGTGTGGATCTGCGCCACGCCGGAGTTCAGCCGCTCGAGCCTGGCCAACTGCGCTTCGGAAAGCTGCGGGTGATCGGCGTCCGTGAGGAAGAAGATCACATCGGGACCCATCCGCAGCGCCGCGGTGAGCGCTTCTTCGTGCCGCGTGGCGCCGTCGGCCGAAATCGAGCGGACATAGCGATCGGCCAATAGCCGCTGATCGTCGGTGCCGAAGACCAGGCGGCCCGTGCCGTCGAACAGCGAAATGCGGTCGTTATAGAAGATGATCTGAAACTGGTTCGTCCGCTGCAGGTCGCGCAGGCTGCCGAGCAGTTGCGCCTTGGCGGCGGCGAGCGGCGCTCCATTGTGCAGCGACATGCTGGCCGAGCGGTCGAACACATAGACGAACTTGTTTCCTTCGGCGCGAATGCCGAATACGCCGGTCCGCGTCTTGCCCAAAATCGAGGAGAGCGCCCGCGCGCCGCCACGGCGGGCAGCCCCGGGCGGCGGAACTCCGCCGCCCCCCTCGGGCGTTGGCTCGAGGTCGAGCGAAGTGTCGCCGGGCGCCGCCGCCGGGAGTGGAACGGCGGGCAACTCGAGTTTGGGAACAGCCGCCAGCGCGTCCTCGGCGGGCGCCTCGCTCGGCTGCTGGCTGTCGCTGGCGGGCGTCTCGGAGAGGACCGTGACGTTCGCCTCGGCCCCGGCCAGCGTGTCGAGGGTCGCCTGCGAATCCTGGTCGCTGAAGGCAAGCGAAGTCGTTGTCGCCGCCAGCGAGTCGCCGGGCAACTGCGGATAGCGCTCGAAGGTCAGCCCCAGGGCCACGAGCATGGCTGCGTGAAACACGGCCGACGTCAGCCAACTCGGCCAGAGAAAGCGGTCGCGGGGTTGCTCGCGTTGGATCCCAGGCACACGCATGGCCGCACCGCTGACGAGGCCCGAAGGCACAGATCCCGGGCCACTAAGGCTCCGCGAAAAAGGGAGCAGGCGGAAGAAACCGCCTGCTGCATCCTAGGTTGCGGCGCCCAAGGGGTCAACGCGGCGGCCATTCGAGCGGCCGGCGGAAGAGCTGGCCCCTCCAACTTGGCCACTTTTCTCTCGGCCGCCCAATTCTCGAACCGCGTAGGGAACGGCTAGACTAAAATCCGTCTTGCGTCTCAAAGACTCGCGAAAAGAGGGCCTCACCCGATGACGAACCTGGTGGCCGCTGTCCTGCTGGCGATCTCCGCCGAGGCCGCCGTGTCGCACCCGGTGGTGATCAACGAGATCTACTACAACGCCCCCGACGACCGGGAACGCGTGCAGTGGATCGAGTTGCACAACCAATCGGCGGCCGCCGTCGACGTCGCCGGCTGGACCATCGACGAAGGCAAGGTGCTCGCGCTGCCGGTTGGCGCCAGCATTCCGCCGCGCGGCTACCTGATCGTCGCCCTGGACGCCGAGGAGTTCGCGGCGGCCTATCCCGAAGCGCCCGCGCCCGCCGCGCTGCTGACTCGGGCGCTCAAGCGGGGGGGCGAAAAGCTCGAGTTGCGCACGGCCATCGGCCAGGTTGTCGACCTCGCGCGATTCAAGGACGAGGCCCCTTGGCCCTCGAGCGCGGATGGGCGCTCGGCCTCCCTCGAAAGGATTTGCCCAAATGCCTCGGGCGACCTGGCCGAGAACTGGAGTGGCTCGCCGCTGCCGGACCTTCCGCAACCCTCCGGCACGCCGGGCGCCAAGAACGCGAACCACGCACAAACGCTGCCGCCGGTCGTCGAAGTCCAGCCTGCCGCGTCGATTGCGGCCCCAGCCCAAGCGCTCGCGATCAAGGCCCAAGTCCGCGGCGCGGCAAGCGACGTCGGGTTGCTCTATCGCACGATCCGGCCCGACAACGCAGGGGACGAGGTCGTCGTGCCCATGCGCCGCGGCGACGACGGCGCGTGGGCCGCCGAGATTCCGCCGCAGCCCGCCGGCACGCTCGTGCGCTACCGCGTGCGGGCGGCGGGTTCCGATGCCACTCTGCGGTTCGCGCCGGCCGAAACTGAGCTGCGGCCGGCGTACTCGACCTACGTTCACAGCGCCTGGCAGCCGCTGCCGGTGTCGCGGGCGATTCTGCTGTTGAGCGAAGAGGACCGCGAAGGCCCCGAGGCGCAGCACGGCGGCGGGCGCCGCTGGTTCTTCGGCGGCCGTGACCAGGGGGAAACGCCGCGGGCGCCCCTGGGCCGCTCGGCGCTCGTCCACGTCGCCGCGAACTCGACCGAAGGCACGCTCTTCGACCATATCCACGCCATCCCGCGCACCCACCGTCCGGGCTCAGGCTTCATTCTGCACTTTCAAAAGGACCGCACGTTCAACGGCCAAACGGCGGCCAGCTTGCAGTTCGAAGGAATCGAACAGAGCATGGTGGCCGAGGCGCTGGCCTACGATCTCTATCGCCGGGCCGGCAACGCGGCCCCCCTCACCGAATTCATGCGCCTTACGGTCGACGGCCAGCCGCGGGGCACGCACCTGCTCATCGAGCGGCCCAACAAGGGCTTCTTGCGCCGCAACAAGATCGACCCCGGCGGCAATCTCTACAAGATCATCTGGTACGGCAACGGCCTGACCGGCACGCACGAGAAGAAGACGAATGTGCAAGGAGGCCACGAAGACCTGGAGCACATCGTCGCCCGGCTCGATGAAACCGCGGGCGACCCCGATGCCCAGTGGGAGTTGATCCGCGCAGCGTTCGACGTCGATCAGGTGGCGACCCATTTCGCCGCGAACATGGTCCTTTCCCACTGGGACGGCTACTTCAACAACTACTTCGCCTACCACGACACGAAGCGCGACAAGTGGGTGCTCTTCCCTTGGGACCACGACGGCGCTTGGGGGGGCGGCGAGCGCGACGGCCGCTACCCGCTGAGCGAGTTGCCGCTCGACTTCGGCACCGAGGCGGCGATTCCGCCTGGGGAGAGCCGGCCGATCCGCGGGCTCGGCTTCGGCGGCGGCAACGGCCCCCGCTGGTGGCGCCCCGGCGGCGTGTTTTCGAACCCGCTCTTGGCCAACCCTCACTTCCGCAAGGTGTTCCTCGCAAAGACGCGGACGATCCTCGAACAGCAGTTCACGCCCGAGATCTACGATCCGCTGATCGACGCGCTCACCGCGCGCCTCGCCGCCGAGGCCCCCGCCGACTCCGAAGGAGACTTTCCTTCCGACCGTTGGCAGATGGCGGGGACGGCAGAAGAGTTGAAGGCGTTTGTGCGGGATCGGCGGGAGTTTTTGCTGGGGCACGAGGAGTTGAGGTAGCACCATGTGCAGGTATGGCTTCAAGTCCTACAAGAGCCACTGGGCGTGCTTCCGATGTCGCAAGGCTTTCAAGCAACCGACGATCGAAGACTTATTTCGCGGTCCGCGGGCAGGGCGCGGCGTACGGTACGCTGAGCCGGCTTTGGAGCTATCGAGAGGGGCTAGCGGCGGCGGAGGCTCGGCTCGGCGTCACGCTCGAAGAACTGCGCGACATCTACCACGGCGCAGTACGCACATGTCCCGAGTGTCGCGAGCCGCTGGCCGATCTAGGGCTGGACTTCAAAGCGCCTCGGCGGTCGGACGCGAAGGCGTGGCAGGCGATCGCCGGCATGTATCGCATTGGGCATGTTTGGCACACGTGCGGCTGCGACGGCCCAGGCTACATCCCTCAATCGCCTGGAGCCTTGCGGGCGTATCTGCTTGAACGTCGCAAAGCGTTCGAACAGCAAGCGGCTGTTGCCGCGAGGCAAGAGGAATCCACGGCGGAGGCCAGGATCGAGGCGGCCACGCATTGGGCAAGCCAGATTCGTGGCATCGATCGCGAGCTCGCAGCGCTCGGCTAGGGCGGGTTGAACTGCTGTTTGACGCTCCCTCCCCCACGAGCCTACCCTAGGCAAATCTCACTCCCCGGCTCCCCTTCTCCACCCTCGCATGCACGCACGTCTGCTCCTCGATCCTCCGGCCGGCGGCGCTTGGAATATGGCGGTCGACGAGGCGCTGATCGAAGCGGCCGTCGAAAGCTCGCCGCTCGTGCTGCGGTTCTATGCCTGGACCCCCGCGACGCTCTCGCTCGGCTACTTTCAGCAGGCGGCCGAGCGGATGCACCATCGGCCGAGCTTGCGCTGCCCCTTGGTCCGCCGGGCGAGCGGCGGCGGGGCGATCGTGCATGACCGCGAGCTCACGTACTCCCTCGTCGTGCCGGCGGGGCATCGCCTGGCCCGCGAAACCGCGGGGCTCTATCGGGCATTGCATGGGGCGCTGGCCGAGGCGCTCGCGGAGTGGGGGGTGGTGGGGGAGATGTTTCGCTGCGGGGTGAGGTGTGAGGTGAATAGCAAGGTCAGCGTCCCTCACCCCAGCCCTCTCCCACAGGGAGAGGGAGCCAGAGGGGCGGAGGGGGCCAGAGTCTCCAATCTCAATGTGGGAGAGGGGCTGGGGGTGAGGGACGGCGACGCAGCCAAGCCCGTCAACCCTCGAGCCACCCGGGATGCCTTCCTCTGCTTCCAGCGCCGCGGCGAAGGGGACCTCGTCGTCGGCGGCGCCAAGATCGCCGGCAGCGCCCAGCGACGCCGGCACGGCGCCGTCTTGCAGCACGGCAGCGTGTTGCTCGGCCGCAGCGAAGCCGCGCCCGAGTTGCCAGGTTTGGAGGAACTCGCGGGCCAGCCCATCGACGCCGATGCACTGCGCAACCGCTGGCTCGCGCGGCTGGCTGCTCAACTCGACCTGGAGTTCACGCCGACCACGTTAACAGCCGCCGAGCGCGAGGCGGCCGTGGAGCTGCAGCGGGCCAAGTACTCGGCCGCCGAATGGACCTACCGCCGCTAACAGCCTTTCGTCTGGCCCAGCGCATTACGAAACGGCAAGTTACGCTGCGAGCCGCGCCAGCCGCCCTCGCTCAAACGCCCCGCCGCCAATGAGATGCGCCGCGCCGCGCTTGCCCGCGGCCAAACTGTTGCATGTGCAGCATAATCGGCGATCGCAGGTAAAATCGAGTTTGCCGCGGACGAGCGACGCTCGTTTCCACGAACCGAACACGAGGCAAACCACGATGCGCTGCACTCTGAGCCTAATCGCCGTCTCCCTGGGGCTGTTGACGCCGGCGCTCCTGCCGGCCGCCGGCTACGACCTCACCAACCTGGTGGCCGACGAGCCGGGGAAGGCCCTCTTCACCGACACCAACTTGCAGAATGCCTGGGGCCTGGCCGCCGGTCCCACCTCGCCGCTGTGGGTCGCCAACAACGGAACCGGCACGAGCACCCTGTACAACGGCCAGGGCCAGGCCAGCGCGCTGGTCGTCACGATCCCGCCGGCTGGCGGCGGCAGCCCTCCCTCGGCCCCGACCGGCGTGGTCTTCAACGGCGGCGCGGGCTTTGAAACCGGGGCTGGCCAGCCGTCCCGCTTCGTCTTCGCTAGCGAAGACGGCGTCATCTCCGGCTGGAATCCGGCCAATGGAACGTCGGCCGTGCGCATGGTCGACAACCCCGGCGCCATCTACAAGGGCATCGCCCTGGGCAACAACGGCAGCGGCGACCACCTCTACGCCACCGACTTCCACGGCGGCAAGATCGACGTTTTCGACGATTCCTTCAAGGCCGCCACCTTGACGGGCAACTTCACCGACCCCAACTTGCCAGCAGGCTTTGCCCCGTTCAACATCGCCGACCTGGGGGGCAAGCTCTACGTCACTTACGCCCAGCAGGACGCCGCGGGCGAAGACGATGTGTCCGGCCCTGGCAAAGGCATCCTCGACGTGTTCGATCTGAACGGCAACCTCGAGAAGCGGCTCGTCTCGACGGGCGACATGCTGAACGCCCCTTGGGGACTCGCGCTCGCGCCGAACAACTTCGGCGAGTTCAGCGGCGCCCTGCTCGTCGGCAACTTCGGCGACGGCATGATCAACGCCTATGATCCCACGACGGGCAACTCCCTCGGCATGCTGCTCGACGCGACGAGCAATCCCATCATGATCGATGGGCTGTGGGCCCTGCAGTTCGGCAACGGCACGGCCGACCAGCCCACGAACACGCTCTTCTTCACCGCCGGCCCCGGCGACGAAGCGCACGGCCTGCTGGGCAAGCTCTCTCCCGTGCCCGAGCCTGCCGCATGGGCGCTCGGCGCCATGGCGCTCCTCGCTCTTGTCTGCCGCCGCCGCGGGGTGCGCTAGCCAGCGCCGCCCCAAGTTCGCCAGTTCAATCGGGCCGCACGTTGTCGCGGGCCCCAGTGCCTCTCGTAGGATGCACTGGGGCCTCGCTCTTTGCATCGGGCCGCCGAAGCGCGGCTTCCCTTCCGACTCCCTCTCCCCGTGGGAGAAGGCCGGGGTGAGGGTTCGCGACAGCGACCCGAAAAGCACGAGCGCGGTTCTCTGGCACCCCCTGCGTGAACGGTGTTTCAACGCATGCCAACCCACCCGCTCGAGACTTATGGCGAAGACGGCGGTGCGGAACTCGGTCGACCCCTTGGCGTTCCAAGCCGACCGCTGCAAGACCACCCCAATGAGATCCGGCCGACTCCGTCGGAACTCCGGCAACTGCGCTTCCTGATCGCTTTGCCGGAGCCCTCGGAAGCCCGGAATGTGCCGACCACGGGTTCAGGTCGACTCCGTCGATGCAGCGGCAGCACGCCGCGAGTTACCCGATCTTTCGCTTGAGCTCCGTCAGCAACCCAATCGCGTGCCCAATCTCGGCCTTCTGCCGCGCGGGCTCTTGCGGAATCTCGCGCTCCACGGTCAGCGGGCCGGTGTAGCCGATCTTGGCGAGCGTGCGGAGGTAGGTCTCCATGCCGACGTCCCCTTCGCCGAGCGGCACTTCCGTGCCCCATTCCTGGCCGGGGCGGGCGGCCCAGCGGCCGTCTTTGCAGTGAACGCTGCGAACGTAGTTGCCCACCTTCTCGAGCGCCTCGATCGGGTTGCCCGTGCCGTAGAGGATCATGTTGGCCGGGTCGAAGTTGATGAACAGGTTGTCGCGCTGAACGTCCTGGATGAACTGCAGCAGGGCGTCGGCCGTTTCCTGTCCCGTTTCCAGATGGACGCTCTGGCCATTCTTCTTGCAGTGGTCGCACAGGTCGCGCGTCACCGCCAGCACGTCCTTGTAGAGCGGGTCGTGCGCGTCGTGCGGCACGAAGCCCAGGTGCAGGCCGACGGCGCTCACGTGCAAAAGCTTCGCGAAATCGGCGATCTCCTTCATCTCCTGCGTCCGCGCCGCCCGCGTCGCCGGCGGCACCAGCCCCACGGTGCGCGTCACGGTGGGGATGTCGGCGTAACTTTCTCCTTCGAAGCCGCCGAAGACCACCGTGATCGTCAGGCCAAACTCCCGCAGCCGCTCGAGGAACTCGCGGGCACGCTCCGGCGTGCGGCTTGCCTTGGCGGGCGCATGAAGCTGAATCGTCGGCACGCCCAAATCGCGGGCAACCGCCAACTGCACTCCCAGACCGGCGTCGATGCTGGCGAAGACTCCCAGGGGCCACTTTTCCATGGAACAACTCTCTGGCAGGAGAAACCGGCAGACACGCCGGAGGGAAGGCAAAAGGCAAACCGCGATTGTGGCCGATCATGCGGCGCGAGAAAAGGGCTGGGGCGGCAGGGAGTTGATTCGCTTCAGCCCCGTTAGGGGCATGAGAAGTTAGCCCAGGGCAAGGGCAGCGCTAGCTGACCGCAGCCCTGGGCTAGACAAAAGAACCGACAGAGCGAGAGAAAGGATCCGCGCGAGATGCTCGCCGACACCGACCGACTCATGCCCCATGGGTTTCTTTCGCCCCTCCGGGGCTCTTTGCTTCCCTTGACCGCAACCCAGGGCGGCGCCCGGCGAGCGCCGGCTTGCCCTGGGCTATTTTCGGTCGCCCCTGCCGGGGCTGCATGGCTCTCTCTACGAGTGAATGCGTTGCGAGCGGTGTCAACGAGAAGCGCGGACTCGAAACCACCAGCTCAGCGATACTCTTCGCGGATCGGGTAGAACACATCGACCGCGCGGACGAACTCGTCGAGGGCGACGACCTTGTGCGGCACGTCGCCGGGGATCCGCCAGATTTGCCCGACGCCTACGATCTGCGTGGCGTCGCCGATCGTGAACTCGGCCCGCCCGAGAACCAGGTAGCCCACCTGCTCGTGCGGATGGCTGTGCAGCGGGATCACAGCGCCCGGCTGCATCTCCACGATCGACACGGTCATCCGCTCGCCGCAAGTCGTGTACATTTCGACCCCCTCGAAGGGCTGCATCCTCCGGCACTTCGACTTGTCGATGATGATCTCGGCGGGGTTCACGCTCGGGGGCTCCGGGCCAGGTGGCAGGCGGGTGGGCTGCAAGGCCCTGATCGTAACACATCCGGCGACACTGCGCCGCCGAGGTTTGTCGAGGATTGCGCCGCTTTGCCTGCCGCCCGGTTTCTGCTACCACAATGGGGATTAAGCGAACTCCTCGAACCGTGCAGATAAGGCCCATGGACCTGCTCGAACTGACCCGCAGCCTGTTCGTCAAGAACGACTCCAAGATCGTGATGCTGGTGGCCGATGGCCTGGGGGGCTTGCCGCTTGAGCCCGGCGGCAAGACGGAGCTCGAGACGGCGAACACCCCCAACCTCGACGCCTTGGCCAAACGCGGCGTGCAGGGCCTGAGCATCCCGGTGCTCCCCGGCATCAGCCCCGGCAGCGGTCCCGGCCACTTGGGCCTGTTCGGATACGATCCACTTAGGTACCTGATCGGCCGCGGCGCGCTCGAGGCGACCGGCATTGGCTTCGAACTCGGCCCGAACGACGTCGCCATCCGCGGCAACTACTGCACGCTCGACAAGGATGGCAAGATCAGCGACCGCCGCGCGGGACGCATCTCGAGCGAAGAGAGCGCGCCCTTGGCCGTGAAGCTCCGCCAGGTGAAGATCCCCGGCGTGGAGGTCTTCGTCGAGCCGGTCAAGGAGCACCGCTTCGTCGTCGTGCTGCGCGGCCCCGGCCTGGGCGGGAATGTTCACGACACCGACCCGCAGCAGACCGGCGTGCCCCCGCTCGCTCCTAAGGCCGGCGACGCGGCCAGCCAGAAGACGGCTGAAGCGGCGGCCGAGTTCGTCAAGCAGGCCACGAAG
Organism: Pirellulales bacterium; assembly: GCA_044221365.1. Lineage (GTDB taxonomy): Bacteria > Planctomycetota > Planctomycetia > Pirellulales > JBGAPH01 > JBGAPH01. Next base: position 34,610 of record JBGAPH010000034.1, read on the forward strand.
CTGCTGGCCGATCAACCCAAGGCCAACGGCCTGACGCTCCGCGGCTTTTCGGCCAAGCCGGCCCTGCCCACCTACGAAGAGGTGTATGGCCTCAAGGCCGCGGCGATCGCCGTGTATCCCATGTACAAGGGCCTGGCCCGCCTGGTCGGCATGGACATCGTGGGGCACGCGCACACGCTCGAGGAGCAGATCGCCGAGCTCGAGAAGCAGTGGAAGAACTACGACTTCTTCTTCATCCACTTCAAGTACACCGACAGCACGGGCGAGGACGGCAACTTCGCCGCCAAGACGAAGCGCACCGAAGAGGTCGACGCCATCATCCCGCGGATCATGAAGCTCGACCCCACGGTCTTGATCGTGACGGGCGACCACAGCACGCCGGCCAAGCTCAAGAGCCACTCCTGGCACCCGGTGCCAACCCTGCTCGTGGCCGACGCCTGCCGCTACGACAACCGCCCGGCCTTCAACGAAACGGAAGCCCGCCAAGGGGGCCTGGGGCAGTTCGAAGCCAAGCACCTGATGACGCTTGCCCTGGCCCACGCGGGACGCCTCGGCAAGTATGGCGCGTAACCTCGGAGATTTTTTTACCGCGGAGGACGCAGAGGACGCAGAGAATACGAGAGGGATTTGCTTTCCGACCTCTGCGCCCCCTGTGTCCTCTGCGGTAAATTCCTTCTTCGTTCCTCTCAGTGTCTCCGTGCCTCCGCGGTTCAATGAATCGAAGGGTTTGTGATGCGTTCGTTGAGTAAGGTGGCGCCGCAGTGGTGGGACTATACGACGCTCGATCGGGAGATCCTCGACGACGCGGCGCGGCTCACCGCCGACGACTTGCTGGGACTGTCGCGCCCCGGCTTCGCCGTGAAGTTCTACGACACGCTCGAAGACTTCTATCTCGCAGAGGCCCTCGAATACATCACCGCCTGGCGGCAGGCGACGCCAGAGCGGCCGGCCGGCATCTGTGGCCCCATCGGTCCGACCGAGCAGCTTCCGCTGGTCGCCCGGCTCGTCAACGAGCTCGAGATTGATCTGAAGCACGCGCACTTCTGGGGCATGGACGAGTGGGCCGTCGATGGCTGCGAAGTCCCCTTCGATTTCCCGCTCGGCTTCGCCAAGGCCGACATGGAGTTGTGCTTCGACCGCATCCGTCCTGACCTACGGATGCCGAAGGGGAACCTGCACTTTCCCGCCGCCGACGCTCGCGAGTACATCGCCAGTTGGGATCGTGCCCGCTGCGTGGTCATGCAAGGCGGCCAAGGCGAAGTGAAGCACTGGGCCTTCAACGATCCGCCCCGCCGCGAGCCCCCCTACGACCGCGAGCCGCCCCCGCCGGCCGAGTATCGCAAGCTCACCACGCGGCTCGTCGAACTGCATCCGATGACGCTGATCCAGAACGCCCGCACGTCAGGCGGCGGCGTCGTCACGAATGTGCCGACCCAGGCAATCAGCGTGGGGCCGGCTGAAACGTGGAAGGCCGAAAAGGTCTCGATCTGGCACGCCGGCGCCCATGACAACCCATTCGGCCAACGGCTGACGACGCTGATGATCTCGCAGCGGCTGCCCGACACAGCCGTGCCGATGTCCCTCTTGGCGGATCACCCCAACGTGCAATTCAACTTCTACCGCGGCGGCATCGGCGAGTGCACCACCGAGATGCATTAGCCCTTTTTCACCACGGAGACACGGAGGCACGGAGAGGAAGTAGAGAAGGAGATTGGAACCACGAAGACACAAAGACACGAAGAAAAGCAGATTTGTTTCTCGCCAAGGAGTGGGGCAACTTGATTAGTAGGCGTCTGTTTGCGGGCTCAGCGTCTTTGCGAGAAATGGATTCTTAGTGTCTTCGTGCCTTCGTGGTTCCCATTTGTCTCCCTCCGTGTCTCCGTGGTGAATAGACCCGAAGGATCTCGATGTTCGACGTTATCTATCGCTTCGATCCCGACTACCGCGAGGAGCCGCATGGGCCGCCGACGCCGGCGGCGGCGCGGGAGCGGCTGATCGCCGGCAACCGCGAATTCGCCGCCTTCGGCACGCCCAACGATTCCGGCCAGCCCCACGTGGTGCCCTTCGATCTGCGCGACATTGGCGTGGCCGATCAGCCGGGGCAGGCGCCGCGGCAGCAGCCGTTCGCGGTGGTGCTCGGCTGCTCCGATGCCCGCGTGCCGACGGAGATGATCTTCAACCAGGGGTGCAACGATCTGTTCGTGGTCCGCGCTGCCGGCAACATCCTGGACCTGGGGGGCCTCGGCAGCATCGACTACGCCACCACGCAGATGCGCGAGGCGGTCAAGCTGGTAGTCGTGCTAGGGCACAGCCAATGCGGCGCGGTGTCGGCCGCGGTCGACGCCTTCCTCGACCCCAAGAAGTACCTGTCGCTCGCCCTCAGTCATGCGCTGCGGTCGATCGTCGACCGCCTGTTCATCGCCGTGCAGGCGTCGGCCAAGGCGCTCGAATCGGCCTACGGCGACGGCATTTGGTACGAAGCGGGCCTCCGCCCCGCGCTCATCGAAGCGGCCGTGGTGATGAACGCGGCGCTGGCGGCCTACACGCTGCAAAAGGAGCTCAGCGACCGGAGGCCCGACGAGTGTCAGGTGGTGTACGGCGTGTACGATCTCGCCACGCGGCAGGTCGGCGTGCAGCTTACGGCCGCCCGGCAGATCGACCTCTGCACTCCGCCGGCCGGCGAGCAGGAGTTCAGCCAGTTCGCCGCCAAGCTGGCCCAGGCGCCCCTGATCCGCCGGCTGCTACAGGCCAAGGGTTGAGCGCTGCACCTCCTCTATTCGCCCCGCCGTGCTATGGCCGCTTCCGCTTCAGCGCGTAGCGCACGAACGAGAGCAACCCGGCAAAGCGATAGCTCGGGTCGACATAGTGCTCGATCACGTAGAACGCGAAGTAATAGAAGCGGCAGAACGCCCAGATGGCGAGGCCCAAGAGCAACGCCACCTTGAGGCTGGGGGCGAACATCAGGAGCAGAGCCGAGGCGAACAGCCCCAGGAATAGGAACAGGAAGCCCTTGATCCAGATGAGCTGTGGATTCTCAAGGTCTGCCATCTTCGGCGCGGCTCTTCTCGGACCCTACGGACTTCGGGCAAGCGAGCTACTTGCTCGGGTCGAACGGCAGCGCCGACTTGTGGACGCACAGACGCAGCTTGCCGTCCTGGCAGCGGCGGAAGACGAATGTCTTGTCGACCATCACCTCTTCCCCCTTGCTGTTGGTCAGGTAGACGTTGCCCATGGTGATGGCGATGTCGCCGTGGATCTGGATGCCATTATCGGCGGCGTTGTTGTCGTAGCTCACTTCGATCCAATGCTTGAGGGCGAACCCGGTGTCTTCCGGGAAGGCCTCGTTGCCGCCGACGAAGTAGGCCATCGCCCCTTCCTTGGTTGGCCGGAAGGTGTTTTCGCCGGACGCCAAGGTCGGCTTGAAGAACACCTGTCCGCTCTCATAGTCGTACAAGTCGTCGATGAGTTGGCTCGCGGCCGAGACATAGTCGCCGCCTTGCTCGTGCACCTTGCCGATGCGAACAAGGCCCTCGCACCAGGCGCGCTGGGCGGCGTTCACCTCGGCTTCGGTGATCGGTTTGGCGAGCTGTGGAGACGCGGCCTGAGCCCAGCTCGCGGCCGCGGTTAACAACATGGCCAAAGAGAAGGTACGCGCGAAAATCGAGCTTGGCATGAGGCCCCTCATTGAGTTCGTGATCGTGCGGGTGGACGATCCACAGCTCGCGCTGCGGTCGCGCCGACCGCAATTCTAGGTTGCTGAAAAGACTCTTGCCCCGCCGAGCCTGCAGGTCGCAATGAGGGCAAGAATCCAACCCGAACAGCCGCTGGAAGGCCAATCGCTTTAGGCAACCTGCTGCCGATGCGCCAACCGCGCCAACCCCGCCGCGCCGATGAAGCCGGCGTCACCCCCAAGCGAGGCGAAGTCGACCACGGTTGTCTGAGCCAACACAGGGAAGGTGCGCTTCTTCACCTCTTCGCGCACGCGCTCCAGAAAGCGGCGGCCCAAGGGCGAAGCGTGGCCGCCAAAGGTCATCGCGCCCCCCAGCACCACGCCGTCGGGGTCGATCGTGTGCATCGCGGTCACGATGCCGATCCCCAGATACATGCCTGTGTCGAGCACGATCTCGAGGGCCAGCGGGTCTCCCTGTTCGGCTTCTTGGGCAATCATCAGGGGGGTCAGCTCCTCGCCGCCGTCGATGCGGTGGGCGAGCGAGCTCTTGTGCCCCGCGGCGAGCGCCTCGTGGGTGCGGCGGACCACCGAGAGGCCGCTGGCGTAGGCTTCGAGATGGCCGCGCTGGCCGCAGCCGCACAGCCGGGCCTCGTCGCGGTAGTCGATCACCACGTGGCCGCATTCGGAACCGTGGCTGTGCTCGCCGTCGACCGAGAAGTCGCCGATGATGATGCCTCCGCCGATGCCGGTGCCCAGCGTGAACATCACCATGCTATGGAAGTGGCGGCCGCTCCCCACCCAGAACTCGCCGTAGGCCGCCGCGCCGGCGTCGTTGGCGTAGGTCACCGGCAGCCCCGCATGGTGGCTCACGCGCTCGCGGATGGGAAACATCTTCCAGCCCGGCAAATTCGGCGGGTCGAGCAGCATGCCGGCCGGAATGTCCATCGTGCCGGGAGTCCCCAGGCCGACGCGGGCCAGATGCTGCGCTTCGATTCCGGCCTGGCGGGCAGCCTCTTTCACCGCGACGCCCATGCGCCGGGCCGCGTCTTCGGGGCCTTTGTCGGTGGCCGTGGGAATCGTCAGCCAGGAGAGGGGCCGGCCGAGATCGTCGACCACGCCGACCTTGATGTTCGTTCCCCCCAGATCGACACCGCAGTAGAAGGGAGGTTGAGCTTGGGTAAGCGGCAGAAACTGACGGGCACTCGACATGAAAACCGCTGGGGCCACGAAGTTGGCGTGCGTCGATCGCTGAAAACCTAGTCGAGCCGAGATTATAGGAATCGCGGCTACCGGCAGCAACGGCGGCCAGGGGCAAGCAATCGGCCCGCCAAACGATGATTTCGCTTGGCGGGCCGTGAGATGGCAAGGCCGAGCAACGGTGGCCGAAGTCACTTCGGGGCCGGCGCCCACAACTCGCGCAGCCGTGCAGAAACCGGATCACCCGAGGCCAGCTTGTCGAACGCGTCGAGCTGCTCGATCGCTTCAGGCGTGCGCCCCAGGTAGCCGTAGTAATAGGCCAGCAGGAAATGCTGCGCCGGCGACGCGGGCGCGTGTTCCAAGCGAACGAGTTGCTCCTGGAACTGCGTCATCTGCGAGTAGAGCTCGCCCAGGTTCTTGGCCAAGAGCGGCCACTGATCGTCAGGCAAAGCGAACATCCCCTGTTGCAACGTCGCCGCGGCCTCCTCGAATTCGCCCGTGGCGAACAGTCCCTGGGCGAGCAGCAACTGCAACACGCCGTTCCGCGGGTCTTCGATTAGGGCGTGGCGAAACGCCTTGACCGCGTCGGCGTATTGCCCCGCGCGGAAGGCCGCTTCCCCCCGATCGGCGTACTTGGTGGCGTCTAAGATCGCCTCGGCGTCGGGCGGAGTCGCCGGGGCTTCTTCCGTGGCCGTGGAATACGCGTTTTGGTAGTTGTTGGCATAGCCTCGGCCGGAGCCGTAGTTGCCAAAGAAGGGCCAGTACCAGGCGAAGGGCCAAAAGACCGGCACGGTCCGCCGCCACCAGATCGGCCGCCACCAACGGTTCCATCCCCAGCGATTGGCGCCCACGCCGAGCCGATTCCAAGCGCGTGCCCGCGCCGTCAGGCCGAACGGCCGATTCGCCGAGACCAAGCCCCGGTTCCATTGCACGCGGGCATTCCTTAGCGCGCCGTTGCCAGCGGCCGGTCCGCCAACTGCCCGCAAACCGCCTGCTCAACTGCGGACGGCCTGCGACAGGTTGCCCCGTGCCGCGCCCGCCGCACCGGCCCGCGAGTTCGCGGCCGCATTGCCGGCCGCCGGGCGCTGGACATTGTTTCGCAGCGCGTTGGCATTTGCGCCGGGAGTGGTCGAACGGGGCGTGGCGCGATTAACGATCCCCGGCCGGGAGGCGGCCGCCGGTGCTCGGCGCACCGTGCCGCGGGCATACCCGCGCGACATGCTGCGTCCTCCCCTCCCTCCTCCGCGGAAGCCGCCGGAGCGGCCTGCGCCCCCTCGGCCTCCGCCAAATCCTCCGCCGCCGCGGAAGCCGCCGCCGAAGCCGCCGCCGCCAAAGCCACCCCCGCCGAAGCCCCCTCCCCGCGCCGCCGCGTACTCGGCGGGCACGCAGATGAAGGCGATCAACAGAGCCGAGAGTGCCGCGCACCAGCGAAATCGTTGCATGACCGCAACTCCTATTCTTGTCAGGAGCGCCCCCGTGCCCTCACCAACCGCAATCGTAGAGCCGGTCAAGCAAGAAACGTGCGGCACGGCGCAGACTTGCCAACTGAGCGGCGGCCGCTATCTGGCCTGCGCCAAGCCGTTTAGTGGGCAAAACGTCGCAGAGGGCTCACAGAAAAGGAAGGCTGCGAACTGGACGCCGCGCCGCCGCGTTGCGGCGGGCACAGCTTACGCTAGCGCTCCGCGCGACCACTTCGGGGCTTCGCCTTTCTGCGCAAAAGAATGCCCGCCGGCGCTCGGGCAGCGCAAAAGCGGGCAATGCTCGGCCCCACTGAGGGTGTGAAGGGCCGTGGCGTGTGGGCCACTCGCCATTGAACGGCTCGCTGCTCCGAGCCGCTAGGGGCCGACGAGTTACGATTTTGCCAGGGAAGTCGCAGGCTCTGGGCGCCCTGCGATTGACCCCCCTTGCGATCCCCCGGTAGATTGTCTGCCTTGCCTGGTCTCGCAACTCCCGCCCCCTTCGGACCCGCGCCCTGGATGTCGTCTGTCGTCGTCAAACCGGTCGGTTCCTGGTCCGAGCGGCGGAAGTTTCTCAATCTGCCCTGGGAACTGTATCGGGGCGATCCCAACTGGGTTCCGCCGCTGCGGATGAGCCAGAAGGAGCTCGTCGGCTACGCGCGCCACCCGTTCTATGAGAAGAACGAGGTGCAGACGTTTCTGGCCTGGCGCGACGGCCGGGCGGTCGGGCGGATTGCCGCGATCCTCAACCACGGCCACAACGAGCTCTACAAGGAGCTGCGCGGCTTTTGGGGCTTCTTCGAATCGATCGACGATCAGGCGGTGGCCAGCGGGCTTTTCGACGCCGTCCGCGATTGGTTCGCGGCGCGCAACATCCACCTGCTCCGCGGCCCGCTCAACCCCTCGCTCAACTACGAGTGCGCCCTGCTCATCGAAGGCTTCGACAGTCCGCCCACCTTCATGATGACCTACAACAAGCCGTACTACGCGGCGCTGGTCGAAGGGTGGGGCTACCGGAAGTCGGAGGACTTGTTCGCCTACATGGGGCACATCGACATGCTCGAGACGCTCGACGAAAAGCTCTCGTTCATTGTCAAGCTGGCCACCGAGCGGTTCGACGTGAAGTTGCGGAGCATGGATCGGAGCCGCTTCACCCAAGAGGTGGAGATGTTCCTCGAAATCTACAACAGCTCGCTCCCCGGCACCTGGGGCTTCGTGCCGCTCTCGCCCGCCGAAGTGAAACACCTGGCCAAGGGGCTCAAGGAGCTCATCGTGCCGGAGCTGGCGATCGCGGCTGAGGTCGAAGGCAAGGCCGTGGGCGCGGTGTTCGCCTTGCCCGACTACAACCCACGGATCAAGGCGATCGACGGGCGGCTGTTTCCGTTCGGCTTCATCAAGCTCTTGTGGAACAAGCGCAAGATCCGGCGGATCCGCCTGATCTCGACGAACGTGGTGCCGGAGTACCAGCGCTGGGGCATCGGCCTGGTGCTGGCGGCCGGCTTCGTGCCCAAGGTGCGCGAGTACGGCATCCAGGAGGCGGAGTTCTCCTGGGTGCTCGAGTCGAACGCCCTCTCGCGGGGAACGATCGAACGCGGCGGAGCGAAGAAGACGAAGACCTATCGGATTTACGATTGGGAGGGGGCGAAGTAGCCGGCACAGTCCGCTGTGCCGAATGCCGGTGCGGTATGCGCGTTGTTCGGCGGGTTTGCGGGGCTGAGCAACCTGCGGACCCTCACCCTGCCCTCTCCCACGGGGAGAGGGTAAGACTTCAGCGTGGCACGAGCCAGACTCCGGTCAGTCGGTCGTGCAGGCTGCGGGCCGGGCTGATGAGCGCGAGCGGCAGGTAGGCCGCCGCCACCACCGCGGCCGCGATCTCGAGCGGCAGGCACCACGCCAGCCAGGCCGGATAGGCGTTGCTGATCGTGGCCGACAGCGCCAAGAGCGACACCGGCAGCGCCCAAACCAGCAGCGCGCGCCCCGCGCAAACCAGCCGCGGCGCGAGCCGGCCGTCGGACATCACCGGCACGATGCCGAAGAGCCACAGCGTGAGCCCGCCGCGCCAAATCGCGGCCGTCAACATCGCGAGCAGCGCTGGCGTCTCGAGCACGGCAATGTAGTACCAGGTGAACGGCCCCTCGTAGGGGAGCCGTAGGTCGTCGATCGCCCAGGCAAGGTCGCCGAACTGCACGTCGGCGAACCGATCGCGCCGTTCGAGCTGCGAAGGGGGCTCGTAGACGGGCGGATGCGAGCCATCGCCGAGCCAGCCGTAAGCGCGCTGCCGCCGCACCCACAGCTCGCCGTCTTCGGCGTCGCGCCGTTCGAGGCCGGCGAGGATCGCCCGGTTGCCGCTCAGCCGCTGCGCGCCGCTCTGCTCGCCGGACGCCGCCGCGCCGAGCGACATCGTGGCCAGTTCGTCGAGCCCGGGGCCTTCGAGTTCGCGCAACCGGGCGAGCCCAGCGTCCTGGTCGGCGATCAGCGCCAGCACTTCATGCCGCTTGGTCATGTTCTCGTTGAGCACCGCCAGGTGCGCGAAGTGCCCAAACAGCACGACCACGTAGGCGAGCAACAACCCCAGCGCCAACAGCGGTCCTGCCAGCCAGAGTTGACTGGCGCGGAGTTGCCGCTCTACGGCCGTCGGCATTTCGCGGGTGCGATGCAGGGAATGCCGAAACTGCCGCACGCTCTGGAAGCCGCGGGCCGGGTCGAGCAGCCGCGTCATCGACTCCGTGGCGTGCAGCGGCAACGGCGCGCGGATGTCGGGCCAACTCGGACCCGCCTCGCGCGGGCGTCCCTCGAGCGCCACGACCGCGGCATCGCGCAGCGTGGCCAACGCCTGCTGCTCGGCCGCCTCGGCCGGGGCGCCGAGGTCTGCGGCCAGCACCTGGGTTCCCAAGCCACAAAACTGCGTGCGGCCCGAGTCGGCCACCCACACCTCGCTGGGCGCGAGCCGCAAGGGGCGACTGCCGTCGGCAAGCGACGCGTCGAGTTCATCGGCAAGCTGCTCGAGCACGGGTCGGGCTTCCGACCAGGCGAGCCGACCCGCCGCCGCCACCTGGGCGTCGAGCGGGCTGCCCGAGGGAGCGAGAAAGGCGTCCCAGGCGTAGCCCTCTTCGCAGCCGGCGGCCAGCCACCGCAGCCGCCCGGGGCGCACCAGATCGCGGCGGACCGCCGAGAGAGCGGCCCCGTTGTCTGCCCGCCGCCACAGGATGACGCGGCGGCCCAGGCCCAAATCCTCGCCAACGAGCAATTGCGGATCGCCCCGCAGCGCGCCGCGCACGACGAACCCGCCACACTGCCGCGGCAGGCCGGGATCGGCAGGCAAGTGGTCGAGCGGTGAGTCGATTTTGAGCACGCGCCGCCGCGCGGGCCAAGGAAGCTGCACGGTGCGCGTGCCGGAGACCAACTCGTGCAATCCGCGGAAGCCGTTGGCCTTGCGCATCGACACCAGCGGCAGTGCGAACCAGGCATAGAAGAACACCGGCCCCAGCGGCCGCATGTCGAGCGCGCGGAACAGAATTGGAAAAAGGTAGGCTAGATTCAGCAGCGTCGCGCGCAAGAGCGACTTCGGCAGCCCCGGCGGATGGGCCGCGTCGGCCGCCTGCACGCGGAGCCGAAACAGGTACTTCGCCGGCGAACAGCCCCAGCGTCCCTCGCTCACCGCCCAGTAGAGAATGCCCAGCGTTGCCCAGGCGAGCTCCGTGCCCACGTTCGCGCTCATGGGCATCGCCAGCCGCAACAAGAGCGGCAGCGACCAAAGAAACAGCACGTCGGTCATGTAGGCGCCGAAGCGCAGCGCTAGCCCGCTGGCCGAGAGCTGGCCGGGCACCAACGTGAGCAGCCGGGCGCGAAAGTCGTCGGCCGATTGAAAGCGCCGCTCGGGGCGCCGGTCGAGCGCCCGCAGCACCACGCGGTCGAGCGCGCCCGACAGACCGGGCCGCAGCTTTCGCAATGATTCTGGCGGCTCGCTCACGATCCGCGCGAGCATGGCGGCGGCGTCTTCCTGCTGATGGGGCGGCCGCCCAGAGAGCAAGAAATAAAGCACCGCCGCGGCGGAATAGACGTCGGTCCGCGCATCGAGCTTGTCGCCGCGCACCTGCTCCGGCGACGCATATTGCGGCGTGCCGAGGAAGCGTCCGGTTTGCGTGAGATTGGAGTTCACCAGCAGCGACTTCGACAGGCCAAAGTCGCCGATCTTCACGCGGCCGTCGGGCTCGAGAAAGCAGTTGGACGGTTTTACGTCGCGATGCACCAGTCCCAGGCGGTGGACCTCCGAGAGGCCTTCGAGCACGTCGAGCGCCTTGCGGATCGCATCGACCGGCTCGAGCGGACCTTGTTTCCGCACGAGATCCTCGAGGTTCTGCCCCGTCATCAGCTCCATGGCGATGTAGGGGCGCCCCTCGGCCTCGTCGGCCGCCATCACGAACACGCACCTCGGATGCTCGAGCAGGCTCGCCAGCCGCCCCTCTTGCCGAAACCGCTCGAGCGCCTCGGGGCTGCGGGCATACTCGGGGGCAATCAGCTTGAGGGCCACACGGCGGTTGCTGCTGAGCTGTTCGGCTTCGAAGCAGCTTCCCATGCCGCCGCGCCCCAACCGCCGCAGCAGGCGATATCCCCCCACGAGGTCGTTGGGTTGATCACCCCGGGTGTAGCCGGCCGATTCGTTGGCCGGGGCGGGTGTGAACGCGACCGTTCCCTCGACGCCTGAGTCTTGCCGCGCGGGGGGCGTGTAGGCGTGGGTCTCCGCCAGCGCCGGCTGCTCGAGCCGCGCGCCGCAGGCCGAGCAAAACGCCGGCCGCTCGTCGTCGTAGCGATGAATCCGGCGACAGGCAGGGCACTCGATCTGCATGACGGGCCGGCAAGAAACCTTGAGAGGACGACGGGGCGTGGCGGCTCCGCGAGCTAGTTCGACCGGGCCCCACGATCCTTGGTTTACTCTGGCCTGCCGCGGCTTGGCAAGCGAGCCCCGCCGCGATCGCTAATTCCCGGTCGGCAGGCCGGCGCAATCTACGTATAATCCGGCCTCGCGGATCGCGCCCAGCGCCCGCGACTGGCCCTTAGTCCAACCCCGCACCGCGTTTGCGCCCATGCTCCACGCTGTCATCATGGCCGGCGGCGCCGGCACCCGCTTCTGGCCCGAGAGCCGCGCCCAAACGCCCAAGCAGCTTCTCAAGCTGTACGGCGAGCGGACGATGATTCAGGCCACGGTCGACCGGCTGACCGGGCTCGTCCCCCCCGAGCGATTGCTGATCGTGGCCAATGCGCGGCTGGTCGAGCCGATCGCCCAGCAGCTTCCCGAGGTTGCCCGCGCGAACATCGTCGGCGAGCCCTGCAAGCGCGACACGGCCCCCTGCATCGGCCTGGCGGCGTTGCATGCCCTCCGGAGCGACCCCGACGCCACGCTGGCCGTGATGCCTTCGGATCACGTGATCCGGCCCGACGACGTGTTTCAACAGGCGATCGCGCAGGCGGCGCGGCTCGTCGACGAGGCGCCAAGTCGCATCGTGACCTTCGGCATCCGCCCCACGTACGCCGCCGAGATCTTTGGCTATATCGAACGCGGCGCGCCGCTCGCCTTGGCCGGCAAGCTGGCGTTTCCCACGTTCGCCGTGCAGCGGTTCCGCGAGAAGCCCAAGGCCGATGTCGCTGCCGAGTATGTCGCCAGCGGCAAGTTCTACTGGAACTCAGGCATCTTCGTGTGGAAGGCAGCCACGATTCTCGCGGCGCTCGAGGCGCGGCAGCCGGAGATGGTGGCGCACTTGCGGGCGATCGACGCCGCCTGGAACACCGCCGGATTCTCCGACGTCTTCGAGCGCGAGTTCGCCGCAATCCGCGGCGTGTCGATCGATTACGCCGTGATGGAGCACGCGACCGACGTCGCGGTGATCGAAGCGCCGTTCCAGTGGGACGACGTCGGCAGTTGGCAAGCCATGGCGCGGCTCCGCAGCGCGGATGCCCAGGGAAACACGGTGGTCGGCAAGCACATCGGCCTGCGCACCCGCGGTACGATCGTACATGGGCCGGCCGAACATCTGATCGTCACCGTCGGCCTCGAGGACTGCCTGATCGTCCACACGCCCGACGCCACGCTCGTGGCCAAGAAGCATGACGAGGAGGCGATTCGCGAGGTCGTGAAGTTGCTGGAAACTCAGGGGTGGAAGGAATACTTGTAGGGCTTGCTCCGCGCTCGCGGGTCCGCGAGTTGCAGGATATTAGCCCGCAGCGCAAGCAAGGGAGAGCCAGCTTTCCCTTTGCGAATACCGGTTGCCCTTCCCGCGGGCAGCATGACCGGTTTCCACGCCCAACACCGTCTGCGTCCCTTGCTTGCGCTGCGGGCTAGTGTGGCGCAGCCCGAAAAAACCAATCGTGACGGCGTGCATCCGGCCATAAGGTAGGTTTGAATGGGAGGCAACCTCGCTTGGGCGCTTCCCAAACGGCTGCTTCTCGAACCAGGCGATGCGAGGGGTGCAGGCATGTTGCCCGTGCGCGAAGTGATGACGCGTCAGGTGGTGTCGGTCGCCGCCGACGCCACGGTGGACCAGGTGATCGAGCTCCTGCTCCGGCACCAAGTGTCAGGCTTGCCGGTGGTCGATGACGAGCAGCGGCTGCTGGGCGTCGTCACCGAGTTCGATTTGCTCGAGGCGCTCTACGACCACGAGATCGGCGATCAACCGGTGAGCGCCCACATGACGCGCGACCCGCTGTGCGTGGAGGACGACACGCCGCTCGTGACCGTTGCCGATGTGATGCTCACCTCGCGCGTGCGGCGGCTGCCGGTGGTCCGCGACGGCCGGCTGGCGGGGCTCGTGAGCCGCCACGACCTGATCCGGGTGATCCAAGAACTCCGTCGCCGAGTGACGGCAGGCAGGGTGGCTGGGGTCGAGCGCAGCGAGCCCCCAGCAAACCACGTCGCCCGTTGAGTCAACCCTGGACTCTTGCAGGCAACCGAGCGGCGCGCGACAATCCGCTTAGTCGGCCTACGGGCCGCACGCGGCGGTTAGGCGGATCGATCGGACGAGGCAGACACGCCTGAGCGCCGCACGCGACACTCGTTTGGCTGGCGCGCGTGATCCCTTGTGTGCCCGGCCCGTTCAGCGCCCAGGGCGAATGCTCTTCTAGCTCTGCGCGGTTTTGCTGCGATTGGCCGGCGGGAGGCCTGGTCGATGAATGTCCGCAGTCGGGAAGACCTCGAGGCGGGAACCTCCGACTCCGCAGGTCAGACCGAGGAATTGGCCGCGCTCCGCGAGCGCGTGGCCGAGCTCGAGGCGACCACCGCCAGCCAGGCCGCCGCCCTGCTCGACGCCGAGGCCCGCTACCGGGCCTTGGTCGAAGCCGCCCCGATCAACGTCTTCCACAAAGACGCCGGCGGCCGCTTTATCTTTGGCAACCAGCGGTTCTGCGAATCGCTGGGGCGCACCTGGGACGAAATCTCCGGCCGCACCGACTTCGACTTCTTCCCGCGCAAACTCGCCCAAAAGTATCGCCGCGACGATCTGCGGGTGATGGAAACGGGGCAGTCGTGGCACGACGTGGAGGAGCATCTCTCGCCCGAAGGCGAGAAGCGCTACGTCGAGACTAGCAAAACTCCGCTCTACGACGCGAGCGGCCGCCTGGTAGGCGTGCAGGGGTTGTTCCGCGACATCACGGCCCAGCGCGGCGCCGAGTTGGCCCTGGGCGATTCGGAGGCGCGATACCGGTCGCTCGTGGAAAGCCTGCCGCTTTCCACGTGGAGCAAGGGGCTGGACGGCCGCTTCACCTTCGCCAACCAGATGTTCTGCGAACGGGCCGGCCTCAAGCTCGAGGAACTGATCGGCCGCACCGATCTCGATCTGTTCCGCGAGGAATTGGCCGAGAAGTACCGCCGCGACGACGAGCACGTCGTGCAGTCGGGCAAGGTGCTGGAAGCGATCGAGGAATTCCGCCAGCCCGAGGGGAACAAGCTCTACGTGCAGGTGCTCAAGGCCCCTGTCCACGACGCCGCGGGGCGGATCGTCGGCACGCAGGGGGTCTTTTGGGACGTCACTGCGCGGGTTGAGGCCGAGGCTCAAGTGGAACGCGCCCGCCTGGCCGCCGAAGAAGCCAGCCGCGCCAAGAGCCAGTTCCTGGCCAACATGAGCCACGAGATTCGCACTCCGCTGGGGGGCATCTTGGGCATGACCCACCTGATGCTCGACGCCGAGCCCACCCCCCTGCAGCGCGAGTACCTGGGGCTCGTCGAGCAATCGGCTGAAGCGCTGCTCACGGTAATCAACGACATCCTCGATTTCTCCAAGATCGAAGCGGGCAAGCTCGAACTGGTCGAGGAGGTTTTCTCCCCCGTGCATCTGGTCCGCGGCCTCGTGCAACTGCTCGAGCCGCGGGCAAGGCAAAAGGGACTCGCGCTCGCGGCCAATCTCGCGGCGGACACGCCGGCCCGCGTCCGCGGCGACGCCGGGCGCCTGCGGCAGGTGCTGCTCAATCTGCTGGGCAACGCCGTCAAGTTCACGGAGCGGGGCGAGGTGGAGCTGTCGCTCGAGGTCGAAGGGCGCGACGAGCGAACCGTCGAATTGCACTTGGCGGTTCGCGACACCGGCATCGGCATTCCGCCTGACAAGCAGCAGCGCGTGTTCGAGTCGTTCGAGCAGGCCGACGGCGCCACCAACCGCAAGTACGGTGGCACCGGCCTGGGGCTGGCCATTTCGCAGCGGCTGGTGGAGTTGATGCGGGGCCGGATTTGGCTCGAGAGCGAGGTTGGCCGCGGGAGCATGTTTCACGTTTGCCTGCCCCTCGCGCTCGAGGCCGGCGGCGAGTTGGCCCCCGCCGCGGCGCCGCGGGAGATTCCGCCCCCGGTGCGACCGCTGCGGATCTTGCTGGCCGAAGACAGCTTGGTGAACCAGAAGTACGCCGTGGCTCTGCTCGGCAAGCGAGGGCACGAAGTGGTCGTCGCCGCCGATGGCCGCCAAGCCGTGAACCGTGCGCTGGCCGAGCGCTTCGACGTCGTGCTGATGGACGTGCAGATGCCGGAGCTCGATGGGCTGGCGGCCACGGCCGAAATCCGCCGCTACGAGCGCGAGATCGGCGGCCACGTGCCGATTGTGGCGATGACGGCCCACGCCATGCAGGGAGACCGCGAGCGCTGCCTGGCCGCCGGCATGGATGGCTACGTGAGCAAGCCGTTGCGGCCCGAGGAGTTTCTGCCGGCTGCGGAGCGGGCCGCCGAAGGGCTCGAGGCCTTGGCGCCAGCTCCGGCGGCCGCCCCAGCCGCGGCGCCATCGGACGACCTGGTCGATTGGGCGCGAGCGCGGGCCCGCGTCGCCGGCGACGAAGATCTGCTGGCCGAACTCATCGAGGTGTTCCTCGTCGAGTTTCCCCGCTCGCGCGAGCTGCTGCAGCAGGCCGCCGACTCTGGGCAAGCGCCGGTCGTAGGCCGCATCTCCCATACGCTCAAGAGCTCGTTCGGCCACTTCGGCGGTGGGCAGGCGGCCGAGGCCGCGCAGCGGCTGGAATCGGCCGGCTACGCTGGTACACTGACAAACTCCCAACAATTCCTTGACCAGCTCGATTCCGCGGCCCGGCAGGTTTTGCCGGTTTTGGAGTTCGTACCTTTAACTGACACGCCCGACGGCGGAGTGCACAGCCATGACCAACGTGCTCGTCGTGGATGATTCGGCCGTCGACCGTCGGCTCGCCGGCGGCCTGCTCGAAAAACAGTCGAGCGTGCATGTGTCGTACGCCACCGATGGCAACGACGCCCTGCGCCAGCTCGACGCCGCGCTCCCCGACCTGGTGCTCACCGATCTGCAGATGCCTGAGATGACGGGCCTCGAACTGGTCGACGCCATCGTGCGGCGGTACCCGCTGTTGCCGGTGGTGCTGATGACGGCCCAAGGGAGCGAGCAGATCGCGGTCGAAGCCCTCCACCGCGGCGCCGCCAGCTACGTCCCCAAGGCGTCGCTCGCCGAGAGCCTCGTCCCCACGGTCATGAACGTGCTCACCGTCTCGCGGGCAGACGACAGCTACGACCGCATGATGGCCTGCCTGGAAGAGAGCCGCTGGACCTTCGTGCTCGAGAACGACTACACGCTCATCGGCCCGCTCGTGCAGCTCTTTCGCAAGACGGTGCTCGGCATGGGCCTCTGCGACGAGACCACGCAGCTTCAGGTGGGCATCGCCCTGGAAGAGGCGCTGCTGAACGCCCTCTACCACGGCAACCTGGAGCTGACCCCCGAAGATCTGGCCAACCTGGGCTACGATCTGCACCATGCCCACGAGCCGAACACGGTGGAGCAGCGGCGGCGACTGGCCCCCTACTCGCAGCGGATCATCCGTCTGGAAGCGCAGATTTCGCGCAACGAGGCGCGGTTCGTCGTTTGCGACGAGGGGCCCGGCTTCGACCATGCCTCGCTGCCCGACCCCATGGAAGCGCTGAGCCAAGACGGCTCACGCGGCCGCGGGCTCACGCACATGCGGCTCTTCATGGACGACGTGACGTTCAACGCCGCCGGCAACGAAGTGACCCTGATCAAGCGGCGTCCCAGCAGCAACGGCCATTGGCGCGGCGCTTGAGCCCGGCTGCCTGGCGGGCATTCAGCACGACGGGGCGGCTTAGCTGGCGCCCCGTCCAGCGCTCGGGGACCCGAATGTCCCCGCCCGCCGCAGGCTATTTCTTGCGATGGCGAATCTTGGCCCGCATGCGTCGTTTCTTGCGGCCGACCTTGCGGCGACCCTTTCCGGTCTTCTTAACACCCACGAACAGCTCCCGATGGTGATTTGGGGTTGGGCGCTCCAGGTCTCCAGTGGAGGCGGGCGCACGGGCACTTGGCGAAAGCGAGTCACGTACTATAGCCGCCGTGCAAGCAGGGCTGCAAGGCGATGATTTCGAGGGTAGTGGTGCAAATTTGGGTCGCCTCGCCGCCTGCTAGAATGGAGGGCATGAAATTCCGTGGTCGCCCAGGACGCTTGCCTGTCATCCCCAAGCTGATTGCCTGCGCGATCGGGGTATTGGCCTTCTTGATCTACGTCCAGGGCGGCTTCCTATTCCGCCTGTTGGGCGTTTTCCTGTTTCTCGTTGGGGCTACGATCGTCTTCGTGGCCGATGCGGCGGCCGGTCCACGCTACAATCGGGAGACCGGAGAGTTCCGTCCCTGGCGACTTTGGTGAGCACTGCTCTGCTGCCCGGCACTTGGCCGGACAACCAGGCTCATGTGCTGAATCGGCCCTCCGGTCCTTTGGCCACAGGTCTTGTGGGGTCCGATTGATTCGCCCCGACCGCCGGGGCAAAATGAGAGGCCTCCCTTTTTCTCCGTTGGTTGGCGCCCCTAATGCCTGCCCGTGCTCGCTGCCTGCTGACTTTGCTGGTCGTGGCCCTGCCGCTGGTGCTTGCCGGCGTCGCTCAGGGCGAGCCCGTTCCGCTGGCTAAGGCCCATTCCCACAACGACTACGAGCACGACCGCCCGCTGCTCGAGGCGCTGGATCAGGGCTTTTGCAGCGTCGAGGCCGACATTCACCTGGTCGACGGCCAACTGCTCGTGGGGCACGACCCCGGAGACGTGCGGCCCGAGCGGACGCTCGAGGCGCTCTATCTTGCCCCCTTGGCCGAGCGCGTGCGGAAGAACGACGGTCGGGTATTTCTCGGCGGGCCGCCATTCAGCCTGCTGATCGACCTCAAGACCGAGGCAGAGCCGACGTATGCCGTGCTTCGGGGCGCGCTGGCCAAGTACGCCGCCATGCTGACGACCGTGCGCGGCGGCAAGCTCGTGCCGGGGGCCGTGACCGTGGTCGTTTCGGGCAACCGGCCGTTTGCCGCTGTGGCGGCCGACGATCCGCGGTACTGCGGCCTCGACGGCCGAATTTCCGATCTTGCCGACCTACCGGCCTTGGAGTTGATGCCCTGGATCAGCGATAATTATTCGCAGCACTTCACCTGGACCGGCGACGGCCCGCAGCCCGCCGCCGAGAAAGCGAAGCTCCGCGAGATCGTAGACAAGGCTCACGCAGCCGGCCGCAAACTACGGCTCTGGGCCACACCTGACACACCGGCCCTCTGGCAAGCCCTGGCTGAGGCCGATGTCGACCTGATCAACACCGACAACCTGGAGGGACTGGCCAAGTTCCTCCGCAAACAGAACTAACACCACATTTCTTACCGCCGAGGACACAGAGGGGCGCAGAGCAAACGAGAGCATCTGATCCTCTGCGTTCCTCTGTGTCCTCTGCGGTGAATTAGCCTCTTGAAGGGATCCGCACGTGATCGATCGCTTTGAAGACGCCGAGCATTCGCCGCTGAACAGTCTCGAGGAATGGGAAGACGACGTGCTGCGTCGTTATCCAGAGCCGGCGGCCGATGCCCCCGAGGCTGCCAAGGCGGCCTTCAAGGCCACCGATCCGGAGAAGCATAAGGAGCAGTTCCGCGACTACGCCAAAGAAGCCCGCGCGAGCGTGAAGGAGTTCTACCGGCTCAACCACCGCTACCAAACGCTCGACTTCGTGCGGGCCAAGCGCAAGGAGTACCTGGCGCTCGACAAGCGGCGGATGAGCGTCTGGGAGGCGATGGAGTTCCTCAACACGCTGATCGACGACAGCGACCCCGACACCGATCTCGCGCAGATCGAGCATCTGCTGCAGACCTCGGAGCGGATCCGCGCCGATGGGCATCCCCGCTGGTTCGTCCTCACCGGTCTCATGCACGACCTCGGCAAGGTGCTCTGCCTGTTTGGCGAGCCGCAGTGGGCCGTGGTCGGCGACACCTTCCCGGTCGGCTGCCGCTACTCCGAGAAGATCGTGTTCCACGAGTTCTTCGCCCACAACCCGGACAGCCAGTCGGCCGAGCTGCAAACGCCGCTGGGCCTCTACGAAGAAGGCTGCGGCCTCGACAAGGTGATGATGTCGTGGGGGCACGACGAGTATCTGTACAACGTCGTCAAGGACTACCTCCCCCCTGAGGCGCTGTACATGATCCGCTACCACTCCTTCTACGCGGCCCACCGCGAAGGGGAGTACGCCCACCTGATGAACGCCCAGGACCGCAAGTACTTTGGTGCAGTGCGGGCATTCAACCCGTACGACCTCTACACCAAGAGCGAGTCGCGGCCCAACGTGGCAGAGCTCCGCCCCTACTACGAAGAGCTGATCGCCGAGTACTTCCCGGCCGAGCTGCGCTGGTAGGGCTCGAGCAGCGCCGTGCGGGTCGCACCTGGCCCTTTCAGACCTAGCGGAAGGGCCAGGCGCTCTCTGTGCGCCAAGGCCAGCGTTCGGCTACATCCAGCGATCCGGCCACGGCGCAGCGTCGCCGTCTTCCCGGTTGACGGGCGGTTGGTCGCCGGCGAACAGGTCATCGACCTCCTGGTTCGCGATCGATTCGCTCCGCCGCAGATCACGATCGGCGGGCCCCGCACTGCGGAAGCTTCTCCGGCGGAGCAATTGCCGGTCGATCCCCAAGGCGTGGCTCAGGGCCGCCGCCGCCAACAGGTAGCCCATCCAGTGTGACGCCAGGTTCATGGTCTTTCTCCTTCGTTCCTCGCATGCCAACCTTATCGGCCGGCGACTGCAAGAAGGATAGGGAGCGCTGCTGAAGCTCCCCTGACCCAAGGCTAAAACATTCTTTAGACAGCCCCGATCCCGTCCCCAATGCTCGCCGTTGACGAGCGACGCTAGGCCGCCCGCCGCAGTTCGCCCCCGTGGACTTGCCCGCGGCCGAGCAGCCGGTCGTACAAATCGTGGTGGGCCGTGATCATGCTGGCGAGCGTAAACCGCTTCTCCACCCGCTTCCGCCCTTGCTCGCCCATCCGCGTTCTTAGGCCGGGGTTGCGGATCAACTCGAGGATCCCGGTCGCTAGCGCGATCGGATCGGCCGGAGGCACGAGCCGCCCCGTGACGCCGTCTTCCACCACCTCCGGCAGGCCATCGACCGCGGTCGCCACCACCGGCTTGCGGAGCGCCATCGCCTCGGCGGCCGCCAGGCCGAACGACTCCCACCGCGACGGCACGGCCACGAGGTCGACCTGGTCGAGCACGGCCGCCACGTTGCTTTCCCAGCCCAAGAAGTACACCGCCGGCCCCAAGTCGAGGCTGTCGGCCAGCCGCTCGAGCCGCGCCTTCCAGCGGCCGTCGCCTGCGATGATGAACCGCGCGGTGGGTTCGGCCTTCACCACGTCGGCCGCGGCGTAGAGCAGTTGATCGCACCCCTTGGCCTCTTCCAGGCGTCCGGCGAAGCCGACGAGCGGGGCGTCCTTCGCCAGCCGGAGCTTCGTTCGCAGGGGGGCCGCGTCTTGCCGCGCCGCGCGCTCGAGCCGGGCCAGGTCGACCCCGTTGGGGATGACGGTCGCCTTGTCGCTTTCGAAGATCCCGCGCCGCACCCCTTGCTCGAGCATGAACCGGGTGGGGGCCACGTAGTGGTCGGTCGAGGCGTCGAGCCACCGCTCGACGGCCAAGCCTGGCCGCCGCCGCCACCAGGGCGCCTGAGCATGCGAGGCAAAGCTGTGCAGCGTATGCACCGCCAGCGAGCCGCCGGCCCGCCAGGCGGCCGTCCGTCCCAGAGCGCCGGCCACCGACGTGTGCGTGTGAACGAGGTCGAACCGCTCGCGGCGGAGGAAGTGCGTCAGCCGGCCGAAGGCGGCGGCGTTCCAGACTGGGTTGCCGCCATGATCGAGGCCTAGCTCGAGCGTGCGGATCTTCGCGGCGCGGAACTGCGCCGCTAGCGGACTCCCTTTGGCCATCACGACCGTCGTTTCAAAGCGGTCGGGGTCGCAGCCGGCGGCCAAGCCCAGCACGTGGGCCCCGGCGCCGCCGTGCGCGAGCCCAATGACATGAACGATCTTGAGCGGTCGAGCCACGGCCAAGACTCCGGCAAAGAGGGATGCGGCCGGGATAGTAAGGCCCAAGCCCAATCGGGGTCAACGGCGACCCGCCATTCTCTGCCGGCTAACAACCGGTGAGTCTATTCCAACAGCACCGGGCCGCCCGGCGTGTCGTCGCGCTGCTCCCATTCGCGGCGAATCTCCCCCAGCCCATACACGCACAGCTCGAACTGCCGGCTCAGCCGTTCGAGCACCGCCTGCTGGTCTTCATGCGCAGCGTCGACCGGCAGCGTGCTGGCAATGTGATAAGCCCGCTTCCCCTGATTGCAGTAGTCGACGAACTCGTCGATCGTGCCCATCTGGCGACGGCGGAGCGCCTCGGGATAGAGGCCGGCCCAAAACAGGGCGAAATCGCCGATGTGCCGGTGGATTTCCCGCCGGGCATCCCCCACGCGGGCCTCCGCCTCGACGACCATCGACACCACTTCCCCCAGGCGTCGGCCTTCGGGAGTGCGCACTTTATAGACTGTGTCGGTGGCCACGAAGCGGGTGAGCAGCTCGCTGATGTAGTCGATCAGCGGCGGATCGGCCACGCCGAGTCGGACCTGAAAAGCATGCTCCGCGAGCCCGGAGAAGAACCCGCGCAGCGTAACGCTCGTTCGCCTGGGATACATGCATCGACCTCCTCATTGAAGTCGGGCGCCGCCTGGGGAGCGAACGCCGGCCAAACGGATGACCAATCAGGGACCGCGATTGGGAACGTGTGGCGTGAGGGTCGGGAGGACGTTTGGATTGCCCACAATCCTCCTCACTGAATGCTATCTCGGGTGTGGGCGCGGGTCAAGGTAGAGTAGGCGGAATAGGCGAGTAGACGAGCAGTGTGTGCGCGCACGAAACGCCCGCAGGGGCCTGGCAGCAAGACCGCTTGCCGCGCAGCACTGCCCAGGTCCGGCGGCTGACCGTAGAATCATTCGGCGTCGATCGCCCCCCTGTTCAAGCAAAGACTGGACTTCATGGACCGCATCGTTCTCGACCGCGCCGAAAAACTGCAGCGCCGCATCTACCAACTGCGGGACTCTCTTTGACTACCCGGCCAAGCATGCCCAGGCCGTTGCGCTCGAGAACCGCATGGCCGCCGCCGGATTTTGGGATCGTCCTGACCAGGCCCAGGCCACCGTGGCCGAGCTCAAGGGGCTCAATGCGCTCGTCAAGCCGCTCGAAGAGTTGATCACCGGCTGGGGGGACCTCTCCACGCTGCTCGAGCTCGGCGAGGAAGACGAGCAACTCGCTGGCGAAGCCCTGGGCGAGATCGAACGCCTGGAAGGCAAGCTCGCCGACGCCGAGCTCAAGAGCCTGCTCTCGGGGCCGCACGATCGCGCGGCCGCCATCCTTACGATCAACGCCCGTGACGGCGGCACCGACGCCAACGATTGGGCCGAGATGCTGCTGCGCATGTACCTGAACTGGGCCGGCAAGCAGGGCTACGAAACCGAGCTGCTCGACCGCGTCGACAACGAGGAAGCCGGCATCAAGAGCGCCGCGGTGGCCATCCGCGGCCCGATGGCCTATGGCTACCTCAAGGGGGAAACCGGCATGCACCGCCTGGTGCGGATGAGCCCCTTCAACGCCGACGGCAAACGGCAAACGAGTTTTGCTGCGGTCGACGTCTCGCCCGAGGTCAGCGACTCGGTGGAAATCGAACTCCGCGATGAGGACATCCGCGAGGACGTGTTTCGCGCCAGCGGCGCGGGCGGCCAGCACGTCAACAAGACCTCGAGCGCGATCCGCCTTACGCACTTGCCGACCAACATCGTGGTGCAGTGCCAGAACGAGCGTAGCCAGCACAAGAACCGCGCCCAGGCGCTCAAGATGCTCCGTGCACGGCTGGCCCGCATCGAGGAAGAAAAACGCGAGGCGGAGCAGGCGGCCAAGTACCAAGGGCAGGCCAAGACCGGCTTCGGCTCGCAGATCCGCAACTACTTCCAGCACCCCGATCAGATCGTCAAGGATGCCCGCACAGGCTATAAGACCGCGCACTTCCAAACGGTGCTCGACGGCGACATCCAAGGTTTCCTCGAGGCCTACCTGCGCTGGCGGGTAGGGCAAGAAGTCGAGTGAGCGGGCCGCAGGTCATAACCGTCGGCACGGTGCAGGTCGGCTTCACCCGTCTGGCCGATCGCTTTAGCCACTGGATCGCCGTGCGCGACGGCGGCGGCTGGCGGCGGCTGCTCGAGTCGGTCGAGGGAGAGGGCGAAGCCCCCTGGCCGCCGAGCCCTGCGCTGCAAGAGCTGCACGTGGAATCGCGCGGGGAACACAACGTCGTTGCCCTCCTCGTCGGGCGGGCGGGACCGGCGCACTGGTCGCTGAGCGTGGAGTTAGCCGAGCCGGCGGCCGGCGGTTCGCGTGTCGCTTACGACCTGGCCTGCCGCGTCGGCGCCGCCCCCGGTTGGCTTGGGTCGAGCTACCGCCTAGGGGAGGGCGTGCGAGCGGAGCAGGTGGAGGACAAACTTCAGCTCGACTGGCCGGGCGGCGTTGCAGCGCTCGACTTGCCGCAGTCCAAGTGGCACTTGAATGACGTTACGCTCGTCATCGAGCGTCGCGAAGACCCGCCGCGCTGGCCGGCGACCGTGCGCTGGGGATTCGCACTCCAAGCTAGTCCGGCGAGCCCGTAAGGGGGGAACGCGGCGTTGGGCGCCGGGGTCTGCGCTTGTGCTTGGCTTGCCGCGGTGCCTAGGATGATTCTTGCCATCTCGTGAAAATGCCCCCGCAGGGAGATGGTCTCGGAGGGCGCGTACCTCGACCAGCGGTGGCCCTGTCGCGACGTTTCGCCATGCCTTCGGCCGACGAATTCTCTCTCCAGCGCGAGCTGGCCCAGGCCCTCCGCTCCTCCACTGGCGCGCCCCTGCTGCTCTTGAACCGCGCCGGGCAGATCACCTTCGCCAGTCCGGCCGCCGAAGAACTGCTCGGCCGCAAGTGGCCGCAGTTGGCGGGTCAAGCCGTGGCCTCTCTCTTGAGCTCTGAGACGCGGCCGGCGGTTGAAAGGGCGCTGGCCGACGGAGGTCTGCTGGGCGACGTCCGTAGCGTGCTCGAGCGCCTCGACGGCCGCCGCGTGCCGGTCGCCTTCGCGATGTCGCCGCTCGAGCAAGACGGCGGCCGCATGGGCGCGGTGTTGGCGCTGCGCGATCTTTCGGCCCAGCACCAGGCCGAGCAGGCGCTCGAGGCGAGCGAGCGGATGTTCCGCGAATTGGCCGACGCGCTGCCGCAGATCGTGTGGATCACCCGGCCCGACGGCTACCACGAGTACTACAACCAGCACTGGTGGACCTACACGGGCCTCTCCTACGAAGAGGCCAAGGGAGAAGGCTGGAGCCGGTTGCTGCACCCCGAGGATCGCCCGCTGGCCATCGCACGCTGGCAGCAGGCGCTCGACACGGGTGAGCCGTACGAAATCGAGTATCGCTTCCGCCGCGCCAGCGACGGCGAGTACCGCTGGTTCCTCGGTCGAGCGCTCCCTTTGTGCGGCGACGATGGGCAGATCGTCCGCTGGTTCGGCACCTGCACCGACATCCACGACCAAAAGCAGGCCGCCCAGGACTTGCAGCAGGCCAAGGAACTGGCCGAGGGCGCCAACCGGGCCAAGGATCAGTTTCTGGCCACGGTGAGCCACGAGTTGCGGACGCCGCTGAGCTCGATCTTGGGCTACTCGCAGTTGCTCAAGCTCGGGCTGCTGGCCGAACAAGAGGTGAACGAAGCGGTCGAGGCGATCGAGCGCGGGGCCAAGGCGCTTGCGCAACTGGTCGAAGACATCCTCGACACGAGCCGCATCATCAACGGCAAGCTGCGGATGGAAATGAAGCCCGTCGACATGCGCACGGTCGTCCGCAACGCGATCGAGGCCGTGCGCCCGCTGGCCGGCGAGAAAGGAATCGACGTCGTCGAGCAGGCTGACGAAGGTCCGCATGTCGTCCAGGGAGACGCGCAGCGGCTGCAACAGGTGGTGCTCAACTTGCTCGCCAACGCCGTCAAGTTTTCGGCCCAGGGGCAAACCGTGCGCGTGCTCCTCGACCGTACGCTGCTCGACGAGGACCAAGCGCGCGTGCAGGTGAGCGTGGTCGACGAGGGGGTCGGCATCAAGCCCGACTTTCTCCCGCAAGTCTTCGAGCGGTTTCAGCAGGCCGACTCGAGCAACGTCCGGCAGCATGGCGGCTTGGGCCTGGGGCTCTCGATCGTCAAGCACTTGATCGAGCAGCATGGGGGCCTGGCCGAGGCGGAAAGCGCCGGCGAAGGCCAGGGCGCCACCTTCTCCGTGTCGTTGCCGGCGCTGCCGGTCGAGAGCAAGCACTTGCAAGTTTTGACCCTGGCGACCGCCGAAGCGCCCGTGGCCGTGGGGGCGCTCGCCGGCGTGAAGGTGCTCGTGGTCGACGACGCGCCGCTGGCCCGCGCAATCGTCGAGTCGACCTTGCGCAAGTATGGGGCACAGATCGTGGCCGCCAATTCCGTGAACCAGGCCCTCGCGTTGCTGCAAGAATTCACGCCCGACCTGGTGCTCAGCGACATCGCCATGCCAGGGCAAGACGGCTACTCGCTGATCGAGCAGTTGCGCTCTTCCGACGGCCCGCTCGCCCGCGTGCCGGCGATCGCGCTCACGGCGTTCGCCAGCGTCGACGACCGCAGCCGCGCCAGCGCCGCCGGCTTCAATGCCCACCTGGCAAAACCGGTTGAGCCGCGCGAGCTAGTGGCGGCGGTGCAGCGGCTGGTGGGGGAGCCGGTGGTGATTCCGCATTAGCGACTCTCCGGCTCGCCAACACTAATCCGCAGCGCGAGCAAGGGACGCGAGCGCCGAGTGGGCGCGCTGGCTGCAGATGCTGCCCGGCCCGCAATGTGTCACAGCGGACTCGAGGCGACACCGCTCGACGGCGCTCAACACGGATACGTCATCGCCGGCAGCGCGAGATGCGTCAGCTTGGTGTTCGCGAGCGTTTCCAGACGCCATTGCTCCAGGAGCGCCCTTGCTTCTTGGGAACTCGTGCGGACGGCGTCGCGCAGTCGAACGGCACGCTTTCGTGCTGCGATCGCCCAGTCACGAGTATCATCGACGTCGATGTATGCCTGGAGATGCTCCACCGCCTCGTTTCTCCGGGCGGGATAGAGCGCTAGGGAGTAGCCCACCCATTCGTGCTCTCCAGACGCCAGCTCCCTGTTGGCAAGAATGGCATCGGCGAACATCTCAGGCGTCCTGCGCGCTTCCAGAAACGGGAGCACTTTGTTGCGCATCGCGCCTACCAAGTCCGCCATGACATCCGCTTCAGACTCAGAAGTCGGGCGCCAATCGTCGGCTAGGTTCGGACGCCACACACGCTCACCCACCGAGAATGCGACACACACAAATGGGAAGTACAACGGTTGAACGAACATCTGCGCGTAGAAGATCGCCCCGTCGTAGCCTGAGCTGTCGAAATAGAAGCCGCGCAGCAAGCCGTCGATCGGTGGCAGATAGAGCAACCGCTTTTCCAAGTGAAACTCGGGGATCGCCGGCAAGACATACTTCTTGGCGAGCCGCTGGATCTGCGGGCCTTTCATAGTGCCTTACTCTCCATGGATCACTTTGGCTCGCGCGCACGGCTCGGGAACCAAGTCTCATGTGCCATCGCGAGACGCGAGCCATTCATAGGTCATCAGAGTCTCGGCCCACGTCAAGCGCGATACGGTCGCCAGTCCCCTCAACGTTAGCGTTCATTCCGTCTTCCTAGCCAGTGCTTGCGACGCCGATCGCCCGCCCCGTCCGCTCCCAAGCCTCGCCCCAATCTTCGGCCGGCTCCGCCAGCAACTCCTGGCACAACGCCCGAATCGCCGCCCGCGTCGGCTCGTGCGGCAGGTAGTCCACCGTGCTCTTCCCGTCGAGCCGTGCCCAGGTGCAGCCGGCGAAGTTGAGTGCCGCGCGGGCGGAGAGGGATTCGAGTTCGGCATTACACACTGCCGGGCGCATCTGCATGAGATAGGCGTTCCAGAAGGCATCGACGAGCGGCCGGTAGTCGAGCTGTCGCTGCCATGCCCAGGCGGTCTTGAGCGCCAGGTGGGCGAGCAAGAAGCCTAGGTCGAACGCCGGGTCGCCGTAGTGCGCCGTCTCGAAGTCCACGAGCATCAGCCCGCCGGGCCACACCAGCAGATTCTTGGGGCTGTAGTCGGCATGCACGAGCGCGAGCGGGTGAGCCCACACTTGGTCGACGAGGTCCTCGAGCCGCGGCCGCCACTCGGGAAACCGGCGGCCCAACTGCCGGTAATAGGGATCGAGCCGCAACTCGTCGAAGAGCTGCCGATCGCCAAACCGCGCAGAAGCCTTTGGGCACTTCCAGGTCTGAGCGTGCATTCGTCCGAGCCACGTGCCCATTGCCTGAGCGACGGCTGGCTCGGCCGTGCCGCTGAGCAGCTCTTCCTTCCAAGTGCGGCTGCCCAGCGGGGCGGCCGTCATGCCATAGAGATATTCTGCACGGCTCTCGAACAACACGCGCGGCGTCGCGATGCGCACTGCCTGGCCGCCGTCCGGCGGATCCGCCAGTTCGCCGCAGTACCGTAGCGCGTCGACCTCGCGCCAAATCCGCTCCACGGTGCAGAGCCAAGTCTCCGCCACGCGCAACTGCGGCCGAGACTGCTTGACGACGAAGTCGCCGCCGGAGGATGCGGGACGCGCGACGTAGAGCACGACGTTCGACACGCCGCCGGTGAGCTCGCGGACGGCCACGGGCTCGTTGGGGCCGATCCAACCGTGGTCGCGCAAGTACGGCCCTAGATTCGTGGCGTCGAAAAGCTCCATCCGCAAATGCTCCCGCGCCTCTCAAAGTGACGGCGCCCGCATACTAACCCGCAGCGCGAGCAAGGGAGAGCTACCCGTCCATCGTAGTACCCCGCCGGAACCCTTCACGGGTCCGGACGGCATCGTCGGCCAGCGCGCCCTGCCGGCGCTCGCGTCCCTTGCTGGCGCTGCGGGCTAGTATCCCGGCGGGCCGCTAGCAGGGTCAATCGGGCGTGCGGATGTCGCGCGGCAAGATCCTGCGGCTTCGATCGAACTGGTGGGTAATCGGCCGCCGGGGATACACTAGACTTGGGTCAGTCCCCGAATCGTCCAATCGTCCTCGAGCGAGCGTATACGGTCATGGTGCAATTGGCGGCCTGTCCGGCCTGCCGGCAATGGGTGGCCCTGCGCGGGGCGTGGTCAGATGACGAGCCGCTGCGCTGCCCTCACTGCCAGGCCGAGTACACGGCGGGGCAAGCGCGGAAGCACGCCGTGCCGGAGCTGATTCCCCTCAATCCAGCGGCGGCCGCGGCGGCGGAACTTCCGGACCCTGCGCCTGGCGAAGCTGCTGGAGAGACGACCTGGCCAGAGCTGGGTCCGTCCACGGCGCCGGCGTCTGCGAGCGGCGCGACCTCAGCTTGGCCCAAACTCGACTCGAAAGCGAGCCAGACCTCCCTGCCCAAGATTGGCCTGCGGCCGCGCCGCAAGCCGGCCAACCCCGTGGCCGAGCTCGTGAAGATCGTCGCCGGCGGCGCGGCCGGTCTGGCCGTGGGCTATGTGATTCTGCTCTGGATGGGCGGCCCCAAGAACGACTTCCTCGAGATCCTGCCGAAGCTGCCGGAGTGGCTGCGGCCGCCGGCGGCGCGCCAGGGTTTCATCGAGCGCGAGCCTGCGGAGAGCCCGTCGGCCGTGACAGTTCCGCCGGCTGACGCCCAGTCCCCGCCCCGTGAGGTGGATCTGAGTTCCGCCGACCCCGAACCGCCCCCGCAACCAAGCTCGCCAAGCGGCAACACACCCTTGGGCCTGGCGTCGAGCACGGCCGCGGAGGTCCGGCAGGCCTTGGCCGCGGCCGACGCCGCGCTCGAGCCCGCGCCTGTCGAGGCGAGCGCCAAAGGACCGACGCCTGAGCAGCGCGCCGCCCTGGCGGCGACCGCCTGGGACCGCCTGATCGACGTGTCGACGCGGCTCGCGCCCAGCGACCCCGACAGCGCCGCCGCGCGGGCAGCGGTCGAGAAGGCGGTCTACCGCCGCTCGAGCGCCCTCGATGCGGCCGACGCCTGGAACCGCCGCGCGCAGAGCCAACTCTCCGACCGCGGCGACCGCGACCAGAGCTTGGCGCTCGTGGGCCGCTTGCGGCAAGTCGAGCGGCGCGGCGCGTGGTATCTGTCACACCTGGTGCTGGCGGGGCAGCCCGAGCTCGCGACCCTCGTCTCCGCCGAGCCGCTGGAGTTCAAGTCCGGCGACGACCTGGCCGTGCTCGGCCTCACGATCGCGCGGCCGCGGGAACGGTTTGCAGGCTATGAGGGGCCTGCGCAAGGGCCGGTGGTTTGGCCCGGCGTGGTGGTGCGCGTGGCCGCTCGGCCGGCAGGCCCCTGAGTTCGCACTGGATGCTAGCGTGTCCGCGTCGTCCGCCGCGCCGCAGCAGGAGCGCCGGCAGGTTGTTGCACCTCGGGGGTGATCAGCATGATCTTGGGCGCCGCGTCGCCGGCGGCTTTGCCGCCGGGGCCGGCCATCACCAGGGTGAACGTCTGCCCGTGGCGCAGGTCCATCGACATCTTCGCGCCCGCCTTGCCTAGGGCGCGGCGCCCCTCGGAATCGGCCGGCGGCAGCGTCGCGCCTTCGCCGTAGGTGAGGTCCAGATGGATGCGGCCCCCGCCGCTGGCCTTCGGCAGCAGTTCGAGCGTGTAGCCCTCAGAGGCCTGCGCGTTCTCAGGTTCGTGGGCCGTGCGGACCGCCTTCGACTCGTCGACCGGCTCATCCTCGGCCGGCGCCTCGCCATCGATCGAGAGCGACGCCGGGTAGCCGCTGACCGTGGCGATCTCCGGCTCGCTCATCAGGTGAATCATCTGCTGCTTCTGCATGCCGTCGATCGCGGCCGCGATCTGCTTGGAATAGACGGCCGCCTGAATGTGCTGCGTCGGTTTCATGCGGAACTGGCGGGCCACTTCAGGCCACTTCTCCGGCAGCACCTCGTACATGCGGATGCGGAACATGACGTTCGGCCCGGGAGCGGCCGGAGTGGCGACCGTCGGTTGCGGCAAAGTCCGCGGCGCGGGGCGACGGGTCTGCTGGGCCGAGGCCACGCTCGCCGTCATCGCCAAGACCAGGGCCAACGCATAAACCGGGGGCAGCCGCATGACAAGTCACCTCGCGCCAAGGAAGGGGCCGGCCCAGGGGAGGGCCGCGCAACGATCAAGGGCGAGCGTATACCGCGAAGCGGCCCGCCGGGTCAATGCGGACTCGCTGGCGGCGGCCGTCGTTAGACGTAGAAAGGGTCGCTTTCCGGAACCGGACGCAGGGCCGAGACGACGGGGACCATGGCAAACAGGCTGCCGAATAGGAGCAAGAAGGTGGCAAACACGGCAGGAGCTTCCGAACAGAGACCGCGGGGAGTGCACAACGACGGAGGTTGAATTTGCACTCCCTGGGCCAAGCTCCTGCCGATGACGCCGCGTCAATTCACAACCGTTTTCTGAGAAGAGACTTGCGATCGTTCACCGCGGATCGCAATTCGACTCGAACCTCCCTCTGGCGAGGCTGGGTTGTCGTCAAAATGACATCGGCCAGAAAATCACTTTGACTTTTCTGGTCGGGGCGCCCCCGTCGCTTGCGGGCCGCCGGCGAAGAACCGCGCGTCAAGCTGCTGCTGCCCTCGCTTTACGTAGTGCTCCACGAGCGCCATCCGCAGCCCGCGCGACGAGAGCTTGCGGGCTTGCCAGCGGGCATAGAGCGCCGCGTGCTCCTTGCGCAGGGCCTCGATCTTCCGCACTTCGGCGGCCGACTTGCCCTGTTGCCGGAGTTCCGCGATCGGGCCGCTGCGAAGGGCGTCGCGGGCGGCCAGAAAGTCGCCGCTGGCGGCGTAGGCGATCTCGTCGAGCGTTTCGACCACCGCCCCCGCCTTGGCGGCGGCCACCAGATCGATTTCGGCGCTCACCCCCGCTGCTCGGGCCAGCGCCTGGGCCAAGAGGGGATTCGACTTGGAGGCCTGGGCCACGCTGGTGCGCATCGACTGGAAGAACGTAGCGCCCTCGGCCAGCGGCTGCGCTTGCATCTGCCGGGCGAAGTGGTCGAACACGCGCTCCTCCACCTCACGGCGGGGATCGTAGATCGGCGCCCGCTGCCCCACGATCTGCAGCTTGGGAGAGAAGAGCGCGCCCGTGGGGGAGACGAAGTCGTGGCCGAAGCTCAGGCCGAGTTTGGCCAAGTTGTCTTTCGTGAGCCCCGGCGAGGCGGCCTCGACATAGGGGAAGAACTCTTCCCGCGGCAGATCGGTCTCCTGAGCGCAGAGCAGCAGAAAGCCCGCACAATAGGTGTTGATCTTCTGCCCCGCGAGCGGCTTGCCGCGGAGCTCGCGGACGCGGCCGGTGCGGAAGTTCAGGTCGAACTGCGTGGGATTGCCGATCACGGCCGCAGCTGCGGCGCCCATCTTCGCAGCGGCCGCGCGGTCCGGATGCCGGAGGAAGACGAAGTGCCGCGTCCGCTTGACGAACGTCTCCACGTTCGTGGCCGGCATCCGGTCTCCCTTCTCCGGCAGATCGACGATCACGAACCGACGCCTGCCGTCGGCGCCAGTCTCGGTCGCCACCACGCCTACATGGGTAAACAGCCCCGGCGTGAGCTCGGTGAACAGGTTGTAGGGCGACGGATTGCGCATCAACAGCCAATCGCCGGCTTGTACGTCAAAATCCCCCAGGCGATAGGAGTTTCCCTGTACGCCGGACTTAGTTCTGGCTTCGAGCCGCTCGAGCAGCGCCGCGAGCTGGCTGCGTTCGTCCGGCGAGATCTTGGCGCGATCGAGCTTAGAGAGCGCCTCGAGCATCGCAGCCGCAGTGATCTCCGGCGGCGGCAGCGTGGGGTCTTGGCCCGGGCGTGGGTCTTGCGGGATTCCGAGCGCTTCGATGGTTCGCGCGGCAGCCAGCCGCAGCGCGGCGGGCAATTCGTGGTCACTCACCAGATCGGCCAACTCGTCGAGCAATTCGAGCTGCCCGGTTGCCTGGATCAGCGCGAGCAGTTCGAGCTTGAGGTCAAGCGGCAAGGCAGGAGGCGCTTCGGGCTCGCCGGGCGGGGCATCGAACAGCAGCGGCGCGGCGGCCAGTGCGCCCACGGCGCTGCGCTGCGCGGCGAACAATTCGATCAGCTTGCGCAGGTCGGCCGGCTGGTAGGCCAGCTCCGCCACGGCCTCGTTCGCGGCGTCAAAAAGCAGGTACTGCAAGCGGCCAGAAAGATCGATGAGCTTGGCCGTGGTTTCCAACCACGTCCGCAGGGCTGCGCGAAGCTGTGCATTGTCAGGCTGCGCGGCGAAGCCGCTCCGCGCCGCCAGTGTTCGCTCGAGCAATTTGTCGACGCGGGCCTTAGCTGCCAGCGTTTTCTCGAGCGATGTGAGCACAGCGCTGGCGGCGGCCCCCTCCGGCAGCGCGAGCTGTTGCGCCGCGTCGAACTCGGCCTGCTGGGCCGTCGCCTCGATGGGCGCGAGCGAAATCTCGGCGAAGCCAGCAGCCTCGGCCGGCGTGAGCGCCTCGAGGTCGTCGAGCCGCTCGGCCGCCACGGGTTGGGTTGCGAGCCACAGCAGGAATACGGTCGCCAGAAGCGTTGCGCTCGAACGCGCAAGCCGAAAGTGCGAGGGGAATCTAGGCATCGGGCGGTCGCGATTCGGGCCAGGGCGGCGGATCTAGGGTAAAGAACCTATACCGCAAGATCGGCACGGACGCCACAGCCGCCCCACCCAGAGGCGGGACCCCGACCCTGGCCGAAACAGTCGCTCCCAGCGGCACGCTGCGACCAGCCCGATCGGTCAATGACGACCGGTCCCATCACCGGAAAACCCCAACGGCCGTCGGGTTTAGTACCGCACCGCCAGCCCCATTCCTGGACCGTCGGCCATGGCCATGGGGACGATTTGCACGTGTGGATTGAGCTCCGTGTTCGTCACCGCCAGGACCGACAGATAGCCGAACCACCAGCCGAGCCCCACCTGCGACAGGTAATGGGCGTCGTCGTTGATGCGGCTCCAGCCGGGCAAGATCGAAAGGGCATAGAAGCTCGCCTTCCACAGTGGCGACTCACACATCTGGGCCGCGGTGACGAACGTCACGGCCCCCAAAAAAGCGTGCCCACTCACAGCGTTGCTGTCCTGAAACGGCGTCCAGCGCCACGAGTCGGGGCGCTCGGTCGGCCGGCCCGCGCCGAGCGCGTATTGCCAGAAGTAGAGCGACGGTCCGCCGACCAAGAACGCCCGCAGCGCACGTTCGCCCCACAGGCCTGGTCCCTCGAGCCAGGGGCTCTCGGGGCCCCAATAGTAGAGCGCAGTCAGCCCCACCCAGGCCGGCAACACGTAGCGTCCTTCGCCGAACGGCTTGAAGACGCTGGCCAGGTCGTCGGTGAAGTTGTCGCGGACGTCGTTCTGCCACCAGTTGCGAAAATGGGGGTCGATCGTCGTATTGGCTACCGGCGCAGCCAGGCCTATTCCCAGACCGAGCCAGAGTAGGTTGTGGCAATTATAAAAGTTGCGGTAGTCCTGCTTCACCTCGCTCCATAGCCCGCGCAGCGACCGGTCGTCCAGCGGCTCGCCGAGCACGATCGTCTGCGTGTCCGTCGGCGTCGCGCCGCCGAGCAGCCCCGGATCTGCATCCACCGGCGGCAAGGGCTCGAGCTCGGCAAAGGTCAAGCTCGGTGTCGTGTCAGCGATGTCGCCGCCCCCGCTCCCCGGCGACGCCACGTGCGACGTGGGCACGATCGGCGGCGCAAAGATCGGCTCGCCGGCAGGGTCTTCAATCGGCTTGGCCGCTCGGACCACCACGGGCCGCTCAGGCGCCGGCGGACTCGTTGCCGCAACTTGGTTGGCCGCAGGGCGGCTTGTTGCACCAAACCAGCCGGGGCTGCACGGGCCGATCAACCGGTCGTGAATCTGCGCCAGCATCTGCTGCTCGAGGGCGGTGTCGCGCCCCTGCGGGATCCAGCCTTCGGTGTATCCGCCCACCGGCACGGGCGTGGCATAGCGCTCGAGCGACGTGTCGTAGCGGAAGGTGGCTGCGCCGGCCGTGGCATGCTCGGGACGCGCTACGTCTTCGAGCTCCTTGAAGACCTGCACGTCGACCAGGTACCCGCCGGGCTCCGGGATGATCCGCACGCTGGCCCGCCGCCGCATCGATTGCAGCGTGGCCTCGAGGCGTTCGTAGTGGGTGACGGTGTCGTTGCGCCACGGTTCGAAGCAAGTGGCCGACACCTCGGGCTGCGTTTCGATCCGCCCCTCGGTCAAGTAGTCGCCGATCTGCGTGGCGCGATCTTCGCGGTCGATGCGGAAATAGTCGTCGACAACGTCGGCGATCTGCTCCGCCACGAAGTCGCGGTTGCCCGCCGGCACGAGCAGCGGATTGGGCTGCGGCGGCGGGGGTTGCAGCAGCACGTTGCAGGCCGGCGGATTGTATTGCGGAATCCACGGGCCCATGGAGCAGCCAGCCGCTGCGAGGAGCGGAGCTAGCGCTAACAGAGGCCACCAGCCGCGAAGCGTGCTCGTCAAAATGGCCAACCCCGTGTGCCGTCCTGCGTTGCCCGATTACGATTTCCCTGTGGCGTCTAAACAGGGGGCGGAAGTGTCCGGAAAAGCCCGGCGCCAGGCAAGGGCAATCGCCCGACAACTCGCTCAGGCCACGGCAGTGTCCGCCGCCGTCCTAAACTGCCGGTTTTTCCCCGCTAGCGTCGTCGTTTCCGCCACATTAAATTGGGAAGGAACAGGGCGCGTGCGGTTCGCGTACAACGAGATACGGCCCGCCGGCCCTGCGGCGATTCATTAAGATAAGCCCCTCCGGCAGCCTGCCGGCCCCGCCTCAATCGGCTCGAACGTCGCGCCAGGATGGCCTCAGCAGCCGCCCCCGCAAACCTCGCCCCCCGAAATCCCCTACGGTTGTCCTGCTATGTGCGCCGCTTCGTTCGATCGCCGTCGTTTTGTCGTTCGCTCCACCGGCCTGGCCGCCGCCGGCTTGGTCCTGCCTGGCTGGTTGGCTGACTTGAGCTACGGGGCGCGGTTGGCGAACGCTTCAAAGCTGACGCGGCGGCGGCTGGGCTCGATCGGCGTCGGCGGCCAAGGGACCGGCATCATGCACGCCGCGCGGAACTTCAGCGATCTGCTGGCAGTGGCCGACGTCGACCGCACCCATGCCGAGCGCGGCAAGGGAGACACCAAGGCCGAAATCTACGGCGACTACCGCAAGCTGCTCGACCGCGATGACATCGATGTCGTGACGATCGGCACGCCGGACCACTGGCACACCAAGGTCTGCCTCGACGCTCTTGCCGCTGGCAAAGACATCTACTGCGAAAAGCCGCTCACCCTCACGGTGGCCGAGGGGCAGCAACTCGTGAAGGCCGTGAAGGACAGCGGCCGCGTGCTTCAAGTCGGCACTCAGCAGCGCAGCGAAATGGGGCTCGGCTTCCTGCGCGCGGCGGCCACGGTCCGCAGCGGCCAGTTGGGCAAGATCCAAAAAGTCACCGTCAGCCTGCCCCTCTCCACCGACGTGGGCGGGCCCTTCAAGGCGCAGCCCGTGCCGGAGCAACTCGACTGGGAAATGTGGCAAGGTCAGGCCCCCGTGGCTGACTACTGCCCCGAGCGCTGCCACTTTCAGTTCCGCTGGTGGTACGAATACTCTGGCGGCATCGCCACCGACTGGGGCGCGCACCACATGGACATTGCCCAATGGGCGCTCGGCGCGCCGGGCCCACTGACGATCGACGGCAGCGCCACCGTGATGCCGGCGATCCCCGGCGGCTACAACACGCCCAAGGAGCCGCGGATCACCTACACGTACCCGAACGACGTCACGCTCGAGCTGACCACCGGGGATGAGTTCGTGATCTTCGAAGGGGACAAGGGGCGCATCCGCGTGAACCGCGGCCGCGTGACCGGGAAGCCGATCGAAGCCCAAGACATGGACCAGTCGCTGCAGGAGCTCACGCAGAAGACGATGACCGAGCTCTACAAGGGGAAGAAGCCCGGCAGCCACATGGGCAACTTCTTCGAAGGAGTGGAACTGCGCGAGCAGCCGGTTTCCGACGTCGAGAGCCAGCACCGCTCGGTGACGGCCTGCCACCTGGGCAACATTTCCTGCCGCCTCAAGCGCAAGCTAACCTGGGACGCCGCAGCGGAAAAGTTGGTCGGCGACGACGAAGCCAACGGCTTCCTCAGCCGTGCGCAGCGCGCGCCGTATCAGACCTGAGTCGCCGAGATTGAACCACGGAGGCACGGAGACACGGAGAGGGCAGAGAGGTTGTACTTAGTCCCCTCGGCCCACTCATTTTTCCCTTCCTCTCCGTGCCTCCGTGTCTCCGTGGTGAAAACGAGTCCCTCTGGTCACTAACAACGGAGGAACCATGGGCGCGACGTTGCGGACGCATACGCTGGGTTGCAAGGTCAACCAGTATGAGACCGAGTTCGTGCGGCAGGCGCTCGTGGGCGTTGGCTATCGAGACGCTGCGGCCGACGAGCCGGCCGATTTGTGCCTGGTGAATACCTGCACGGTCACGGCCGAGGGGGACGCCAAAAGCCGGCAGACGATTCGCTCCCTCGCGCGGAAGAATCCGGGAGCGCGGCTCGTGGTGATGGGCTGCTACGCAGCCCGAGCGCCGGAAGAAGTCGCCGCGCTACCTGGCGTGGCCGAAGTGGTGCGCGATCGGCGTGAACTGCCCGATTTGCTGGCCAGACACGGCGTCGCCGATCTGCCGACCGGCATCTCCGACTTCCCGCATCGCCAGCGGGCCTATGTGAAAGTGCAAGACGGCTGCCTGCTTTCGTGCAGCTTCTGCATCATCCCCAGCGTGCGGCCTGGCATGTCGAGCCGGCCGCCGGAGCACATTCTCGACGAGGTGCGGCGGCTGGTCGAGCGCGGCTATCGCGAGCTCGTCTTCACCGGCATTCACCTGGGGCACTACGGAGTCGACTTCAATCGCGGCCGCCCCAAGGCAGATTGGGTGCGGCTGGCCAGCCTGCTCGGGCAGGTGGCCGCACTGCCGGCGGACTTTCGCGTGCGGCTCTCGAGCATCGAGGCGACCGAGGTCACGCGCGAGTTGCTCGAGGTGATGGCGGCCCACCCGCAGCGGATTTGCCCTCACTTGCACATTTCGATGCAGAGCGGCAGCGACCGCGTGCTCGCGCGGATGCGGCGGCGGTGGGGCGTGCGGCGGTTTCTCGATCGCTGCGCCTTGGCCAAGCAGACGCTCGACCAGCCGGCGCTCACCACCGACATCATCGTCGGCTTCCCCGGCGAGACCGACGCGGACTTCGCCGACACCTGCCAGGCCGCCGCCGAAGCCGGCTTTGCCAAGCTGCACGTGTTTCCGTTCAGCCCACGCCGCGGCACCCCGGCGGCCGCGATGCCGGACCAGGTGCCGGCCGAGGTGCGCAGCGAACGCGTTGCGCGTTTGCAGCAGCTCGAGCAGCGGTTGCAGGCCGAGTACTTCGAGTCGCTCGTGGGCCGGAGTTTGCGAGTGCTCGTCGAGTCCCCGCTGCCCGCCCGCCCTGGACGCTGGATTGGCACGGCTTGCCGCTTCGCGCCGGTGGAACTCGCGGCCGATCCGACGATGCGGCGGCAGTTCGCCGAGGTGGTGGCGGGGCGCTGCGAGGGGGGACGGATCGTTGCGGCGTCCGGCGAGCGGCCGGCGTGAGCCGGCTGACAAACCATGGACATTCCTTCAGGTCTCTGCCGAAATCCTCCTGCTGATCAGCAGGCCATCGCGGCATGCGAGAAGTCAATCGGGAAGCGACTTCCAGCCGACTACCGTGCGTTCCTTGGCGCTAGCAATGGCGGCGAGGGGTTCATCGGTGAGCAGTCCCTCCTGCTTTGGAAGATCGAGGAGCTGGCGGAACTCAACGAGGCGTACGCCGTTGCCGACGAGCTTGGCGACGGTGTGCTGCTGTTCGGCTCGAATGGCGGTGGCGAGGCCTATGGGTTCGATTGCCGAAGCGGAGGTTGGACGGTCATACAAGTTCCGTTCATTCCCATGAAGCTCGACTTGGTCGCAACGGTTGGGCAGTCGTTTGCCAAGTTTTTGGGATCCCCTGATGACAGAGGGACCTAGCAATCCCCCGGTGCTCAGCCCCGCGAGCGGCCGGCGTAAGCCGGCTGACGTTATTGATCGGCGGTAAACAGAACGTAGCGCCCCTCGCGAGACGCCCGTTCGAAGAATTCCCGCACTACCTGAAACGCTTCCCAGGTGTACGAGAGGTCTTCCTCTGTTAGCGGACAGCCGTAGCTTTCTGAGTCGATCGCAAAGTAACGCTGTCGGAATTCGGCTGCGGAAATTGCCGGTAGCGCTGCGGCTACGTCTCGGACCTGCGCGGGCGTTTTCAGGGTCAGAATGTAGTCCTGCTGGAAGTACAAGATCTCGCCGGCGAGCACCGTGTGATTCAGCGGATAGGCGCCGCCGGTCCAAGTAAGTTCTCCGTCAGCTAAGGCGCGGTGCAGCGCGTCCCAGGCCTTATCGCTCTCCGCGAGGAACTCTGGGTGATCTTCGAAGTATTCCTCTTCGATCACCTCCTGGAGATACTCGAGCACGTCCTCGTCGCTTGGCAGCGAACAAAGCTGCTCTACTTCCGCTTCGGTGATCGCGAAATGGACGCCACGACAGGCCATCGGCTAATCTCGAGTCGCTTGTGATGAAAGGACGGAGCGGAGTATTGTACCGACGCGAATTGTCAGCCGGCTGACGCCGGCCGCTCGCCATCGTCGTTACTCTCCCCCCACCGTCGTCAGCCACGCCGCCACGAGCGTCGTCGCGTTCAGCCCCGCGTGCAGCACCATCGCCGGCACGATCCGGTGCGTCTGCCGGTAGAGGTAACCGAGCACGAGCGCAAGGAAGAACAGCGGCACGGGGTCGGGCGCGATCTCGGTGTCGGCCAGGAGATGATTGAGCGCCGCCTGCAGGCCCAGCACCGGCACGATCACGGCCGCCAAGCCCGCCAGCCCTAGTCGTACGTCGCTGCCAAACTTTTCCGGCACGATGCCCAGGTCGCGCCAACTCGCTGGCGCCGAGCCGATCGTCGCGCGTTGATCGGCCCGCAGCTTGAGCCAGGCGACCCCCAGGATCAACAGCAGGCTCCGCGCCACGGCCGAGGCCAAGAGAAAGCGAATGATCTTCTCTGGGGCCGCCGTCTCCGCGCCGCTGCGTACATGGAAGAGCGCGAAGATGGCCGCCGGCAGCCAGAGCGACAGCGGGAACCTACGTACCGGCGTAACTTCGACCGACTCGAGCTGGTCGGCGCTCTGCTCATTTCCGGCGACCAAGCCAGCGGCCCGCGTCTCCGTGCGCTCGAGCCACCCTTGCAAGAGCAGCCGGAACAGGAACTCCTCGACCAGCGGCGCGAGCACCACCGCCGTCAACAAACAGACGGCCAGGGTCAGGCCGTTCGGCGCCCCCTGGATCAGCAACAGCACCGGATGCGGCGCGGGGCTGTTCGGCGTCGCCGGCGCGGCGGCGGCCGGAGGCGCGACAGGGTCGGCCGGACCGAACTGCGTGGCGATGGCAGCCGCCCCTAAATCGGCCGACAACCAACACAGCACGAGCAGCGCCACGTCCCAGCCCGTCCAAGGCACAGGCCGCCTCGGTTCGGCCGGCACCAGCGGCTCATGCAGCCTGAGCTTGCTGGCAATTCGCGCCCAAACCAAAAGGCAGGCGGTCAAAACGCCCAAAGCCAGCGCGTTGGCGGCATTTTGCAGCATGAATCAGAATCTGCCTGTGGATCGCCGGTTTTCGGCGGAAAACCCCGCTAATCCGCGCAGATTCCCGCTCAATCGCCCTACGTTGTCGTGACGCGTCGATTTTCGCCGTTCCCTTGCCCGCAGAATAGAGTACAATTGCCAAAACTGGTCGGGCGGATGCCCGGCCTGCTGGAAGATAGTAGCTCGATCGCCTGACCCTCGCTTTTCCTTTCCTGGTCTTTGGCTCTATTGCAAGAGCCTCTCACTGCTCCCGGGATCGTTAAGCCGACGCCTCCGCGCTTCGCAAAAGCGCAACACGGATCGAACCTTGTTGGTTCGTTTCCTGGGAGCCGTCTGGGCTGCTTCACTTCGATCTTCCGGGCTGCCGCAAAAAAATGTTTCGCCGGCAGCTTGAGCTTTTTTCCTTTCGTGAGAGCCCCGCGGGGCCAAAGAGAACATGACCAAGAAACTGTATGTGGGCAACCTCCCCTTTAGCGCCACGGCCGACGACCTGCGCGACGCCTTCGGGGCGCACGGCAAGGTGACCTCGGCTTCGGTTGCCACCGATCGCGACACCGGCCGCTCGCGCGGCTTCGGCTTCGTCGAGATGTCGAATGGCGCCGAGGCGGCCATTTCGGCCCTCAATGGCGCCGATCTGCAAGGCCGCAACCTGGTCGTCAACGAAGCCCGTCCGCGTGAAGAGCGCGGTGGCGGCGGCGGTGGCGGCGGCGGGCGTGGTGGTTACGGCGGTGGCGGCGGTGGCCGCAGCCGCTACTAAGGGGTTCTGAAATTGCCGCGGTCGGCGGGGTCTCGAGCCCAACGCTCGAGACCTCGCCTGACCCGCGCGGCCTCTCTCTCCCAGGGGCTGCTCTCCCCACCCTCGCCGGCCTTCGGGCGTGCCGCGAGTTGAGACGAAGCGTCGGCGACCCCACTCGCCTGCACGCATGGGAACGATTGACGTTCCGCCCGCGACAGACTGTTCCCGCCGAACGTACGGCGTCTGTGAGCGTCTGAGACCGAACACAACACGAGCGCGAGGTCCTGGGAACGGCCCGCGCCATGGCTCCCCGCGGCGCTTTCGCGCGCTGATTGCGGCGCAGCCTTTCCGCATACCCATCGAGAATCGAATTGAGTTCCACAACGTTTGCTGATTTGAACCTGGCCGAGCCGCTGCTCAAGGCGCTGACCGCGGAGAAGTACTCCGTGCCCACGCCGATCCAAGCGGCCGCCATCCCCCATTTGCTGGCCGGCCGCGACCTGCTCGGTTGCGCCCAGACCGGCACCGGCAAGACGGCCGCCTTTGCGCTGCCGATCCTGCAGCGCCTCGACGAAAAGCGCGCCCCGGCCACGCCCGGCGCTCCGCGCGTGCTCGTGCTGGCGCCCACCCGCGAGCTCGCGGCCCAGATCGACGAGAGCTTCCGCGTGTACGGCCGCAACCTCCGCTTCCGCCAGACTGTGGTCTACGGCGGCGTCGGCCAGAACCCGCAAGTCCAGGCGATGCGCCGCGGCGTCCACATCCTCGTGGCCACGCCGGGCCGCCTCTTGGACCTGATGAACCAAGGGCACATTCGGCTCGACAAGCTCGAAGTCTTCGTGCTCGACGAGGCCGACCGGATGCTCGACATGGGCTTCCTGCCTGACCTCGAGCGGATCATCGCCAAGCTGCCCAAGCAGCGGCACTCGCTGTTCTTTTCGGCCACGATGCCGCCGAGCATCGCCTCGCTGGCGAACAACCTGCTCCGCGACCCGGTGAAGGTGGAGATCACGCCGCCGGCCACCACGGTCGAGCTGATCCAGCAGCACGTCCATTTCGTGAGCACGAAGGACAAGCGGGCGTTGCTGGGGCATCTGCTCGACGCCAACCAGCACGACCGCGTGCTCGTGTTCACGCGCACCAAGCACGGCGCCGACAAGGTGGCTAAGCAACTCACCCAAGGTGGGCACACCGCTGCGGCCATCCACGGCAACAAGTCGCAGTCGAACCGGCAGAAGACGCTGCTCGAGTTCCGCAAGGGTCGGCTGCGGGTGCTGGTGGCGACCGACCTGGCTGCCCGCGGCATCGACATCGATGGCGTGAGCCACGTCATCAACTACGATCTGCCGCACGAGCCGGAGAGCTACGTTCACCGCATTGGCCGCACCGGCCGAGCGGGGGCGACGGGCATCGCCGTGTCGTTCTGCGACGCGACCGAGCGCGACTCGCTGCGGGCGATCGAGCGGCTGGTGCGCCGGCAAATCCGCGTCGACGCGAGCCACCCCTTCCACGCGGTGCATGGCCCCGAGGCCGAAGGCTCGGCCCCGCGCCCCGCCTTCCGCGGCAACCGGCAGGGCAAACGCCCCGGCGGACCGAGCGAAGGCGGACGCCGCGGCAAGCGTCCCTTCCGCGGCCCCAAGGCCCACGGCAAGAGCGGCGGCGGCCCCCGGCCCGCCGTGGCAGCCGGCGCCGGCAGCGGCGGCAACGCGAGCGGCCCCGGCGGCGCGGCCACGCGTCCGGCGCGCAAGTTCAAGCCTGGCAAGCCGCGGGTCTCGCGAGCGCTCTAAGGGCGCTTCGCTTACGCGGCAACCGAACTGCGAGCCGCTGGTCCCGTACGGGGTCGGCGGCTCGCTTCTTTTGCGCGCCCCTGGGATGCTCACACTAGCCCGCAGCGCCAGCAAGGGACTTGCACGGTTTTGGGCGTAACAACCGTCGATGCCGCCCAAGCCCCGTTAGGGGCGTAAGAAGTTAGCCCAGGGCCAGCGAAGCGCAGCCCTGGGTACAGGGAGCAACGTACAAGGTCGTGAGCCGTGGAAGGGCGGCAGAAGGACTTCTTTCGCCCCTCCGGGGCTCTTTCGTTTCCTTTCAACGTACCCCAGGGCGGCGTCCGGCTGGCGCCGGGCTGG
The DNA here is from genome assembly GCA_044221365.1 of Pirellulales bacterium. Lineage (GTDB taxonomy): Bacteria > Planctomycetota > Planctomycetia > Pirellulales > JBGAPH01 > JBGAPH01. The sequence goes on from JBGAPH010000034.1 coordinate 77,281, forward strand.
CCCTGGGCTACTATCGGTCGCCCCTGCCGGGGCTGCATGGAACTCGGTCTCGCTGGGACGATGCGTGCCCTGCAGGTTAGGCGCGACCGCCATAGGCTAAACTCTCCCTGAGTGGACATTCAACGCCCGGCGCATTCGGGCGGCCCGACCTTCGTGGCGAAAAGGAGCGATCGATGGCCCGTCGCGCGTGGCTCTGTCTGACGTTGTGGATCGTGGGTCCAGGCATGGCCGCGGCCGAGCCGCCGACGCTCGCCGACCTGGCCGCCGGCAAGCTCGAGGTGCTCGACCTGGGGTATCCGCTCAATGCCCAAAGCGCCTTTTGGCCGGCCGACAACTATCGTCCGTTCGCGCTCGACACGATCGCCACGCTCGAGAAAAACGGCGTGCTGAGCAAAGCCTTCGCCACGCCGGAGCACCTGGGCACGCACCTCGACGCCCCCAACCATTTCGTGGCGGGCAAGCCGGCCGTCGATCGCTTGCCTGCGACAAGCCTCTTCGGCCCCGGCGTGGTGATCGACGTCGCCGGCAAGACGAGCGCCGACCCGGACTTCTTGCTCACGGCCGAGCACGTGAAGCTGTGGGAACAGCAGAACGGCCCCGTGCCGGAGGGAGCGATCGTGCTGCTGCACACGGGCTGGGGGCGCTTCTGGAACCACGTGGAGCGCTACCAGGGGCGCGACGCCAGCGGCCGGCTTCACTTCCCTGGCTACGGTCCCGACGCCGCGGAGTACTTGGTGAGCGAGCGCAAGGTGCGCGGGCTCGGAATCGACACGCTGAGCGTCGACCGCGGGCTCTCGCGCGAGTTCGAGGTCCACAAGGTGCTGGGCCGGGCAGAGCGCTACGGCCTGGAGAACGTGGCGAATCTCGACCAGCTGCCCACCCGCGGATTCACTTTATTCGTCGCGCCGATCAAAATCGAGACCGGCAGCGGCGGACCAACGCGGATCTTCGCGGTGCTCGAGGAAGCCGACCGGAACTAGCTGGCGCTTTGTGGCAGCTTAATGTTGGTTGCGCACACTAGCCCGCAGCGCCAGCAAGGGACGGAAGCGCCGGTTTGGCGCGCTGACCGCAAACGCTGCCCGGCCCGCGAAGGGGTCCGGCGGAGTTCGACTACCGACGCGTGGCTCTCCCTTGCTCGCGCTGCGGGCTAGTGTTGGCCTAGCCCAACGAAGCCGAGGCAGCGGAGGCCGCGATGATCGCGTTGCGTCGCTTCTTGCCGCCGCACGTCCAACTGGACGTTGTCCAAGGAGACGGCGGCGTAGCGCCGACGACCTTGACGATTTCGTCGGCCGACATCCCCTGGGCGAGCATCTCCCGCTTGAGCTCGAACACC
>JBGAPH010000105.1:0-9861 GCA_044221365.1 Pirellulales bacterium
GCCCCCGGAACCCGCCGCACTACCCGCCAGCACTGCGCCACCTGCCAGCGCACGACCACCTGGCAACTTGTGTTCGGCGAAGTCTACCGCAACGCCTACGGCAGTCGCTGCCAGCCCGTTGCCGAGGCCTGCACCGCTTGTGGCCGGCAGTCGCTCGATTCGTTCTACGACTACGACGCGCTTGGGCCCATCTTGGCCGCCGCCGCTCGATAGCGGCCCCCGGTCGATCGGCCTGGCCCCCGCGCCCGGCCGATCATCCGGCGGCCGACTTCCGGCCCCGCATTGAAAGTGCCCCTGCGACGTTCGAGCGTCCAGGGGCTTGGCCCGAACCTTTGCAAGAAAGGTCCGAACATGTCCACTCTACCGAGCGCGTCTCCGCGCGCCAATTCAGGCTTTCGCTACCACGGCCGCGCTGAAGAAGCGGCCCAAAAGATCCTGCTGGCGTTCGAGCGCGGCAATCTGCCCAAGGCCCTGGCCCCTGTTTTCATTCACCGACGCGACGACGTTCCCTGCCGGCAATGGAGCTGGGCCAACCAACTGTTGACCGCGCTCATGGGCTTCTCTGATGCCCGCGGCTTCCGGCAGTGGCAGGCCGTCGGGCGCAGCGTGAAGAAGGGCGAGAAGGGCTTTCCGATCATGGTCCCCATGGTCAGCAAGCGCGAGACCACCGACGCCGAGACTGGCGAGAAGGGCGAGGCCAAGTTTCTGCGCGGCTTCTCGCATACCATCGTCTTCGGCTACCAGCAGACCGAGGGCGCGGAGCTGCCCGGCAACGCCGAGAACAAGGCCTTTATCGACGGCCTGCCGCTGATCGACATCGCCCGGAGCTGGGGCTTGAACGTCGAGACCTACACCGGCAAGGCCGGACGGGCGCAGGGATGGTATCGCCACGGCCAAGCGATCGCGCTTGGCGTCGAGAACCAGGCGACGTGGGCGCACGAGCTGATGCACGCGGCCGACGATCGCTTGGGCCAGCTCAAAGAACAGGGCCAGCACTGGCGCAGCGAGACCGTCGCCGAGCTGGGCGGCGCGATCCTGCTCGAAATCATCGGCCAGGCCGAGGAGGCCGACCGCGGCGGCTGCTGGTCCTACGTGAAGGCCTACGCCGACGCCGCCGGCATCGAGCCCATCACGGCCTGCACGCGCTGCCTGAAACGCACCTGCGATGCCGTGGCGCTCATCCTCGACACGGCCGAACAACTGGCCGGTAATACCCAGCCCGAGGCCGCTGCAGCAGCGTAGCGGGCCCACCGAGGCCGCCCCTGGCGACGTGGGCGGCCGACTGTGCACCCCCTACCCCAGCAATCAGGAGTTAGCCCGTGCTCAACATCCACTACGACTGCCCGACGTGCGGCCACCAGTGGCAAGAAGTCTACGAGTGCGCTTGCGACAGCGAGTGCCCGGAGTGCGGCGAGGGCGCCATCACCGCGGCCTCATGGGTTGAGCTGTCGCCCGAGCAGGCGGCCGAGGCCAACAAGCCCAAGAGCTGGCTTGTCACCCGCACCGTGCTCGAAAGCGTTTTCATCGAGGCCAAGAACGAACGCGAGGCCATCGAGCAGGCCATCGGCCTCGACGACGCCAAGTGGGCCCGCTCGATCGACCGCGAGGATTACGACGCAGGGTCGCCGCCGGCCGGCGGTTTCATCTTGGGCAAACCGATCGTCTGAGCCCAGCTAAGCGGTCGCGTCACTTCGCCCGGCCGCTGACTTGCCGTTGCCCCCACTGGAGTTTGCATGCCCGGCATCTACGGCTACCTGCGCGTATCCTTCCTCGACGAAGAGAAGGAGCGGAGTAAGAACGCAATCTCGATCGACACCCAGCAGGGGCGAGTGCGCTCCTATGTTGACTATCACCGGCAGATGGGGGGCGCCCTGGCCGCAGCCGAGCTCGCAAAGGTCGGCTGGCGCGGCATCCGACAACAGGGCGCCGAAACCGACGACGGCTTCTTCGTCGACCAAGACGTGAGCGCCTACAAGAAGCCCTTTCTCACCCGCCCCGCCGGCCGGCGTTTGAGCGCCGTGCTCGAGCCCGGCGACCACGTGATCTTCGCCCGCCTCGATCGCGCGTTCCGCAACGTCCGCGACGCGCTGACCACAATCGAAATCTGGCACCGCCGCAACATCGGCATCCACTTCCTCGATCCCCAGGTAGATCTGTCCACCGCCCACGGTCGGGCATTCTTGCAAATCTCGGCCGTCTGGGCCGAGTTCAGCTCGGCGCTGCACAGCGAGCGAATGCGCGAAGTCAACGCCCAGGCCAAGCGGCAGGGGCGCTCGCTTAACGGCCGCGGGCAATATGGTTGGTCGCAGCAACCCACCGCCATGACTCCCCAACCCGATTATGAGGAGCGAGCCATCATGGCGCATATCCTCTGGCTGCGCGATGAGCGCGACCTGTCCTGGCGCAAGATCTCCGACGCCATCGAGATTACGTTGGCCGCGCGCGAGGCCCGCCTGCCGATTCCGCCCTTTGAGGGAGGCGGTGCCCGTCGCTTCGGGCACATGCGGTGCCTGCGAGCCTATCAAGCGGCCAAGGAACTGAAAATCCGGCCGGCGAGCAGCTTTTAGACACCCCTTCAGAGCAAGCGTTTGCAGCGGGCCAGCCACCAGGCAATCGACAAATGAGGCATGCCGAGAAGGTAAGTTTATGGCCGATCGCCACGGTTCTCGGCGATACCGCCGGCGCACGGTCGCCGTTATGGTGTCATGCGCGGTCCGGCAATAGAATCGAGCCATGGTTCGTGCGTCTTCGCCGAGGCCCGCCAAAATGCTCCCGTCGTGCGATCACCCTCGTCGAAGTGCTCGTCGTCATCGCCGTGATCGGCGTCCTGATCGCGCTCTTGCTGCCGGCAGTTCAAGCCGCGCGCGACGCCGCACGGAAAGTCCAGTGTCGCAACAACCTCAAGCAAATCGCGCTCGCCACACTCATCTATTCCGAGGCCAACCGCGATCGGTTGCCGCATGGCTGCCTGCCGAGAGCCGAGCACAAACAGGCCGGCACGACTCTATTGCCGCGCTACTCCCTGTTCGATGTTTTTGGCTGGCGGGCCTTTGTGCTGCCGCAGCTCGAACAGCAAACGCTGCACGACGCGATCGACTTTCGCCATAGTCCGGTCGACCAGCGAAATGCCGATTCGGTGCGCACGACCATCGGCGCCCAGCACGCCGGGGCCGAACATGCACGAGTGCCCCGCGGGGGCGTTTGCGGGGCAGCAGTGGGACGACGTCGAAGACCAGACTGCGTATCGTCTCCGCGGCGCCGCGCCGGCTCGGCTGGCCGAGATCAGCGACGGCCTCTCGAACACGGTGCTGCTCGTCGAGCAGGCGGGGCGGACTATGGTCTTCGACGACCTCCACGCCGAAATGCCCCGCGCACCAGCATCGGGTTCGGCCTTGAGGACGCGCGTCTCTACCATTTTGTGAACAGGACGCAAGTAACCTGGCACGATTGGCGATTAACGCACGTAGTACAAGAGTCCCAGCGTTCCCAATACCAACACGATTACCAATAAGGCATCGGGCTCGACGAAGCGCCGTCGATTCTCGACCTGGTACAGCTGCCCCATTACGGCGACCGACGTAATCATCATTGCTGCCACGGCGGTCAAGGCATGATTGGTGCTCACCGAGGCGAACAGCGAATCGGGCTGAACCGCGTCCAACGGAACGAGCAGCGCCATGTTGAACGCGTTGCTGCCGAACACGTTTCCAATGGCCAAGTCGAAAGCGCCCATTCGCAGCGCTACGACCGAGGCCACGAGCTCCGGGAGCGACGTGGAAAATGCCACCAACGTCGAGCCGACGAAGGTCTTGCCCAGCCCCGACAACTCTGCCAATCGGTCAGCGGCGTGAGCCAGTATCGGGGCGGCGGCGACAATCAACAGGGCGCCGAGCAGGTATCCGCCGATGGCTCTGGGCAACGTTAGCCGGCCCGCAGGGATCAGCACCGGCTCGCCGCCATGGGAGGCCGCCGCCAGCTTCTGATCCAGGAACACCATCCGCAGGCTTAGTCCGTAGGCCAGGAGAATCGCCAGGCTCGCAGGACTGAAGCGCCAAAGCATCAGGTTGCTCGCTCGCTGACCTAGCAAGATCCATCGCTGCAATCGCAGTAAGACCGATCGAAGCAGTGGCCGATAGCGCATGGGCCGCGGAGAGCCGCGAAAGCAGGCGGCCGCGGGATTGGTAGGAAAGGTCGAGCATGGCGAGGATTAGCAGATTCATCAGGCTGCTCCCCATGAGGTCGCCGACCGCCAGGTCGGCCGCGCCCAGCCAAACCGCGTTGAGGTCCACCATCAGCTCGGGCAACGACGTCGCGCCCGCCAATAGCAGACTGCCTACCAACAGGCGTCCAAGTCCGGTCAGTTCGGCGATCGCGTCTGCACAGCGAGTTAGCAGGGTGCCGGCCGCGACGATGAAGAGCGCCGCCAGCGAGAATTGCAGCAGGGGCCAGCCCATGATGGCTCCCTAACTTGGATTAAAGGCGAAAAACCAAACCTTGGCGACCATATGCGAGCGAGCCGGGTAGAATTGGCGGTTCCCTTCTCTTGGCCCCTCTGGCTCGCATCGACCTACGAGCAGCTTTGCGGCTGCGACGCTTGTGCGCTTGAACGCAAGCAGCCCTTCATTCTGAACCCGTTAATGCCTTGCAGACCGCATCCACGCCAGGAAAAGCCAGGATCTCGAGCAAGCTCTCGTTCGCTACATGGTGGGCGGCTCGTTCCACGACATCCGACTTCGGTTGAAATGCAACGGAGGTGCCCGCGGCGGCCAGCATGCAGGCATCCGGGTCGCTGTCACCGACGGCGATCACTCGTTCGGCGGCGATCCCAAGCTGCTCGCACAGGTGCAGGAGAACATTGAGTTTGCAGAGATTGTGCGCCTTGCATCCCGTGGGGTGCTGCATGGCGGCGGAAAGCGTCACGTCGCCTGTCGCCAGGCCGTTGCGGAACCGCATGAGGTGGGCGATGCTGAAGTCGGCGAAGACGCGCCGTCGCACAATCTCAGTGGCGACGGCAAAGCTGTCGCTGACGATCCCCACGCGGCAGCCGCTCTTACGCAGCGCGACGACAGTTTCGGCGGCCCCCGGCATCAGGGGGACACTGCGGGCGGCGTCTTCGAACACCTCTCTGGCCGTGCCGGCGAACAAAGCGGCGATGCGCCGCGTCCGCTCGTCGGGCGCGATCGCGGCCTTGTCCAAGAGATCGTCGAGCTCTCGCGCCTTGCCTGTACGGCGCGCCAGATTCACGACGAAGCGGCCGCGCAGCAACGTGCCGTCCATGTCGAACAGGGCGAGCCGCTCCGGCCGGCCAATCGTTTGCACCATCAGAGACAATTCGGCTTGGGAGCGGCGCTCGACCTCTTCGACCTCGCGAAGCTGCTGTCGCTCTAACCGGCCGTAGCGTGCAGCTCGGTCGAGAATGACTCGGACCACTTGCATGGCCATGTCGCCCAGCACTTCGAGCGCTTGGCTATCGTGCTGGATATGTCCGATATCGACCTGGGCCACGGCCGCACCAGAGGCCGCGGCGTCCAGGAGCAGGCCGACGTCCACGCCGTAGTCGGTTTCGAAACGCAGATTGCGGAGCACCGATCGCCGGGCCGCGATGATCCCGCCCAAGGGCTGTTCGAATTCGGCCAGTTCGGGGAAAAAAGTCCTCAAGAGAGGGCGAGCGGTGAGCATCGTTACCCGCCCCGCGCTTCGCGAAAACCGGGCCTTGACGAAGTCGGCCTTTTGCTCCAGGAGCGGCGCGGTCATTCGAGGAACCAAGTTCTCGGCCAGGCCGGAAAGTTCCCCGTCAAGATATAGCAGAAGTTCGTTCTGGGCGGCCCACATCCCGTCTTCCATCGAGGCGCCTTTGCCGAGCAGTGTGCTCGTGACGACGCGGGCGCCCGCCTGACGTGCTTCTTCCGGTGTGCCGTCGATCGATCCGTCGTCCACGACAATCACTTCCGTGACGCCCGGCGAGCGCCGAGCAAAGTCCACGACAGACGCGACGGTCGGCGACTCATTTAGCACAGGGATGATGACCGTGATCATGGCTTGCTCCGTATACAACACCAAGGGCCCACACCTGTCCGGCCCCAATCCTCCGCCGAGATTGGGGACGGGAATGATTGGTGCTTAGAACGCACCGCGCTCAAAGCACCAGGTCGAAGAGCTTGTTCAGAGCCCAGGCGACAACCAGTAAGCCGGTCAGCACGACCGCCAATCGCAGGAAGGCCCCAGTACCCGTCATCGGCTTCTGATCCATGTGCGAACCTCCGAACTACCGGAAGCGGTCGCGGGACCGGTACGAGGAAGCATCGAACGAACGAAAGGGCTCAGAATCTATCAGACCTGAAGTCTGATCCGCGACGTTCGCAGCGTGGTCGCAAGATGGGGTGGCAGGGGCTGCCGGTAGGATCCGCTGTGAAAAGAATGCGGGGCGGCACTCCCCGTGACCGTGCGGCAGGCGAGGCACAAGCGGCCGAGACAGCCACGGTTAGTTCGGAGTGACTTGCCGCGTTTCGAGACGACGGCGACGGCCTGACCCGAAGCCGCGGCGGCGTGCGACACCGCCTCGCACGACTGCCACTCCACGGCTGGCGCTGAAGGCGAAACGCCTTGGCCGGCCATCAGGACGCCGAGGAGTAGAAGAGCGTGGACCATTGGAAGGATTGTAGCTTGGCGCCGTTGAAACCACAATCAGGGCCGAAATTAGGATCGCTAGTCCCATTGGCGCCGGCGACGAGGGGCCGTGTGATCGGCCTAGACGCCGCCGGCGCTACTTACGTAGTGCGTCAGGTAGAGTTGGTGCTCAGAAAACGGATTGACGGTGGACTGTTGGGACAGGGCCAACGACTGAACACTCTACGAGAAATGGAAACAATGCATCTGCAAAAGCAAAACCCAGGCCAACGAGGTCACGCGAATCCTAAGTCGCGACGGAACTTATTTTGTGCGAGACAATAAGAGGCCCGAGGCGTATAGTTGCTAGACCGAAGGCGGTCGCTCTTTGCTTCCTTCTCTAGGCAAATTGCGCCCAAAATGTCGGCACCTCTTGGCTCCTCGGCCCGTTTCGTCTCGCATAGGCCCTGATGGCTTCGAAAACAAAAAAGCAGCTCCCTCGCTTGCCTAAGGCCCCGGTTGACAGGCTGGTCGAGCCCCTCGACCGCTTTTTTCATGTCGCGGCGGCCAGCGGCTTCGTGCTCTTGGCCTGCTCCATTTTCGCGCTGGTTGCCGCCAATTCGCCCTGGGCCGAGTCCTACGCCGCGATCTGGAAAACCCCCATGGGCTTTCAATGGGGAACGGTTGAGATCCATCATTCCCTCCTGCACTGGATCAACGACGGGCTGATGGCCATTTTCTTCTTCGTGGTCGGGCTCGAAGTGAAGCGCGAATTAGTTCTGGGAGAACTGCGCGACCCCCGCAAAGCCGCTCTGCCGGTCGCTGCCGCGCTCGGTGGCATGATCGTGCCGGCCGGAATCTTTGTCGTCTTGCAATGGGGCCAGCCTGGCCAGCGCGGCTGGGGCGTGCCGATGGCCACCGACATCGCCTTCGTCGTCGGCTGTATGGCCGTTCTGGGAGACCGCGTCCCGCAAGGGTTGCGGATCGCACTGCTGACGCTCGCGATCGTCGATGACATTGGCGCGATTCTCGTCATCGCGCTCGGATACAGTGAGGGCCTCAACTGGTCCTTTCTCGGGGCGGCGGGCGCGGGTTTAGCCGTCGTGGCGCTGCTGGCCCGGTTAGGTGTGCGCAGCTTCTTGGTCTACACCTTGGCAGGGATCGTCGTGTGGATCGCTTTCCACGCCTCGGGCGTACACGCGACGGTGGCCGGCGTCATCCTGGGCCTGATGACTCCAGCCCGCCGACGGGCGAGTCCCGAGTTTCTCGCCCATCTACTCGAGCGAGCCCAGGATGCACTGCTTGGTGATTGGGACGACGAGCCGCCGGCGGTCGATCAGGTACAGCGGGTCAAGCAGGCCGCTCAGGAGGCGGTGTCGCCGCTCGAGTTTCTCGAGCAGCGTTTGCATCCTTGGGTCAGCTTCGGCATTATGCCGATCTTCGCGCTGGCCAACGCGGGCGTACCGATCGCGATGGAAGACTTCCGCATGCCCTTAGCTTGGGCGGTCATGGTGAGCTTGTTGGTCGGCAAGCCGCTCGGTGTGCTGCTGGCGAGCGTGACTGCTGTACGGCTCGGACTGGCGCGACTGCCCCACGGCGTAACTTGGCCGGTTCTCGCGGGCGGTGGTTTGTTGGCGGGAATCGGATTTACCATGGCCCTGTTCATTGCGACCCTGGCGTTCCATCAAGACCTGGCGCTGCTCAACGTCACCAAAGTCGGGGTGCTCGCTGGTTCTGTTCTCAGCGCGTTGACCGGCATGATGGTCCTGTGGCGACTTTGCCCGCAGCCACCAAGCGAGTCAGCTAGCAGTCCGTTGAAGTATTCCCAGCCTCGCCCAGGTTGTTAGGATAGCGGCGGAGCGTTGGGCGGGCGAGCGTTGGTCAGGGAGGATCGCGGATGACGATGGGTGTGCGGGAGGATCGGCAGGAGGCGTTGTTCGTCACGGCTGACGAGTTGCCGAAGAGTCAGGGGCATCCGTTCTACGTGAAGCTCAACGCGCTGTTGCGCGAGGCGGGCTTCGACGCCTGGATCGAAGGCCGCTGCCGGCGCTACTACGAGCAGCGGGAGCGCCGCGGCCGCCCGAGCCTTCCGCCGGGCGTGTACTTCCGCATGCTGCTGGTGGGCTACTTCGAGGGGATCGACAGTCAACGCGGCATCGCCTGGCGGTGCGCCGACAGCCTGGCCCTGCGGAGCTTCTTGGGCATCCCGCTGCACGAGTCGACGCCCGACCACTCGACGCTGACCAACACGCGGAAGCGCTTGCCGCCCGCGGTGTTCGCCGAGGTCTTCGAGTTCGTGCTGCGAATCGCCCGCGAAAAAGGCCTGTTGTCGGGCAAGACGGTGGGCGTCGACAGCACGCTGCTCGAGGCCGACGCGGCGATGAAGAGCATCGTGTGTCGCGACACCGGCGAGGACTGGAAGCAGTACGTCACGCGGTTGATGCAGGAGGAAGGCGTCGTGGCGCCCGACGAACAACCCAGCGACGAAGAGGTGCGGCGCTACGACAAGCGGCGGCGGAAGAAAGTGAGCAACGCGGAGTGGAAGTCGCCCACCGATCCCGACAGCCGCATCGCGCAAATGAAAGACGGCCGCACGCACCTGGCGTACAAGGCCGAGCACGTGGTCGCTCTCGAGAGCGACTTGCTCTTGGCCGCTGAGATCCTACCGGCCACGGCGGCCGACACCAGCGTGATGCAAGCTCAGGTGCATCTCGAGGCCGCTGGCAGCAAGCAGCAGATCGAAGAAGTGACGGCCGACAAGGGATACCATGCCGCCGCCACGCTGGAGTTGGCGGCGGACTTGCAACTGCGGACCTACATTCCCGAGCCGCGGCGCGTTCACCAGCGCCGCTGGACCGACAAGCCGGCGGAGCATCACACGGCGGTGGTCAACAACCGGCGTCGCGTGCGCCGCGCGAAGAGCAAACAATTGCAACGGCTGCGCAGCGAGCGCTGCGAGCGGAGCTTCTCCCACGTCTGCGATTCAGGCGGCATGCGGCGGACCTGGCTGCACGGCCTGGTCGACACCGGCAAGCGCTACGTGATCGCGGCGGCGGCCTACAACCTGAGCCGCATCCTGCGCGCACTGTTCGGCATCGGCAAACCGCGGACGCTGCAGGGGCCCCGCGGCCTTGCCGCACTTGCCCAACTCCTCACGCGAATGGCGCTGGCGCTGTGGATCGCCGTCCAAAGCCTCTGGCACGCCGCCACGCGCCCACGCCGCCCCCTCGCCCTCCGCTGACCCGGCAATCGAAA
>JBGAPH010000106.1:0-9729 GCA_044221365.1 Pirellulales bacterium
CCATGGTCAATCCGCTCAATGAGCGCACTACCTTCACGTACGACACGGCGGGTCGCCTGCGGACGACGCAGAACCCGCTGAACTACGTTGCGACCATCTCCTACGACGCCGATGGTCGTCGGCAGGATGTGCAGAATCCGCTGGGGTTCTTTGCGACCACGGTCTACGACGAACTGAGTCGAGTCAAAGCAACCGTCAATCCGCTGAATCAGCGGACCACGCTGGGCTATGATACGGCCGGGCGACTGCAGACCTCGCAGAATCCGCTCGGGTTCGTTACTACGTTCTCCTACGACGGCGCTGGACGACAGCGGGACGTGCAGAATGCCCGCGGCAACTTCACGACGACCGTCTATGATCGAGCAGGACGTGTGAGTGCGTCGGTGACGCCGCTCAACGAGAGGACGACGTTCGGCTACGACAATGCTAGTCGGCCGATTCAAATTCAAGACGCTCTGAGTCGCCTTTGGACGACGGTGTACGATGCCACGGGACGGGTGCAGACACAGGTCAACCCTCTGAACTATCGGACAACGCTTTCCTACGATGCCGCCGGGCGCAACAGTGACGTGCAGGATCCTTTGAATCGGCGCACAACGACTGTCTACGATGCGGCGGGTCAGGTCCAAGCGATGGTCAACGCCCTCAACTATCGAACGACCTTCACCTACGACGGCGCGGGGCAACAACTTCAAGTTCAGAACGCTCGCGGCTTCTTCACGACGTTCCAGTACAATGCTGCGGGCGGGCGGACCAAGAAGACCGATGCGCTGAACCAATCGACGACCTTCACCTACAATGTCGACAGCACGCTCAAGGTGAAGGAAGACGCCCGCGGGCGTCGGACGACGTTCACCTACGATCGAGCCGCCCAACAGACACTGAGGCAGTACACCAATGGTTCCTTGGTGACCCAGGGCTACGACGCCGCCGGTCGCCGGACCCTGATGTGGGACTCGACGGGTCGTTACACCTCAACCTACGACGCCGCGGGTCAGCTCAAGACCTACCAAGGTCCGGTCATCGGGCGGCCAATCAGTTACAGCTATGATGCCGTCGGCGCGCGCAGTGAAATGGTCGAGCCGGACGGCGGCCGGTTCACCTACGCCTACGACCGCGTGGGCCGAATCGACAACCTGATCAATCCCCAGAGCCAGCGGACCACCTTCGCCTACGACGTGGCGGGTCGCCGGACCTCGGTGCGGCAGGGCAACAACTCGCTCACGAACTACGGCTACGACAACGCGGATCGGATGACCTCGGTCAACAACGCGACCGCCGGCAGCTTCACCTACACCTACGACAACGCCGGGAACCGCCTGAGCATGGCGGAGGCCGACGGCTCGATCAACAGCTGGAGCTACGACAACGCCTATCAGCTCACGAGCGAGATCCGCACCGGCACGGGTCCGTACACCGACACGATGACCTACGACGAGGTGGGGAACCGGACCTCGAAGACCGCCTCGGGCGCCACCGTCAACTACACTTACGACGCTGCCGATCAGCTCACCAAGAGCATGTCGGGCACCAGTCCCACGACCTACACCTACGACCAGGCGGGTAACCAGCTCGTTCAGATTCCGCTCAACAACCAGCGGACCACCAACACCTGGGACGATGAAAACCGGCTGACGACCGTCGACCTCTTCACGGGCACCGACAACGTTTACACGTTCAACGGCGCCGGCCAGCGAGTCAAGATCGTCGACAGCCTGGGGACCAAGCAGCAGATCTGGGACGGCCAGAACATCCTTTCGGAGACCGATGGCTCGGCGGTGACCCAGGTGATCTATACCTTGGAACCGTCGCTCTACGGCAATCTGCTAAGCCAACGTCGCGGGAGCACCACGAGCTACTTCCACTTCGATGCTTTGGGTTCGACTCGGGCTCTGACGGGTTCAACCGGCTCCGTGAGCGACACTTACCGGTACAACGCCTTCGGCGAGTCCACCGCCAGTTCCGGCAGCACCACCAACGTCTTCCGCTTCGTCGGGCAGCCCGGCTACTACTACGACCTCGATCGGCTGGCCTACTACCTCAGAGCCAGGCCCTACAGTCCGGCGTTGGCGAGGTTCTTGAGCAGAGATCCGAGCCATTTTGCGGGCCGCGACTGGAATTTGTATCGCTACTCCATCAACCGGCCCATTTTGGTCATTGATCCGAGCGGGCGCAACTGGATCGTTATTGTCATCTCCATCGTCATCATCGGCGCGATCATTTGGACGATCACGCAATGGACGGATGGCTGTCGTTCTTTCAATGTTTCACGACGCCAGATTCTCCGTGAGGAACCGGAGCCATGCCGTGGCAACCCGAAGATCAATGAAGCGATGTCGCTTCTTCGACAGTGCAACGAAGGGCGCGCAGCAACTGACATGTGGGAAGACATGGGCAACTGGGATGGCTCTGTCGGATGTACGGACGAGTGGTACGGAAACGCAGCAACTGAGGCAGGCGACCAAGGTCTAACGAGGACGATGTTGACAACAAATTGCGCCTGGAATGCCGGAGATCTCGCGATGCAGATTGCCGGCGAATGGTACCGCCGCGAGGACACCGGTCTTACGCCCGCGCAGGAAGAGGCTCGCCTTCAAGCGCTGGAGCGATGCCTCGCGAGACGAAATGCCCGTCCTGAGGGCAATTGGCGACATCCAACCGAGCAGGCACCGTAGCGCATGCAATGAAGGGTACTATAGCTTTGAGGATCTTGTTCTGCACATCCCGACTGCTGGTAGTCCGTAGCGCGATGGTTGCCCTGCTGGCGGCGATGGTTGCGGGCGGCGCGTTTGGACTTTCGTGGATTCTGCGAGTAAGAGATCAACAGGCACTCGTTGAGGCAGTGGAACTACTTGGCGCGGAGGGAACGCTCATCCACGTATCGTCTGTAAACAGCCCCGCCGAGCTATTCATTTCCCCAAATGCGTCCGAAGCGAGCATTCGAGCGATTTGCGCTGCCCGCCTGGTTGTATCTGTTGGAATGGCGGGCCCGCCCGCGCCAGAGATCCGCGAAATTATAAGCCAACATTTTCGTAGAATTCCTCCGCACCCCGTCGACGCCACGACCGTCGCCTATCCCGCTGCCGAAGCCTACTGGCGTCGTGATGTCGAGTATCATAATGGAGGCAACCATCTTCGAACGTTGGCTCCGTAGTCGTTTACGCCGCTTACGACTGCGGTCGTTTGCGCGTCTCGGCAACTCCATCTACTTCGCCGCCACGACGCCCGCAGCAGGCCGAGAGCTCTGGACTTCGGACGGCACGGCGCAGGGCACCCACCTCGTCACCGATCTTTGGCCGGGCAACAACGGGTCGTATCCCTTCTCCATGCTCGGCTATGGTATCAAGCTGTACTTTACCGCGACGAGCCCTCAAGTCTCACCAGGTCTTGGTAGATCCGCTGCGCCGACAGACCGGCTGACAGCTTGGTGAGAATCAGCTCCCGCCACTATGGCCGGTTTTCAAGCGCGAGAGCTGGCCGGTTTTCAGCGCCCCATGACACAGGACACAGATGCGGGCCAGCGTCGCGTCCTAGGCGGCCATCAGCGCCCCCACCTCCCCGTCTTCGCAGGCCATCTTGCAACATGGCGACTGCGTCGATGTCCAGCTCGCGCAACAGGTTCTTCGAGGCTGGCGACCCCGGATCTGCTCGGTCCGGCTGCTCTCGTAGCGCAGATCGTGCCGAGGATACATGCATGCGTGGACCGACGAGCTGCTCAAGTCGAGGTGCGAACCCCCGGCGTCCCAGCGATGCCCAGTCGCTGCAATTCCAAGCCCTCGAGCAGGCCGTTTCGGCGCAGGTTTGTGGCGATCGAGATGACCGAATACCAAGACTGCCGCGCAGCCCGCAGCGCGCTGGCCGAGTACGTCAGCTACTACCTGCACGAGCGTAAGCACTCGTCCCTCGGCTACCTCACCCCCAGCCAAGCCGAACGCCTGCTGCTGCCCAAAAAGCCACTGCCACGCCACTAAAAAGATCGCAGTCCGCCTGTCCGTCAAAGTGTCAGCACGTCATACTGCGGTCAAAGCAACGATGGCCGAACTCAAGCAGCGCCTACTGGCGGCTGGGCTTATCGCGATAGTACGCGTCTCCATTCGGTAAATGAAAAGGCCGCCCGAATCCTTTGCGGGCGGCCGATGACCTCTGTGGGGCGGTCCGCCCTCCCAGAAGAGAGCAGACTTGCGCGGCCACGTAGGAGAGAAGGCCGCGATCCTTGCAGACTACCAGAGCGTGCTGAGAAAAGACGCCTGGCCCGGGTTCAAGTCCGAGCGGGGCGCCAGGCAACTGTGGACGATAGGTGCCCTCGCCTAGTTTATGCGGAGTCGCTACGAAAGACCAAGCCGGGTTGGAAATGGAGAAAGCCCGCCGGGATTCTCGCCGTCCGGCGGGCTCAGTGGTCCGAATGCCATTCGGTCCGCCTTCAGCTTAACGCGCGGATCGCGGAGCGGCAACGAGCTCTCGGCGGTGTTGTTTTCGCCCCAAGAGTGATGCCTTTGGTCAACGCTGCCCCCTCAGATAAGGACTTGGATCGCGGCACGCCAATCGCCCTGGTTGCCTTCGGGGCAGAAGAGACGAGCCGGCCACGAAAGCGGCCGGCTCTTTTCATTGGCATTGCTTCGGGACCGCACAGCTTGACAGGTCTCGCCGATCTGGTAGCCTGCTGGTGTCGGCAAGTTCTCCATTCCTGCTTGCCGGCTGCGCTCAGGCCGCTCGGGTTACCCCGCCGAGCGGCCATTTCTTGCCCCGTCCGCCTGGGCGTACGTCGACTTCCAGGGGTCGTGTCGCAGGCAGTTTCGCAACTGGCTCGACTACACGCAATGCTATGCCGGCTTCGGGGGGCGCCGCTGCCGTTCGTCGCCTACGGTCGCAACGGCTTCAGCCTCGAGCATTCCGAGCCTGCCGACTTGGCGACGACCTGGGAGATCTTCTGCGCTCACACCTATCGCGTACCGGGCGGTGCACGCACTCGTCTTCGACATGGGAGCGAACGTCGGCGCGTTCTTGGTTTTTTGCAGCCTGCGTCGCCCGGGCCCAACGAGTAGACGCTCTCGAGCTCCGTCTTGATCGTGCCGAAGCACGATTCCATGAAGGCGTTGTCATAGCAGTCGTCGGCGCGGCTCATGCTCTGGCGAAAGCCAGCCCGCCGCAGCATGCTGCGATAGCACGTGCTGGCGTACTGCCCGCCGCGGTCGGTGTGATGGATCAAGCCGGCCCGCGGTTGTCTGCGCGCGATCGCTTGCTGCAGCACGCCGCGCGCCAGCTCGTCGTCCATCGACTCCTCGACGCGCTAGCCAACGATCGCCCGCGACACGCGATCCATCGGCATGGCCAAGTAGCAGAACGAACCACCGACGAGCGGCACTTAGGTGATGTCGCCCACCCACAGTTGGTCGAGCCGCGTCGGCGGCGGCGCCTCCAAGAGCAGGTTGGGACTGCAGCCCGGGCGATGCCGGCTGACCAAGGTCGCCCAGCTCGCTGGCGATGCGGCGAGCGCCGTAGCGTCGACGATGGCGCCAGAAGATCGTGCGCACCGAGGGCTCGAGCTCGGCGGCGCGCGCTGCACTCGATGCAGGCTCGAGCTCCAACTCGCGGACCCATGCAACGCTCGGCACGGCATCACAACTTCCGGAGCTCATAGCTGGCGGGGCCTTGTTTATGGCGGGGGCCGCCGCTAGTCCTAGTAAAGTCGAAGCACGTCGGCTTCCAGCTTGTCAATCCGCTTTGCTTGCGCTCGCAAGTGGCCGTCAACAACCCTCATCGATATCCCGGCCAAAAAACCGCATGAGCCATGTCGATTGACTTGGGCGAATCGGCGGCGATGAAGGCAACATATGCCCCAATTTAAGGCTGGTCAGCTGGTCAGAGCGGCCAACGTGCCAACGAAGGCGAAGCCAGCTTCGATCGCGAAGCAACGAGCACGCGCAGCCGATCGGGCTCCTCGGGGGTGTGAGGGGACGGCGGGCGGAGAAACACTAACCAGGAACCTGAGAGACCAACGCGAGTGGCTCTGGCAGGCGGGCGGCTGTGGGCCAACAGGGCGGCGGGAAGGCATAACCGCAGCCTGGCTCCCGTGGGAGTCGGAGGGGTTGGTAGTAGCGTCGAAGCCGAGTAACTCCGGCGGAGCGAAGGGGCCCTGCCGAGAACGTTCTTTTCATCCACGAAGAGAGATCCGCTTGGACTCACATCCCAATACGGAGTAACGTTCACCGGCAGCGGCCGAATGCTGGCGGCCAACCGACCGAGCACCCAAAAGACCATGGCGCTCCACGTCACGATCCAACGCTGACGTCTGAACCTCGTCAGTCCATCGCAGGAGCGCGGAGGAAGCCAGCACCGATCACTTCCTGCAGAGTTCCTGGGGTTGTCGACAACGACCGCCGCCGCAAGCTCACATAATCGCTTTCGCGCACGTCATCCAACCCCAACCTCCAGGTGTCGACCGGGAACGCTCCCACTAGTCCGAGGTCGACAAGAATCCTGCCACTCTGGCCGATATACCCGTTTACATCGGCAACGCCGACAAGGCCAAAGCCCAGGTATACGCCGGCGTCCGCGCCTGCCGCCGCGGCAAGGATGACGTGCTCGGCCGGAATTCGATTCGGGCTACCGAAGCTGCCGATGGTCTCGAGCGCGAGCACGAAGGTCGCGTACGTGTCACCGATCGCCGTTTTCCCTTGCGGAAGCCGCGTGGGATCGGTGTAGACGCTGCAATAGATTACGTGGTCGTGTTCGTTCAATACGAAACTGCCCCAACGGCCACACGTAACGTAGACGCGTGAGGGAGAGCGCCCCTGCATTTGGCGAATCACGCGAAGTGCCTGGATGATGCCTCCCAAGGTAGGGACGCGTGTGCGGTTGCGGGAAGTGAATAAATCGACGCCGGACAAATGCTCGAGTTCGTCCTCGTTGAAGATGCAGATACAGTTTCCCTGGGGAAGGACGACATCCTTAACGAACTCGAACACCGAGCGAATGTTCGTCACTGAGTCGCACAGTGTTCCATGGCGGCTACGAACCAGCTCCCACGCACCGTCCGGCAATTCTTTCTTGCTGCACAGGCTTTTCGTCAGAGCAAGCACGCCGATCCGGTCACCATACGTCGCGTTGGCGAAGGCGTCGAGAGCTAGGAGCGGAGAGTAAACCGTGTTAACCATAATGCTGCGCCCCCGCGGTCGCGGCAGCTCATCACGTAGCATTGTCTCATTGAGCTGTCCGGCAAAAATGGTTCGCTCGTTGTGCGGGCCTAGTCCTTCGATGCATAGATTGATGCCAGGCTGCTCGTACAGACGCACTGGCGAGAACTCTCCGACGACGTTGGTTAGCGACTCGATGAACGGGTCCAGCCGGCCGGGCCGAGACGTCTCTTCCGTCGCGGCGATGAACTGGACCTTCAGTTTTGCGAAGACGTTGAAGAACCCAGCCAGCACATTCGCCCCGCCGCCGCCCAGTCGGACATGCGGACCAAGCAGCGTGGCACATCGTTCAGGGATCGAATCAGAGCCGACTGTCAAAGAGATCGGGTATTTTTGTCCGGGTAGATAACGGTCCATTTCACCGGCGGGGTTGAACGGCCCGAAAACGACGGATTCGCCTTGCACAAACGCTCGAATGTACGAGTCCGGCTCAAAGTCGATCGTTCCGTCTTGGCTCAAGCGCCCAATCGACTCGATAGCGCGAACCCCCGCGGCGTCGGGCGCGTAAGGACCCACACGAATGATCACATCTAGAACCGGCGTGCCGTACACCGTGATGTTGATCAGTTCTTTCGCAGCCGTAACTTCGGTCATCGGTGACGGTGCCCGACCATGAATAGCATCTTGGACCGCTTCTGGGGGCGGGTCCGCACCCACCCATTCGCCGGTATCTGTACCTACGTTTACGAATCGCTTCTGCGTAGTCTGCCGCCTCTGCAGGGCAAGGGAAGCCTGCTCCGCCACAAAGCCCCGATGCCGAAGCCCCAGGGCTAAGTCGTCGTCTGTAGCATTGGGATCGCTGAGCAGGACGCCGATGGCCTCGGCGAGCAACGTCAGTGGTCCGCCCTTCTGCAATGCCCTCCTGGCCTCAGAACTGTCCATCGTCATGAAGATCTCGAAAGCTGGCTGATCTGGGAAAGACCGCTCCAATCATTGCGCGCTCGCCAGCCGTAAGGCTATAGCCGTTATGCCGGTTAAGTTCGGACAAGGGAAAAAGTGCATGCACTTCACCGTTCTTTATCAAGAGGCTAAAGCCACCCGCAATATCGATGTCCTGAAGACCATCCCGCGAGACCCAGTCCCGATGGCCCCGGTAAAGTGCCCCATCGGCAACTCTAATGAGGATGCGGCCGTCTGTCGTAAATGCGCCCAGCACGAGCGCGTCGGTCATGTTCCGAATGGCTTCCAGATCGGCAGTGTCAATAAAGAAAGCCAAATCGATACCGTGTCACATCGCGGCTAGGGTACCGAAAAAATGGGCACAAGCAGTGTCCCTCGAGGCCAAGGGGTCTCCCAAAGGTGTGCCGCATCGATCACGCTACCGCACTTTTCACGTGCGGTCAAGAAAAAACCGAATCAGTGCTCGCCCTTCTTGCCGCAGGAATGGGCGGATGATCCTGAGCGGTGCGAGGAGGCAGGCGTACCGCAGAGCGCGGTGTTTCGCAGCAGGCCTGAGCTGGCGCTGGAACTCCTGCAGGCGGCGGTTGACGACGGCTTGCCGTTTCGGTGGGTGGGCAGCGACAGCATGTATGGCGACTGCCCGACCTTCGTGCACGGCGTGCGGGCCTTGGGGAAGTGGTACGTGCTCGACACCTCGCGGGATGCCCGCGTCTGCACGACCGCGCCCAAGCTGCGGCTCTTGGGAAGGACGCCGCGCGGCGGCCGACGCGGGCGCGCAAGCAGGCGTGAAGCAAACCGCAGTCGATCGCCGAGGTGCAGCCGACGATTCCCGCCACAGCCTGGCGGCGGCTGACGGTCGCCGTCGGCAGCCAGGGTCCGCGGGTGTATGAGTATGCCCGAGTTGACGGTGTGGCTCTCGGAGGAGGGATCGCCAACGACCGAACCCAAGCGGCTGCTGGTGCTGCGCTCGTTGGGCCAAGAGGCGGAAGTCAAGGTGCAACGGAGCAACGCGCCGTCTCCAAGCTGGCTCTGGCCTGCTATCGGAAACCTGAACCATGGTTGAAGGTCTTTAGCCTTGAGGCAAGGAGACCTTTTGATGACGACGAAGCGAGCGACGGAAGCGGCATAGCCCAGAGCAAGAGGTGCGGAAGCTGCGCGATGCGGACGCGCTGCTCAACGCGGGCAAGGATCTGGCTTCGGTGCTGCAATCCTTGGAGGTGAGCGAGTCGACGTATCAGCGTTGGCGGACGCAATACGGCGGCATGAAGGCCGCGGAAGCGAAGCGGCTGAAGGAGCTGGAGGACGAGAATCGTCGCCTGAAGCAATTGGTGGCGGACCAGGCCTTGGACATCCAGATGCCTTGGACATCCAGATGCTGAAGCACGTGGCCTCGGGAAACTGGTGAGCCCTTCCCGGAAGCGTGGGGCGGTGCGTGAGCTGCAAGTGCAGTTCACGGTCTCCGAGCGAAGGGCCTGCCGAGTGTTGGATCAGCCGCGTAGCAGTCAGCGTTACGAGGCTCAGCCGCGTGATGATGAAGGAGCGCTTGTGCAGCGCATGCGAGGCTTGGCGGCGGAGCGTCCGCGTTACGGCTATCGCCGGATCGCGGCATTGTTGCGGCGTGAGAGTTGGCGTGCGA
>JBGAPH010000035.1:0-70204 GCA_044221365.1 Pirellulales bacterium
TCCGCTTCACTCGAAACTCCTTCGTCGGGGTTGGCTTCATGAGCTTCGTACACCCATGAAACCCCGCCCACGCCCGAAGGATTTCGAGTTTTTTTTACGCCCCCACCCCGCACGACCGCCGACGGTACGCTTGGTTAAGGCCTAGGGGCGGTACGGCGGGCCGCACCGCGTCGCGACGGCCGGAAGATCACCGCCTTGCCCGCCTTTGCGTCGGGCCGCGAACTTGCTAGAATCCTTGGCTTGCGTCGCACTCGGGCGCATTTGCACCCCTAGCTCAATTGGATAGAGCATCGGTCTACGGAACCGAAGGTTACTGGTTCGAATCCAGTGGGGTGTACTTCTTCAGCCCGTGTGGGCAACTCGATGCACTGCGGTGCATTTTGATCTCGACTTGTGCCGTTTCCCCCGACGCCACGCGAGTTTCGGGCACGGGACGGTTTCTCGGAGTTCGCGGTTCCAACCGCCCGTTCGATGCAATCCGTGGCGTTTTGCGACGGCTCCGATGCGAGCCGAATGGCACCCTGTTTGGCACCTCTTGGCACCACTGTTGGCACCTCGCTGGCGCGCTGATTTTCCGTGCCTGTGGCTCGAGCTGACTGGCTATTGTTTGATTCCGGGCTCGTTCCAGGGGGCGGTGGCAACATGCTGATCGCCGCAGACTGGTCGTCCAGTTCAATGTGAGCGTAGGTGCCCATCGTGAGTCGAATGTCGCTGTGTCGGGCCAAGGTCTGGGCGGCCTTCGGCGAAACGCCGGAACGGGAGAGCTGCGTTACGAATCGGTGGCGGTTGCTGTGAAAGTCCGCGAAGCGTCCGGTCGAGTCCTCGTACCGCAGGAAATCGGATTCTTCGCGGACTTTTCGCTCGTCGGGAGCAGCTGCCTCGACGATCCAAGCCCGGCGTGCCGCTTCGAGATCCAGTCGCATCATCTTCGCCGTCTTCCGTTCCACGCCGCCCGGCACGGCACCGGAAACCGGGAACAAAAGATCGCCGGGCTGCAGCTTCGGCTTCGTTGCTAGCCAGCTCTCGAGCAGTTGAACCACCTTGGGGTGCAGCACCTGGGAATCCCGCCGCCTCCGTTTGCTATAGGCCGCCTCGACCGTGGCTGTTGGCGGATCACAGTTCAGCTGTAGGGATACCGGGGTGAGGCTGCCTAATTCACCCTTCCGATAGCCGGTCCAGGCTGCCAGCGTGTACATCATCGCCCGGTCGGGACCCGAGATCGATTCGATTGAGCCACCAGCCTCGGCAGCGCCAACTAGGCGAGCGAACTCATCGTCGCTGAGCGCTCTTCGATCGTGCCGGCGGTCGGAGCGGACGTTGAGCAGCGACAGATGAGTCAGTGGGTCGTCGCCCGTACGACGGTCGCGGACGAGCCAGCGTGAGAACTCCTTGATGGCCCGTAGGTGGTGATTGGCCGTTTGCGCGCTGAGTCCGCCCGTGCGGAGGTCCGCGAGAAACTGCTGCGTCCGGCTGGCGGAAAGGTCGCGGATGAGCTTCCAGCGGCAGCCCTCGACGATGCGACGCACTTTCATGGTTGTTTCGGCGACGTAGCGGGCCGTGTTTCCCTTGTGGGTCAGATGTCGCTCGAACGCATCAACGTGCTCGCTCAGTGGGCGACGCAGATGGTCCTCAAACGGATCAACCTGACCCGCCGCCTCGCGCTCAGCCCGCCGCACCAGGTCGTTCAGCATCGCTTGTGCAGCGCCCTTATCAGCGGCAAGAGGCACGCGTCGATCCCGACCGAGCGAGTCGCGGTAGCGGCCCCACCATTTTCGGCTCTTGGTCTTGGCCTTCCGACCCGTCTTTGGGTCGATCAACGTACTCGTTTTCTTGTAGAGCGAAGCCATTCTTATTTTGTACCGTGGACTTGACGGCGACCCGTTGGTCAACGAACTATCCCTCTTTCCGGGGCCGTTTCACGAACGAGCCTCCCATTCTTCACGACTGGGGCAGCCAGCCGCCACCCATGCCTGGAGTTCACTGGCGCGCCAGAGCGTCGAACGGCCGATGCGCACCGGTCGTGGAATCATGCCGGCTGCATCCAATGTCCGCCACGTCCGCAATGACCTGTCGCAGAGGAAACACGCATGCCTGGCAGTCAGGAGAAGTTGAGCAGGCTTGGCAGGAGAGGTCGACGTGCTTGGTCGGCTTGAACAATCATGCACGATCATTGCCTAAACCTCCACTCCATCACTGCCGTCCACCCCTCCCTTGAGGATCGCGGCGGCGAGACGCTGGACCTCAGCTTCTAGGTAGATCGGAGTGATGCCTCTGAGTTTCCCACAGCTTTGGATCCCAAGCGATTGAATGAGCTCCTCAACTCGGGGTTCAGACACCTTGAGCTTGCGAGCGATTTCGCTCACGAACATGGCTTTGTAGCTCGAAGTTGACATTGCACCTCCGTTTTCGAATGGTCCGTTGCATCGAATCTCCGCGTTGTGCACCACATACAAGAAGACAGGGTGGTCATGGATTGCGGACGCATAAGGCCTTTTTCCGCAGAATTCTGAGGGGCCAGATGGTCATGACCGGTTCGCGGTGGTCACGGTTGACACGTGACCAACTCAGGGACGCCGACCGCTGCCTTTGCCTCGCGCGTCTCGTTTTTGCTCAACATAAACCTGCACCAGCTCTCTGGCCTGGTCATCGCTGATCTGCCCCCGCTCGAGCTTTTCGACCGTAGCGACAGCGTCGTTACTAACCATAGACTTCTTGATCAGCTGAATGGTTTCCCTGCGAATGACCTGATCCACCACGGGATCGCTAGCAGCTAGCCCCTGTTGCTCCACCGCCAGTTCGATTCCCATGCGGTTCCCCATACTTGTCGGACGAGGACCAGACTCGGCTCGCAGGTGCAGTTCGTCTGCGATGGCCTGCCAAACCGGCGACTTCGAGACCATGGCCGCCGACTTGACCCCCAGTGCTTTGGCGACAGAGTTCCGCCCATATAGGGCGCGGGCCTGCTTCTTGGCGCCCTTCTTGCCCGTTCTCACGCCATCCACGAGGTCGCGATACGTACTGGCCCGTCGGGCCTTGTATTCGCGAATCGCCTCATCGAGATCTCGCTGCGTCCAGCTGCGTTGGGGGGCTGTCGACCCTTTGCTCCTCTGTGCAGTTGCCTTGTGCTCCGGCGACGAGCTGATTTCCATTTCGATACTCTTGATCTCCAGTTCAAAGAATGCCCGCCGATTGGGGTACTCCAGCTCGATTCGACGGCCCATCCACTGTTTCTCGACCTCAATCAGACCGCTTACATGTTGCTTGTCCAACGTGGGCCACAGGCGCAGTCCCCCTGGCACGGACCGAATCCAGCTTGGCGCAGCGTCGATTCGTTGAGCGATGAAGAGTAGGAGGTGATCGGCTCGAGCTTGAGAGAATGGATTCGAGGCTGGTTTCCGAATCCGCCTCCTCGCGAGCGCAAACTCCTTCGCTTTCTCATCGAACTCCAGCGCCCGATCGATCAAAATGGCGTTCAGATGGATGATCTGGCCACAAACCGGATGGAATCCGACCGAAGATACTCCGCGGGATGACTGGTTCGCGACGATTTCTGCAATGAGCTCGTACGCCCGGCTGTCCAATTCACCGGCTGCCTGCCTAAGATGGACGGTGCGGGCCTCCAATCCGAAGGGATCGGGCTCCGGCGGCGCAATCTTGGGACCGGGACTCACAGACTGGTTCCGTCACACTAGCTTCAATTGCCCAACATCAATCAGTCCCTCGAATTGCCGCTCCACCCGGCCCGGCATCGTTCCCCCGCGGACGAGCATCCCCAGCTCCATGTTGATCGAGAACGCCTGCTCGGTCAGATTGGCTGAAGAGAGGAACAGCCACTCGCCGTCGGCCACCGCGCACTTGACGTGCAAAATCCCCGGCTTTTGGTTTTCTCCGACCGGTCGATTCTCCTTCGGCCAGTAATACACGCTTGCACACGCTGATACGTCCTGGCCAAGTGCGCGAATAGTGCTGTACTCGCCCTGGCCTTCGATCCGATCAGGTGTTTCCACGACGACCGTCAGCCGAACGCCTCGTTTGGCCGCCCGCACCAGCGCGCCGGCGACGTTGGGAATCCGATACACCGCGAAGCTCACGAGCGTGATCCGGCTCTTCGCCGAATCTAGCACCTGCAAAATCGCTTGCTCAGTCCGCCGCAGCGAAACCTCCTCCACCTCGGGCCCCGTCCAGGCGAGCTCAACGGAATGCGAGTCGCGGTGAACTTGCTCCGACAACGCGGCAGTTTGCAGCGCTACTGCCACGGAACGGGCCTCGATCGCACCGGCCTCACGGTGCCATCGCTCGACGAAAGCAATTGCCAGGTCCCGATGTTGGTGATGGGGCACTCGCCTCGAGAGTTCTGCTCGCAACCCGCCCTCAGAGCAGGTCAGGATCGCCTCGGCCACTGCTTCAGCCGTCTTGCTGGGCAGTGTGCAGGCCAACCCGTAAGCGAGTTCGACGATCGTCCGTTCTGGCGTCATCGCTTCACCCGAAGAAGGCCAACTTGGTCTCCTCCACCGTAGGCACGAGCGCAGCCCGATCGAGGTACTTGTTACCTCGCTCGCAGGAGGTCTCCGGTAGGAAGGAGCAGGCATGGCAAGACGCACCGTGCAGCTTCTCGCCATCCCCAACGGCGTGCTCGGAGCACAACGGGTCCGAGGCGCACAGGCTCAGCTTTTCCAGCGCTCGGCGGATGTGGCGGCCGAGTTTGTCTGGCTCGCCTAGCGCACATAAACCTCCCAAGGTTCCCTCGCTGTCGGGCGCCGCGGTGTAGATCAGCACGCCGGCCATCGGCTCATCGCCGTCGTCGGGGTTCTGCGAGTAGATCCTTTCGCTGATCGACGAGCTCGTGTACCCGCACTCGATCGCCAATTGCCGGATCAAGGCGTGGGCGAACGTGTGGAGAAGCACGAAGCGGATGCCGGGATAGCCGCGCTCCGGATCTAAGCCCTTACTCGCACGCCACTCCTGGTGCGCTTTCTCGAAGTGACGGTCGTAGGCATGATTCCGTTCGACCCACTCGGCCAAACGGGCCTCCGAAAACTGAAAGAAGATCCCCTCGCCACGCGTCTCGCAGGCCGGCAACCAGGTTGGGTCGCGGCGCGAGAGCCTGGCTCGCCGCTCAGGCGGCAGCTCGGCTACGTTGTCGAAGTCGCGCGGCGACATCAGCCGTGTAAATCCCACCAGCGCTCGCACTTCGCGCAGCTTCTCCACCAGCACAATCTTGTCGAAATGCTGGGTGTACGCGGTCGGAGGAGGGACCACTCGCAGCTTGAACGTTCGGCTTTCCTTCGCCTTCGAGGGGTTTGCAAAAACCTTCCATTCCGGCGACTTCAGGTCGTCGGGATCGGTCTCCGCGGCACCCGCCCCTTGCAGCTTCTGCTGGATGGCCGCCCAAATCTCGGCGTCACTGTACTTGCTGAGGTCTCTTAGTTGGCCGATCTGACGAAACGCCTTGAGCACATCCAGGCTTGCCGCCTTGTCGAGCACTGCCCAAGAGTCCTCCACGAGGGCCCCCAGCTCATCCGCAGCCTGTGGCACGGAAAGGGCCGAGATCGGCACGGGGAACCACAGGTTCGAAGCGCCCTGAAGCATCGGCTTCACGTGCTCCTCGTCGCAGCCATCGGGGTCGATGTCCCGCAGATGCGGTCGACGCCCACGGCACGGCGGCATGGCGGCTCGGTTGTTTGGCCCAAACGCTTGACCCATGCGACGTCGCGTGCCGCAGCCTTCGCACTTTACCTCGACATCTAGCGCTTCACCGCTCGCTCCCACCTCGTACAACACCAGCGGCCCCTTGCAATCTCCCAACCCTTGATGCACGAAAGTCATCCAGGGAAAATCGTCGAGGTGCCCGTGCTCGCAGACCACCATGAAGCGGGCCGGCACTGCTTGAGGCGCGCGACCCTGTTTTGTGCAGTTGTGGACATAGCAAGCTTTGTCAGGTCGATAGGGGTAAGCCTTCGCCTCGAATAGCCCGGTGCTAATCGGAGCGAGCAGCCGGCATTTCGAGCACACCAGCCATCGGGGGAACGGCGCCACGGGAACGCCGATCTGGCGAGCCTCGTCGAACCAGTTGGTCTGCGCGCCCTGCGTATCGGGGCCGCGGGGAGGCGTCAGCAGCCGCGTCACCTGCGGACCGAGAATCGATTGCGCCGAACGCAACAGCCGTTCTTCCGAGATTTCCGTGGCGTGCGAGCTAGGCCAGTCATCGAGGCCCATCACCATCACCGACAGGTTCGGCAGATCAACGAGCGAGCCGATGCCGAACGTGGTCAACGTTTGGCTAGGCCGCACCTCGCCCACCTCCGAGCGGCGCAAATGGTTGGCGGTGTTCATGTGGCCTCCTTCGCGTCATCCGCTCGATCTTCGACCGGCTCTCCGCCGGGGTCAGGCTTGCCCGCCACCTCATCGAGTCCGCCATCGCTCAGAATGAACTTCACCGGTGGCTCCACCTCCCGCAGCGAATTCAGGCAGGTGAAATCTTCCCAACGCTCGAGCCCTGGGCTGCGCAGCAACTGCACTGACGTTCCCCGTTTTGGGCCGTCGGGGCCGAAGGGCTGTGTGTAGGTAAGCGTGCGGCCGCCGGCAGTATTCTGCGCTTCGGCCTGCCAGAGGTCCGCTTTACTCAATAGCTCCGCGCGACAAAAATCGCCGGTTTTCGTGCCATCGCCGATCAACTCTGCTCGCTTGGCGATCGTTTCGATCGCGTCCTGAACCAGGGGGTTGCTCGTCGTGATCCGATTGGCCGAGTCGTTGCCGTTGAATTCGTTGCCCCGAAGCCGCACCATCGAAACCAGCAGCCCCGCCAGGCCTCGTTGCAAAGCGCCTGGCGAGAACGGCGTCACCGAGAGCGGCTCCACGTGCTTATAGAACGTGGCGTGGTAGTGCTCGAAGGTCTCATAGTGCGAAAGGTCGCGCGGCCGCGCCCAGTTGAACACCGTGCAAACGAGCCCTGGTGCGTTGCGACCCACGCGGCTCGTGGCCTGAATGTATTCGGCGGTCGCTTTGGGCTGCCCGGCGACCACCATCAGCCCGAGCCGCTTCACGTCGACCCCCACCGAAATCATGTTGGTCGCCAGCAGCACATCGAGCGGCCGTTTCGGCAAATTCTTGAAGTCCTTCGTCTTGAAGGCCTCGGTTCGCCGCGCTTCGAGTTCGGGGTCAAAGCCCGCCTCGAGCCGGTCCAGAATCTGCGGGATCTCTTCCGACCGCATGCGGCTCGTCAGCTCGGCCAGGTAGTCGTTGCCGTTCAGGTAACGCTTGGCCAGTCCACGGCGGTCCTGCTTGCGGCAGCGCGAGAACACATCGTCGTCCACCAGTCGTCGCATGCCGCCCAATTCGCGCATCGAGTTGAAGTAGCCGACCACCGTCATCCAGGGGTCGACTGGCTGGCCGTACTTCTCGAACAGCGTCTGCGCGGAACACAGATACGCTACGTACACGCGGATCAGCGCTGCCTTGAGCCGTCGCCCAGGGGCGCAAATGCCCAAGTACCTGCGGCCATATTCCTTCTCCGTTGGTTCGCGCTGCACCGAGAAGAAGTTGTCGCGCACGTCGAGCCCTGGCGGCGGAAACACGTTCACTGTCCGCAGGAACAGGCTGCGAACCTGCACGTCGGCGTTCTTGATCGTGGCCGTCGACGCGATCACCTTGGGCCGCACCTGTCGGCCGTTCACCTCCCAGGTACACAGCTTGTCGACGGCCGTCTCATACAGGCCCACGAGCGTGCCCAGCGGGCCGCTGATCAGGTGCAACTCGTCTTGAATGATCAAATCGGGCGGCCGCAGCGGCGCATGTTCTTGCAGGCGGACCGCCGGCAGTCCCAGCTTTGATTGCGGGTGCGAGGTCGAATCCTCGATCTCGGCCGACTTGAAGCCGTGTCGATCGCAGAAGTTGTTGACTTGCCCAAACAGCATTTGCACCTGCCCCTTCCAGGGCATTTGCGCGAATTTGTCGACAGTGGCGATCAGCAGGCTGGGCAGCCGGCGATAAATTTCTTCATCGACCACCACCACTGGCAGACGTTCGTTCGCCGCTTGCCGCTTGCTGAATAGGCACTGGCCGAACTTGTCGCCGCAATAGGTGAGTGTGCGCGCAGAACCTTGGGGATAAGGTTGCGCGTCAAGATGCTTGCCGGCTTCGATGGCGCTGCCGCACCAAGGGCAGGCGGTGAGTTGATAGGGGGTGCCTTGTCCGCCGCCCACGAACTGATTGCCTTTGGCTTGCTTGATCGCCTCGAGCGCGTCGTCCGTGCGGTTGGGCGTGGTGCGGCGCCCCACCCATAGGCCGATGCGAAACGGCGTGCGGCCCCAGCGGCTGTCTCCCTGCTCGAGCGCCTTGCGGCGGATCGATTCGCAGGCACAAATCAGCGCCGTAGCCCGCTGAAATTGCTGGATCGTGAGCAGCCGCAGCGTGTAGCGCATGAGCACGGCCACGCCTTCGTCGCCGCGGCGCCCCGCCACCACGCCTTGCAGCCGCCGCAGCCCCAGCGTGTAGGCAGAGAGCCCAAGATAGGCCTCGGTCTTGCCGCCGCCGGTAGGAAAGAAGAGCAGGTCGGCCAGAGCCTCGGGGCCCTGCGAGCGTTCCGGATGATCGAGCTGCGACACGCCTGGCAGGTTGAGCAGAATGAAGGCGAGTTGAAATGGCCGCCAGCGTCGGTTCTTCGGCTCATCAATGTCTTTGTCGAAGTCGGGCTGCTTGGCCTGACGTACCTGTTCCGAGTAGATCGAGTGAGTGCGCTGCAGCCACATCGCGCGGTTCATGAAGCGAAAGGCCTCGGCCGCCTGCGCGTCTTTGGTCAGCAGCTCGAGCCCGGCCTCGATGCGGGCCAGCGTTTGCCGGCAATTGTCGATCGCTACCGGTCCAGCGTCGCCGAAGACGGCCAAACCTTCGGCAGGATCGTTCAGCTTGGCAGCCTCGCGGTCGATCCAGTCGCGGTAGGCCGTGACCAGCGGCGCGAGTTGCCTCGGCAATTGGCGGGCATCGGTTTCGGCTAGCGTTTTCATGTCGAGCACGAGCCCGGCCAGCTTGCCGAAGGCGGGGTTACGGTCGGCGTCGGCTTCGGTCGAAGGCGTGGTTTGCGGTACTTCGTAGCTGGGCACGATCGCCGTTTCGATGCGCTCGGCCCGGTCGCCGCTGTCGACCACGCGCACGCTCACCCCGTGCCCAATGGCGAACTCCACCTGCTTGCGGTAGAGCAGAGCCATGAGGCGTTCTTCCAGATCGTCGTTGGCCCCAATCGTCGGGCGTTTGCAGAAGACCGCCTGGCCGTGCTCGCCGCGGACACTGAGTTGCGGCTGAAAGATGTGGAACTCGTCCTTGGGGCGGCCTTCCTCTTGGGCATTCACGAAGAACAGCGTGACGATGAACTGATCCTTGCGCCGCCGGCACTGGCCCTGCACGTAGATATCGGGAAAGTTGGGGTCAGGCGGTTGGGCGGCGATGCGACCGGCCTGCAGAGGAATCCGCAGCGTGCCGCCGCGGGCATAGCGCTTCCATACCCGCAGCACATTGCCTTTGGCGTCGGTCTGGTCCTCGCGCTTCTCGCGCTTGTACTGGCCCCAGCTCGCCGTGACCTCGAGGGCCGGGGCGTCGCCGTCGACGCAGAAGCTTAGGCCAAACGAAGAGGGCAGATGAGCTTGAACCACCGGCACGTCGGCATCGGTCGTGCCGTCGTCGCCGGTGTCGCGGCCTCCTTCGCCAAGCTCATCGGGGATGTGGGGCAGGTCTTCGTCTCCATCGGCGTCGGTGTCTGTGGCTGCTTGCCCTTTGGCCGCGGCACGTTCAGGCCGTTGGGGTCGTCCGATGGGCGCTCGTCCGCGCGAGGGACCGAGCACGCCGACCAAATAGCGATCGCGCACGGTGCGTTCGGTGAGCTCTTCGCTCTCGCCGCCGGCGGGACCGAGTAGGTCGCCGAGGACCATGGCTTCGAGCTCGGCGCGCAGGGCATGTTGCGAAGGGCGCTTGGCAACAAGGTCGGTCATTGGCTGTTGTACTCAATACGTTAGAAGATTAATCGGCCCGCCAGAGCGAGTCGCCCTCATATCTCAGCAGCCCTTGGCGGATGGCGCTGTTGATGGCGGATTTGATTGGGGTGCGGACGGCCTCGGGGGTGCGGCGGAAGCCGAGGTGGTGGGCGACGGCGTAGATCACCTCTTCGCGGTCGTAGGTGGTTCCCTTGCGCATCACCGAAACCAAGGCGTCGCGTAGTTCCTCTCGTGTATAGTCCGCCATCGTCGCGGTCAATGCCCGCAGGGCGTCGCCGTCGGCTTCGAGAATCTTACGGCGGAGCGCCGCCCGCACGTGGTTGCGTAGCGTTTGCTCGATGCGGGCGCCCAGGCGTTCGTAGCCGAGCAGGCCGGCGGCCTCGCGGAGTAGGTCGCGGCGGTCGAGCCAGCCGCGGCCGCGGGCAGCCTGCCGGAAGACGGCCATCACTTCGCTCGTGTCGAGGTCGTCGGCACCGCGCGGAGCGGCGCGGGAATTGTTCCGCACAGCGGACCCTACCGTAGGGTCCGCGGTGCGGACCAAGGGCTTGGCATTCGCGGGTTCGCTGCTCGGCGGATGAGGGGGGAGGGAAGGTGCGACCTTGCCGGTCAGCCTCCCTCGTCGTCTTTGTCGGCGAAGAGGGGCTGCGGCTTGGGGGCCGACTCCTTGCGTTTGCGGCCGGCCGCCGGCTTCTTTGCCTTTCCCTTCTTATCGTGCATCCCCTGGCGGACCTCTTCGGCGTAGCGCTCGTGGTTGAGCTTTAGCAGCCGCTGCAGCACTTCGCGGCGGGCCGGCTCGCTGATCGTGAAACGGACGCCCTGCTTGGTTTCGTGAAAGCCGTGGCCGAGGTCGAGGTCCGACCAGCCGTAGGCGGCGGCAACTGCGCAATTCATCTCGGCATGAGAATGCCATCGTGGTCAAGGTCGGCGACCACCACCTCCTGGATACGACTCCACAGTCCGGTGCCAAGCGTTTGTCGCGGCGCAAAGCTTCCGTCGCCGTTATTGAGAAACACTGAAACTCCGTCGACGGTGACGTTGTCCCAGCTCGCCGCGACGATGTCGGCATCGCCGTCGTGGTCCAAGTCGCCCGACGCGATGCGCCCTAAGTAGCCCCCGTTGCCGAGGTAGCCTTGGGTCAGGGACAATCCTGACAATTCTTGCACGTCCACGGTATTCGCCTGGGAGACGCTGTTGCCGTCGAAGTTGCTCGCTCCCACCAAGCCAAAGCGGTTGTCATCGAGTCCCAGGCCGTTCAGCGCGCTGTCCAACCGCGGAGCAACATCAGCAATCCACTGGAACTCGCCTCCCATCGACGGCCGCTCCTGGGTCACAATCACGACGTCGGCGGTTGTGGCCGGCGGATCGACCGTCGGCAACGTCAGCGACACGTGCTGGTCGACGCTCTGGCCGGCCAGCAGATTCGTGTGAATTGCCGTTGGGGCAACGTCCCCTTGCGCGGGATTCGACGGCCGCGGCAGCGCGTAGCTGGCGGTGTCGCCGCTGACGATCACCGGATCGTGGTTGTCGCTCGCGCAGCTCACGAGGACTTGAAACGCCTGGGTCGTAGCGCCCCCCCGCCCGTCCGATACGGAGAGCGTGAAGCCTTGCGGCCCCAGTGCGGCTGCCGCCGGCGTCCAGGAGATTTGTCCGCTTGCCTGGTCGATGGTCGCTCTCGTCGGGGACACAGTCAGCGCGAAGCTGAGCGGATCATCGTCGGCGTCCCGCGCCGTCGCCTGATAGGCGTAGGGGCTCCCCACCTGGGCCGCGACCACGGGATTTGACGTGAAGAACGGCGGACGGTTGGGCGGGGCCTGAATCGCCGACAGGACGTACGTCTGCTGTGCTCCTCCCCCGACGCTGTCCCCCACCTCGACCGTCACTAAGTGTGTCCCCTCGTCGACGGTTGCCGGCGTCCAAGTGATTCGCCCGGTCGTTGCATTAATCTGCATGCCCGCTGGTGCGCTGAGCAAGGAGTAGTGCAGGGCGTCTCCTTCAGGGTCCGACGCCTCGACCTGGTAGACGTAGTTGTGACCCAGAATGGCCTCAGCGTCGGGGGCACTGGTGATGGCGGGCGGCTGATTGAGCGCCGCCAAAACAACCAGCTCGTAGGAAAACGCCAGGCGCTGCGGGTCGTCGAACGCGAGAGTCAACTCATCGCTGACCGCCCCGGTCGCCAACAGGCCCCCTGCGACCATCCGGCTCAGGTCGTAGTAGGGCGTGGCGTCAGGCAGTTTGCCGTCGAAATCGCGCAGGCTTACCCGCGGATCGGAGATGTTCTTCACGCCGACGAGGAGGGGCGTACGCAGCGGGTACGTGCCGCTGTTGTGCAGGGCCACACCGGCGAGCAGCACGTTAGCTGGCGTGCCGCTGGACGTGGGCAGCGCTTCGAACGACGTCCGGCCATACTTGGCGTCGACGCTGGCTGAAACGTCCGTCAGTCGACCGGTGTCGAGCTTTGTCGAGTCTGCGGCCACGCCCCTCAACATGATTTCAGCCGTTTGCAATGCCCCCGAGGAAGCTGCAGCAGCCACGGTGAGCCGATTGTCCCCTGGCAGAATCTCGATCCGGTGAAAGAAGTTGCCTGCCGCGTCCAGGGTGTCGACGGGCCGACCATTCACCGTCACTGCCGTAACCTGCGTGGACGCATCCGTGGCTGCGGCGCGCCCGGTGAGCAGATAGGCGCTCCCCGGCGTCAGCGGAGCGTTTGTGGGACTCGTGATCGACAGCTCGATGGGCGCGATTGCGGAAGCCCCCAAGACACGCGGCGCCGCCGAAATGCTCTGCAGTTGGTTACCCGCGGCGGCGTCGGCTGCGGCCGCAGTGGGCTTATGCACCTGGAGATTGCCGCCGCCCAGCTTCTGCTCTACCGCCTGCACGCCATCCCACGCGCTCGCGTAGAGCAGTTCGGCGCCCTTCCACAACGAAAACCCGATTGCATCGTCGCGGCCCGGCTCCCCCCGATCGATGAGCGTCGCTTCGAGGCGGAGGCCCGTAAGCCGTGTATGGCCTTCGTGCCCGCGACCATCGTTGCCCTGGCTCGAGGCGTTTCTGTGATCGCCGTCATGATCGTCGTCGCAGTAGTCGTGATCCTCAATGTCGAGGTCGGCGAGCGCCAACAACGTCACGCGGCCTGTCGTAGCGTCGATGCCCAGCGACTGCAGCGCGGTGCTGTCGATCTGCAGCTCGCGCCCAGCGTGTCGCGTGGAGAGCTGGATCGAGCCCTTGAGTTGGGTCAGCTGGGAGTTGAACTGCGCTTCGAGCTCGAAGTTGGCCTTTTCGCCGCGAGCGCCGGCGTATGTCCCGGCCGAAGTCTGCTGGACGAGGTAGCCACCGCCGGTGACCTTGAGTGTGGTTGGTTTGCTGACCTGGATGACGGCGTCGGCTGCCACTCCCGTGTAGTGCCCTTCAACCACCACCCCCACGCGAAACTGCTTCGAGCTGGCGCTCCCCAGGTTGACCGTCCAGTCGAAGGTCACGACGCCGGATTTGAGGTCGTTGGGATCGAGGAGGCTGACGGGGAGCCCGCTGGCGATGACGCCACCCGTATTGCGATCGACGAGTTTGACGCGGGCGTTGCGAATGTCGCCCGGGCTGCTGTCGGAACTGGGGCTGACGGCCGTGATGTCGCGGATGACCGCGCGCAGCGGGATCGTAAGCTGGCTCGAACTCTTCGACGCGGTCGACAGCGTGCGCACGCCCGTGTAGACCGCGGACGCATCCTCGGCATTGACCCTTAGCGGAACTTCGCTCGCCGTCTCGGCGCCGCCGGCGTCGGCGACGGCGATCCGCAGCACGTAGTCGCCGGGAGCCACCTGGACGTTGCCGGCAATCTGCCAGGCGCCGGTTCCTGCCCCGCCTGAACCGGTGAGCGCAAGCCCCGCCGGCAGGCCGGTCGTCCAGGGACCGTTGGCGACACGGTACTTCGCGCTGGCCCGCAAAAGGTCTCCCGGATCGTCGCTGGCTTGGATGTTGATCGGAGCCAGCGAATCGCTGTATTGCACGGTTCGCGGCGTCGTGTCGACCACGACCACCGGGGCCCGATTGCCAACCTGCACGGCAAACCCCGACTCGACCTGGGCGCCGTCCGAGTCGACCAGCGTCACCTTGGCCAGGTAGTTTCCGGGATTCGCGTAGGCGTGGCTGCCAAGCGCGTCGCCGGCCCCTCCCTGCTCGGTCACTTTGAGAGATTCCAAGGGGCTGCCGTCTCCCCAGTCGATCGTTGCCAGGTGCGTGTCCAGTGCGCCCCGATCGGAGAACTGCGCGTCGACGTCGAGCATGCTCCCAGCAGACACCGAGCGGGCGGGGAGCGCCGCAAGCAGAGGCGGAGCGTTGTTCACCACGACCTGCAGCGTCTGGCTGACCTGGCTGCCGGCTGTATCCTCGATCGTGACCTGCAGGGGATAGCCGCCATCCTGGGGATAAACGCGCGTGACCGACGGGTCCGCGACCACCGCGCCATCGTGGAACGTCCAGCGGTAGTCGTAGAGGGCGCCTTCGGCGTCGGAGGATCCCGAGGCATCGAGGAACAGAACATCCCCTTCGGCTAGCACGAGCTGGCCAGCCACGTCGAGGATTGGTGGCGTGTTGAGGGTGAATTGGAGCGCCGTGTCGCTCGTATTTCCCCCCACGCCCTCAACCCGGAGCAAAGCGGAATGCAAGCCGGGAGCGAGTCCCGGAGGCGTGTAGACCAATTCTCCTGCCGACAGCTTCGAAGTTAAATCGAGGAACGCGCCATCGTCGAGCTTGAGGAGCACGCGAGCGGTCCGTCCAGGGTCCGCCACGGTCGCATGCAGCGTCGGGTCGTTGGTCAGCCGGTCGACCGAGTAGAGTTCGGGCGGAGTTCCGCTGGGGGCCGTATCGTGGGCGAGCTCGAGCGTGGCCGTGATGGCTTTGGTGTCGAGCACGAACGCCAGGTCGGCGGTCCGAACATTGCCGGCGGCGTCGAGCGCCTCGAGGTGTAGCGTGTGCGGCCCATCGCCCAAGGGGCCGCCCGTCAACTGGCTCAGCGTGTCGGCATCGAGAACGAACGTGCCGTCCCCAGCTAGCTTGGCGGTTAGATCGACGAAGGCCTGGGACGCCGTACCATCGAGGCCGCCCCGTAAGGACACGATTGCCGAGGCGTCGCTAACGGTTCCACCGGTGGTGGGATCGCTGGTGACGCCGTCATGCGTGTTTGCCCCGGTGTCGTTGATCAGAGCGACCGACACGTTGGGCAAGGTGCGATCGAGTGTGAACGCCAGATCAGCGGCCGTAGCGCTCCCAGAGGTGTCCGTGGCGATTACATGCAGCGTATGCGCTCCGTCTGCCAAGACGCCGCCGGCCAACTGGTCCACGAGCGAAGATGACAGCGTAAACGAACCGTTGGCCTGCAAAGTGCTTGTGACGTCGGCGAAGTCGCCAAGTTCCGCGGCATCGAGTCCCGCCTTAACCAGGCCGATCGGCAACTCGCCGCTCGTTTGGCCCGTGACGCTGGGGTTGCTGGTGAGCCGATCGAGGGGATCGCTCCCGGTATCACTCGCCAGCGCCAGACTTACCTGGGGCGGCTCGGAGCCGATACCCTCCGAGACAATCGCCACGTTCGAAATCCGCACGCTCGTGGCGTCGTCCTGGTCATTGTTGACTAGCCGGAATGCGAGCCGGGCCTCCGTGCCCGCGAAGAGTCCAGAGAGATCCACGCTGACTCGGCCGCCCGCCTGGCTTGTCTCGCTTCCCAGGGCCGCTGGAGACGTTTCTCCTAGGTTGAGGAAGGCCTCTCGGCCTGCGGCGAACCCGTGCGTCAGCGGGGCCCCGCTGGCGTCGTAGAGCACCGCTTCAAATGCATCGCGCATCTGCCCTTCCGCCCGCGTATCGAACGACAGGTCGGTGTAGTCGAACGTGAGCCGAAGTGGTGATTCGGGGACGACGAACGAGCCCGTCAGCGTCGTGAGCAACGAATTGCCCTCGCGTAAGACTGCCGAGGTAGCAGACAGTGTCACGCTTCCTGCGTCGGGGGCTGCTCCGCCAAACTCCTCGCTGGTCCAGCCCGCACTGAAGCCAAGGCCTTTCCGCACCTCATGCGTGGGCCCAGTCGCAACTGCGCCGTGCCCATCGTTCTCGGCCGCTTGCAAGGCTGCCAGCATCTCGGGGGAGATCGCTTGCGAACCGCCGTTCGCCAACAGGTCAGCGAGCCCGGCAGGAGCCGGCGATTGCGCCGCATACTGGCTGCCCAGGTCGGTCTGGGCTGGGTTCGATTCGAGGGGCGCTTGGCCCAGGTTCGAGGGGCTTCCGCCACCGCCTCCTCCCAGCGGCTGTCCTCCGGCGGTCGGCATGCCGCCGTCGGCCGCACTTCCTGGCATCCAAGCCGCCGAGCGAATCCCGCCTTCGACCAGCCCACGGGTGGATTGGCCATCCGACTCAGGCACCTCGGAGTCGACGGTGTCCCAGTGCACGGCGGTGAAGGCCACGCTGCGAAAGGAAGCCGGTTGCAACTCTCCGACCCAGTTCGTTTGCGGAGCGAGGTGCCCCAGCCGGGCGGCAGCCGCTTGACGTGCCGCACTGCGATCCTGCTCCCACCCTCGCGTGGCCCACAACTGGCTGCTGGTTTCGCCGAGCGCGCGGTCGCGGGCGTGCGCCACGCCGCGATTCTCATGAAGTCCTAGCATTGCCGGCTTGTTGGCGCCCGGATCGAGGGCAGGCAACATGCCGGGCAACGCCAAAAGCAACGCGCCCGGCGCCTCTCGCGACTCCAGCGGCTCCACGCTGCCTGGCGGACGTTGGGGCGACACGGAGGGGATGCGGTGAGGTGATCGCGCTGGTCGTCGAATCGACATGATGCAGCTTCCCGTGCGGCAGCGAGACTCAGCCCCGCGCCACAAAACGCAGGCCGAAGACGGACCGGACGGTCGCTTGCGCAGCGAGAATTCTGTTTGCGCGCAAACCAAATCACCGTGCCCGAGGACCGAACATTGTCTGGTGCATGGCGCGATTCGTCCGTAACTTGGATAGCCTGCGTCTACGGGGAGCGCGAAACTTGCCCGTTCAGCCATCGAGATTTGGATCGGCCCGCCGACGTTTGGCGGTTCGAACATGCCTGCTCGATACTAGGGACAACAGCGGCTTCAACTGATAGAGTCGTGATGCCTGCCAATCTGCGTTCTTTCGCGGCCGTCGTTGCCATCGTCTGCCTGTCGAGTGCTCTCGCTTCCGCTGCCGAGTTCGCGACTGCGAACGCGACGGTTACTGTTCATGGCGATGCCCCGATCATGGGGCCCTTGCCAGATCTTTCGCAGCAGGCGAACTCCTCACCATTTTCGATCGGTGTGAGTTACCGTCTTGACGGGTTTGGCTCGAGCATGTTGGAGAGCGCGAAAGCGAGCGCCTCTCCGACAACAGTTACGGCGACTCTTGAGGCCAAAGGTGGCGGCGGAGCGATTGGCGGGTCGCTACCCGCGAATCCCACTGGCACTGCCATCGTACAGCTGTCTGCTTCTGCGATCCTACCGGTCTGGGAAACGATTGTGACTAAGCAAGAAAGCGCCAGCGAGAGCTTTCAACCGCCGTTCCCGTCCACCCATCAAGTGTCGTGGCACTTTGACGAGTCCGCCTTGCCGGCATCCCTCGACGGATCGACAAATAAGCAGTACTCGCTAATCTTTTCGCCTCCTAATCCGTCTTTTGGCAGCGCGTCTCTCCACATCACTCAGACGATGACCTGGTCCGTCGGACCCCCGCAAGGATCAAGTGCGAACCCATTTACGCCGACGGCTGTGAACGCGGCCCAACAGGACTTCTCCGAACCGGCACTCTGCGATGCGGCCATCCGTTACCAAGCACCAGCAGTAGATTCTGCCCTCCTTCCGGGGTTTGATCTGGTCGGCGCTAACGGAAACCCATTTACGTCCTTCCGCTTCCCTGAGGTGCCGATCGAGGCAAACAACCACTTCACACTGAAGCTCGGCGACGCCGAGATCCGAGGTCTGGCCGGCGAAACGGTCAACCTAAGACGGTACGCGCCCGATGGCTTCTCCGCGCTCAGCCTCCGCGGCGACCTGTCGCCCTTCTTGCCTGCCGCTGCCGCACCCGATGCCGCGATCCCGATCGGCGGCCCGCGACCCCAGCTCACCTTCGGACTCGCCTTCGCCCAGCCAGGCATTGGCAGCTTTACGCTGAAGCCGGTGCCCGAGCCGGCCACGGTAGTACCGGCGGTGCTGGGGCTAACGCTGGTCGTCGTTGCCCAACGTCTGGGCCTCATTCGCACGGCGATCTGGCGGTCCGCCAAGATTCCCCGTCCGTTTGTGCCCGCCCTGCCTCCCCGTGGTTGGCCGCCCGATGCTGTTCCTCTGTCCGGGGCCCGTTAGACTGCCAGCGAACTGCGTTTTTCCCAGAGATTGAACACCATGAGGCTCGTTAGAAGGCTGTTTTTTGCGGCAGGCATCGTCGGTCTGGTCGCCATGTTCGCCGGGCTGGCGAGTGCAATCTCGCCTTTGGCACTTTGGGTCGACCCTGACGGAACGACGTACCTCTGGAACACCGCGGACGCTGCCATCTCGTTCGAAGGGTACCAGATCACGTCCGAGACCAATCGGCTTGACCCGGCGGGTTGGAAGAGCATCGCCGACTATGTTGCCGGCGGACAGATCACCGACGTGATTGCAGCTCTGGGGCCGGGCGCCCTCACCTTTGGTGAAGCCAACCCGGGGCCTGGCAACCTGGCCGAGCCCAACTTGGGCGGTGTCGGCACGCTGCAGCCCCGCGCCAAGTTCGCCATCGGTAAGCCGTTCCTGGATTGGCAGAACCCCGATGCCTCCGCCGATTTTTTCTACAAGCAACCCGGCACTGAATCGCCACCGGGCGACATCGTTGGCGGCGTGCCCGAGCCTTCCACTTGGCTTCTCGCAACTCTGGCCGGGCTGGCGTTGTTGGCAGTCCGGCGGTCTCAGTGATTGTCACGCCGAACCGATGTGTCCTGTCTTCCGAGGCGGAGTAGCCTTTATGCGATTCGCACTGCAGGGGCCCTGGGGACAGCGAGCGGCGGCGTGGTGGCGGAATAGCAACGGCCTACTGAGATCACCGCGACGCAGGCGACACGCCGGCGCCAGGCTGCTCCTCGAGCCACTGGAAGAACGCGCCCTACTGGCCGTAACGCCGCTTGGTGACGAGTTCGTGGTGAACACGTTCACCGGCGCCGACCAGCAGACCTCCGGCAATCAAGCTGTGGCGATGGACGCGGCGGGCGACTTCGTGGTCGTCTGGCAGAGCAAGGGCCAGGATGGCGACGGCTGGGGAATCTACGGACAGCGCTTCGATCCAGCGGGGCAAAAGCTGGGCGAGGAGTTTCGGGTCAACACGACGACCGCCGGCGACCAGACGAGTCCGGCCGTGGCCATGAACGGCAGCGGTCGGTTCGTGGTGGCGTGGCAGAGTTTCGGACAGGACACCGATGGTTGGGGCGTCTTCGCACAGCGCTACGGCGCCGACGGCCTGCCGGCAGGACCGGAGTTCCCAGTCAATGAAGAAACCGCCGGCGACCAGAAGTCGCCGGTGATCGATCTGAACGACAGTGGTGAGTTCGCCGTCGGTTGGGGTGGGACCGCTGGACACGTCCGCCGTTTTCTGACCGATGGCAGCCCCGCCTGGCAGGAAATTCCCACAGACAATCCGGTGTCCGTAGGAATCGACGGCGCTGGCAACCTGTCGGTCGCAAGCTTTGGCTGGGTGTCCGACTTCCCTTCCTATACTGTCTGGAAAGTGCGGCACTACTCGGCCGACGGGGGCGACCAGGGTCTAGCAGGTCGGTGGGGAGGCCCATATCCAAGCGTGAGCTCGTTCGCAATGGCAGTGAACGAAGCAGGGACGTTGGCCGTCGGCGGTGTGGTGGGAGGCTTTACTTCGGCGCCGGAGATTTGGTTCCCGCTGTGGTATCCCGTCAATCCAGCGCCAACTCCGCCAAACGGCACATCGTTGGCAGAGCCGGCCCTAGCGATCGGGCCGGTCGGAAACACGGCAGTCGCATACGCGCAACGGTCGAGCGAGACGGCGCCTTGGCAGGTCATGGCGCAAACATTAACTAGCAGCCACTCACCAGACGGCGACGCATTTCCCGTTCTTGCAGTCGCCGCTGACCAAACACGTCCTTCCGTCGCGTTGGGCGGCCACGGCCTCATGGCGGTGGTTTGGACAACGTTGACTTCAGGACAAAGTGAGCTCTCTGCCCGACTGTTCACGGTCACGGTGCCCCAGGTCGACCAAACGCCGCCAACCGTGGGACAAGTCGCGGCAGGCGCCTCGGAGTCGACGCTGGAAGTCCTGCCCGACGGTGGAGCAGTATTTGGCTGGCCTCAGTTTTTTTCCGTTTCCTTCGATGAGCCAATGGTAGCTGCGGGGCCACAGTCACCCGCGAGCTTGCTCAATCCCGCCAACTGGCTTTTGTGGCGCGACGGGGAAGATCTCAGCGGCCGCCTGCACATCCAGCAAGCTGACCCCACGAAGATGCTGTTGTGGGTGGATCCGCCCCTGGAACGAGGTGACTATGAGTTGAGCGTCTCCGGGCGTCTTCGTGACTTAGCCGGAAACCGCCTGTTCGGCAGCCAGGCCGAGGGGCCCGGCAGCGACTACCGGTTGACCTTTCGCGTGGATGCCAATCCAATCGACACCTCGCCCGGGGATGCCGTCGAACTTCGCAGCGCCGTAACGCCCGATGGCGGTTTGGTCGTGGTTTGGCGGAACGGCTCGGAGGTCTGGGCGCGACGCAGCGGTCCCAACCTCGATCCCTTGGGCGATCGAATCCGCGTCAACCAGACCGCTGCCGATCCGCAGCAGGCGCCCTCCGTGGCCGCGGCGGTCGATGGCACGTTTCTGGTGGTCTGGTCCAGCGACAACGGCCGGGTTTACGCCCGGAGGTTCGCCGCGGGCGGAGAACCGCTCGGCAACGAGTTCCGCATCGCCATGGACGAAGCGGCCATCCAGCGCGACGGGCTCGTTGCCCTGCGGGGCAACGGGGCCTTCGTCGTCACCTGGTTGGAGTGGAAGGAGGGCGCGGAGCAGCGAATCTGGGGTCGGAAGGTGGGGCTCGAAGGCCAGTTCTTGGGCGAAGCGTTCGCCGTCTTCGAGTCGCCAGGTGGGCAGTATCTGAGCGACATCGCGGTTGCCATGAACTCACTCGGTCAGTTCGTGGTGGCTTGGTCGCATTGGAATTCTCCGTCGATCGTCGCACGGCGATTCGATGCCGCGGGGGTTCCTACCGGTGAATCCCGACCAGTCAGCAGTCATTTGTTGCCCGGCTCAATGGGAGCACCGTCGCTTGCGCTCGACGACCGGGGCACACTTCTCGTTTCGTGGACGGAACGAACGGAGCGCTATGATGGCGGGGTCACGCATCTCGAGTGGGACCTTCGAGAAGTTTTGGCGTTTCGCAGGTACTCGCCGGACTTCACGCTCCTGAACGAGGAAACCGTGGTCTCGGCCGGTAGTGCGGGACTATGGTTCGGTACGGGCCCCTTTCCTGACATTCCTCAGCGTCCGAACGTGAGTTCTCAGCAAATTTCTGTTTCCGGTGATGGAACTTATGCACTCACCTGGAGCGATCGGAACGGTGTCACCGTCAGGTTGTATGACGGCCAGGGCCATCTCGTGCGGGAGGCGAAGACCACCGGCCAAGGTGCGACCGTGGCTTTCCACGAATCCACCGCGAGCGTTGCCTGGTACGCAGGTTCGGCAATGTTCGCTCAGCGGCTGAAGTCTGCCGTGGCCGAACTCGTGGGGGACGCCAACGGCGATCACAAGGTCGACCTCGCGGACTTCGGCATTCTCAAAGAGAACTTCGGTAAGTCGCCTGCAACCGCGGTGGACGGGGACCTCAACGGCGACGCCAAGGTAGACTTAACCGACTTCGGGATTCTCAAGGACAACTTCGGTCCGCCGGGCTGCTAAGATGGGCGGCATGAAGCCCGACCAAACATTCTCGCTCCGCAGCCTTCTGATCCTGGCCGCGTTCGTCGCCGTCGTTGGCTGGGGCGAATGGCGGGTCAAGATGGAGCGGCAGCAAACGCAGTATTTCGAGCACCAGTATCGGCTAGAAATGCAGAAGTTCGGCAAGGCTGTAGGGGAGTCCATGGCTTTGCGGGAGGCATTGGAGAAGCTGAAGGCGGAAACGGCGGTCACGGTCTCTTGGACGGAGGGTGCGAGCGCCGTCTACGACGGCTTGCCTCATGGTGCCAAGGCCACTTGGGCAAGTACCGGCAGCGATGGCGAAGGGGGATCGCTGGCCGTTCTCTACTACGGCATCAATGGCACCGACTTCAACCCAAGCGAGACTCCACCTACCGAAGTCGGCGAATATGGTGCGACGGCCCAGTTCAATGGAGATGGCAAGCACAGAGCCAGTGGGGCCTCGGCTGACTTCAAGATTGTTCGACCTTCTCCTTAGAGCCAGCGCCGATGGTCCACGCGTAAAC
This sequence comes from Pirellulales bacterium, assembly GCA_044221365.1. Classification (GTDB taxonomy): domain Bacteria; phylum Planctomycetota; class Planctomycetia; order Pirellulales; family JBGAPH01; genus JBGAPH01. Next base: position 22,415 of record JBGAPH010000035.1, read on the forward strand.
GAAGCCCGTCAGCAGTGCCGCGGGGCCTTGCCCGCGGGCAGGGCTGCCTATTCCAGCGACTAGACGGACTTGCTGCGGCAATCGTCTAGTAAGACAGCACCACTTCCACTGCGTCCACGCCGAATGTGGTGCCGTTATAGTGGACGTTGATCTCGGCATCCTTCTGGGCCGCCAAAAGCACGGCGTCGATAATCGTGCGGTTGGCTCCGGGGTTCGGCAAATAGAATCCCGCTTCGCTGGGAATCCGGCTGTCGCGTACCGAGAACCCAAAGCTATCGCCCCGACTGAGGATGTTCCGCACTCGGCCGTAGTATGCCTTCGTGGCCCGCGGGAGTGCTTCCTTTGGGTACAGCTTCGACGTAAGGTCCGTCTCTACGCGTTGCCCCTTCGTCAGTTTCACTTCATCCCCGACCACGAAGGGGATCGAGAACGCGGCAGCAACCAACGCGACAACAAGTGGAAAGCGGCGCATGCGTGAAGGCTCCTGGTCGAAAGGTTAGGCAACGGGCTTAGAATACCACAAGCAAGTCCGGCATTCCGCTAGTTTGCCCGGCGACGCCCAAGGCTCTTGCAAGGTATTTTCCACCTGCTAAGCTGCCGGCTCATCTGAGATAGGCCCCGATGAGGGTGCCTCCCCGCAGGGAAGCGTGGGTGGCGCATAAGCCCGCCGCTGTCGGCTTTCTGCCCAATGCCGAGCACAACCGTTCGCTTTACTTCGTTTCCGCGAACCGAGCCGCCCCCACACTTCGTGGCGAGCGTTGTTCAGGCGTTCCGCGATGCCGAGGGCATTTGCACGCTGACCCTGGATAAGGGGTTAACCAGCGATGCCGTTTTGGGCGTCTTGGCACCAACGCTGCAAGCTCTCGGGTTCATGATCGAGGTGGGCAAGCAGAAAGACCAAAAGATTGAGCGGCCGGTGTTCTATGGCGAGAATGGAATTCCCGCGCTGAAGTACCAGATCGACGCTTACCACAGCGAATGGCGTTGCGGCCTAGAAATCGAGGCGGGCCGGGGTTGGATGGGGAATGCGGTCTACCGGGACTTGGTTCAGGCGCTCGTGATGGTCCACGTCGATCACCTGATACTTGCGGTGGCCAATCGGTACAAGTATGTGTCCGGGGGCCGGCCGACGTTTTCCAACGACTACGCTAACACGATCGCGGTGGCCGACGCCCTCTATGGCCACAGCCGGATGAAGCTGCCTTATGGGCTCACGATCATTGGCTACTGACCGAGATGGCTCCTTGGGCCCTCGGGCGTTTTTTCGCCGACGGAGCGACCGACGACAACTGATCACTCGACTCAGGCGGGTTCGATGGCCTCACGAACAAGGGTTTGAAGTTCAGCACAGCGGGCTGAGCTTCTCTTTGGTCGCCAGTTAAATCGCTTGACTGGCGAGTCCCAACTGGTAGCTTGGTCCGATAAGCTCTGACCCTACTACCCCGGTCCATTCCTGCTTGCTGGCTTTAAGGCCGCACCGTCCTGCCCCCGGTGCGTTCGCTTCATGCGCTGTTACGGGCGGGCCCCGACCCGCCTAAAGGCACCAAGTGCCAAGGTGCGCAGCAGCCTGGCCGCTTGCTCCAGCATCTCCGCGGTCGCTTCGTTATCGAGCTTGTGGCCGGTCATCACGAAGGGCGGCATCTCTCCCCACTTCGGCAACACGTCGCCGGTCACGGCCGAGAGGCTAAAGTCGCGTGCCGCCGTTTCCCGGAAGAATGAGACGTGGACGTGGCACAAGCTCCCCGATGGCCTCTTCGATAGCCGCCCTACAGCGCGGCGCGCTGGACAAAATATCCGGAACAAAGGAGGCGTCAAGGCGAGCGATGATCGATTGCAGAAGCTTGATGCCATCCGACCGTCGCCCAATACACTCCGCGAGCGCGCGAGTGACGCGCCTCGCTTGGTCTTCTGTTCCCCGGTTCCACAACATTGTCAGGCTGGTTGTGAACAACCCCATCGCGACTTGTGTATCGATACCCGACGACTCAAGTTGTAGTCCGATGTTACGAATCCGAGCATCGTCCGGGTCCCACGATGCCATTTCGCAAGCAATCACAACCATTTCTCGATTCACGCGAGTAAAGTCAGCGCCCAGGCGCAGAAGCTCTACCGAGACCTCATCATAGATGCGCTGGGAACAATGCCCACGCTCAACCAACCATGCAAAGACCCGTTGAGTCCAGACCTGCCCGACCCCAAACTTCTCCGCCGCGATCTGGGCAACCGCAAAGTCATCGGCCCACAGCACCGCTGACCGAGCGGCCGCGACAGCCATACCCTCGGCCGCGGCATCGCCGCACACCTTAATAATTGTGCCGCGAGTGTCCGCGCTCACGTTAGCGAGCGGCAATCCGTCAACGATGACACATTGAGTCTCTACCCATGCGATGAACTCGCGTAACCTTGTCTCGCCGTTCGTAGACCCAGTACCCACGATCGGATGCACCAGGCTGCGCCGCACTCGCTTCAGTTCCAAAAGCGAACCCGCCGCGACAACCAGTCGAACCGGCACTCCAGTCAAGTGCGGGTAACTTTCGGTCAGTAAGAGAATTGCCAGCGCCGAGCCGTCTAACAGAAGTTCAGGCGTCGGCTCTGCCGGAAGTCGATGACCGGCGGCCTCCCAGTTCTCGGAACGCCCAAAGCAGCAGCGGAGCGGTAGTCTTTCGGACGCTAGATGCTCAATGGCCTCCAACACCGAAAGCCTCGGGTGCGCCGCGAAGATTGTCGGGGAGAGCGGCTGTGACCGGTAGGCTTCATTGAGTCGTTCCACTTGCTCCTTGTGATGGGCGATCACCTTGACGATCGAGCTAACGTCAGGCTCTCCGTTTTCATCTCGCGGGGCAACGTACCGACGAATGAGCGGATCGTCGGGAAACCACTCTTCCCACCTTTCGAATGTCTCTCGTTTGCAGAACACGTATTTGCTGAGCAAGACGTCAATTTCGATTTTCCGTTCCTGTACAACATCCTCCCGTAGCGTGACGGAGTCCCCCACCTTATGGCCCAGCAGCCGTGTTGCGCGCGGACTACTTGCTGCCACTTCCCCCATCGCCGCACTTGGATTGCCAGTGTCGTCAATGACGGTCCAGGTTTCCTGGCCCGTGTGAGGGTCGCGAAACCGAACCGCGACTCCAGGAACTGCTGTCGTTGGGGGCGGGCAGACTGTGTCGAATCCGGACTCGGGGATACCGACCGCGGCAAGGATGGCTTTGCGGGCATCCGCGTTTGCGGGATGACGTCGGACAAGCTCATAGGCGTATTCGGCCGCCACCAGATTTGGGCCACGATGAGCGAGTACTTGTACGACAGTAAGACCTAACTGCGGCGATACGCTACCAACCGCTGGGAGCCTCTCCAATGAAGTTTCGACTTCGTCGGGTCGATCCGATAGAATCGCCCAAACCGACTTACGGACCCGCATAGTCTTCGCGGCGTCTGAATCCGGAGCCTTAGCTTCCAGAACTGCCGCCACCTCTAGTGCGCGATCGAAGGCGCTGTATTTTTCGAGGAGGCTTGCCTCAAGGTCGATCGCGAGAGGATCATAGCACCCATGCTCACGGAGGGCCTGGCAATGACTGAGAATGAAGGCATCGTCCCCACATTTTCTTGCAGACGCAAAGGCCTGATGGGTTACGTCGGTGACGCAATCGTCCGGTAGTACCCTTCGCCAGCACTGTACCGCCCGCTGATGCAGTCCAGCCAATTGCAGTGCAATGCCCGATCGGTCGATCGACTCGCGATCACTAGCCTCCGTCAGACTGGCGAATGCCTTTTCGGCGGCGTCGGCAGCTTTGTCCACGTCGCCTGAGCGAACATGCACGATCGATCGAAGGGCAAACCGAATCGGCTCCGAGAATTGCTCGCATAATTTTGAGTCCGCCAATGCTCGGGCCTCTTCGTGTCGCGCAGTCGCGCTGCAAAGCTCCGCAAGGTTCCACACGAGGTTGACGCTTACGCCTTTGTCACTGTCGGCTTTGCAGTTGGGGAGTGCTTTCTCTAGTATGATCGTCGCCTCGACTCGGTCGCCCGGCGCGTTGCGATTGGCTAGATGTGCAGAGAGCATAAGGGCTGCCATCGGCGCTGCCGCCACGGGGCGCAGTGCGGCGATTGCATCGTCGATGTGCCCAATGCGCCCCAATAGGCGTGCATAGGCCAGCGCCGGCTCCGGGTCGCTCGGCGCCATTTCGATGGCCGCTTGATAGTCGAACCCAGCCCGCGCCGTGTCTCCCAGCAACTCATAGGCGTTGGCCCGAACGCATCGAAGGTCCGATGTCATTTCCTTCGCCATTGGCCTTGCCAGCGCAGCCTTGGCTAAATCGATCGCTCGGCTCAACGATTCCCGGTCAAAGGATGGCGTGCCATAGCGTTGGCACTCACGTCCGATTAAGGCCTTTGCCAATAGTTGCTGCTTGAAGAACTGGTCCTTCGGCTCGGGCGACCATCGCTCCATGTACTCGGCTGCGCGAGCGTATTGCCCTTCGCCGAGCGCCCGAATCGCGAGGGCCATTAGAATGGAGCCATTATTTTTTAGTGGAGCGGGCACCCGCTGTTCTAGGTCCTCCACTGGGACAGCAAGCGGCGCAAGCCGTGTCTTAAACTCCCACGCCGCTGCATTGTAGGGAAATCGCGACAACACGCTTTCCGACGCCTTCAGCGTCTCTTCGCGGTCGTCCAGCATAAAATATGCGAGCGGCTCCAGTTCGGCGGCCTCTTGGTCATCGGGCTGCAATGGGATCGCTTCCAGGTAAGCGCCGGCGGCCTTCTCATAGTCGCCTTTTTCTTTCCATGCATGGCCCATCATGCGTTGGAGACGAAACCGCTCTCTTGCCGTGAGCGTATCCCACCGCTCCCGTTTCATCGCTCGCAGTAGGGTTAAAGCAGCTTCGGCATGCCCCTGACTCAGCATGTCCGCATATCGTTCCAGTTCACCGTGAGCATCGGCTGTTCGAATGACGGTGCCCTGTTTCGCCGCTTCGACTAACGACGTAACTGCTTCCCCCGAGAGCCCAATATTGGTTGTGTTGCCCGTGCCACTCTGCACCACCTGTGTGGAGTCGCCCGTGTTGTGGGCCGTTTGGTGGGCATATGAAATTGCAATGGCAGCTGCGAGTCTGCGAGTCGCGCTGTCGCCTGAGTGCGTTCGGTAGTCGCAAACGAGAAGCGCAATGAAGGCGGCCAGCGATCCCAAGTCGAACGACCACGTTGGCCCGCCGTCAAGAAAGAGCCCAAGCCGTGAACCGCCCGCTAACTCAGCGAACAAAGAGACATTCGGGAGCGCATGCGCGGAGGACCAAGCGGCAGCAACAATCGATGCTAGTCGCAGGTACCGTAGGCGCGGATTTGCCAAAAATCTCCAAACGAATGCGGCGACGCCGACAACGAGCACGAGATAGACGTATGGGCTCTGCACATACGATGCTGCTGCCAAGAGGCTGGCCGTCCCCGCCGCTGCAATCAGCGCCGTGATGGCACACTCCCGAAGATGAGGATCGACGGCCATCGAACGGTCCCTCTACTGGGGTATCGCCGGCCAGACTATCCGACGCGCTTCCACGACGCAATCCCCGCAGAAGTCGCGACTGCGCGACCTGGGAAATGAAAAAGCCCGCGCACGGGGCCTGGGCGGGCTTCAGAAGCGATTAAAGGGGGCGCTACTGCTTGAGAGGGTTCCCGGTCCGCGTAGCCTCCCGTAGCATCAGCACTTCGTTTTGCTCCACGTGGCCGTATCGGGTGGCTAGCATCCGGCCATCAACGTGGCCCATCAGCTTGCTGACGATCAGGGAGTCCGTACCAGTGGCCAGCTTGTGGTGAGCCCAGGAATGCCGGAGTGTGGTCGCGGTCAGGCCGGGCATCTTGAGCTTGCGCTGGAGCCGCTTAAACCGATCCTTGACGGCGTTCTTCTCCCACGGCTGTAACTGAGAGTTGCGGAAGATCGGCCCCTCGGGAAACTCGCCGACCAGACGCTCCACGATTTCCATCGCCACTTCGTCCAGGTAGATGATCCGCTGTTTCTTTTTGCCCTTGGCCTCGGGGATCGGAAAGACGAGTCGATGCCGCGGCCGATCGAAGTGGCGGGCCTCGATCTTGCGAATCTCCTGGGGCCGGCTCCCGGTGGACAGCATGAAGGCCACGTAGTCGCGGAATCGCTTGCCGCGGATCGCCTCCAGGACTTCTGGCCAGCGCTCTGAGGGCACAAAGAACTCGCGCACGGCGCGGGCCGGCTTCTTCACCCGAGCGATTGGGCTGTGGTCGATGTAGCCTTCGTTGACTGCCCACTGGAGGGCGCCCTTGGCCGTCGTGATGGCGTCGTTGCGATAGGTGTCCGACTTGCCTGCGTAGTCGGCCTGGACCCACTCCGTCACGTGGTAGGGCTTCAGCGCGGACACTTTGAGGGAGGCTCCGACGAACTGGCCGAATCGCCGAAGGTGCAGCAGGTTCTTCCGGAACGTGTCAGGGGCAAGGTTGGCTTCGCACCACGCCAGATAGCGATTCAGCACGCTGGCAACGGCATCGTCGGCCAACTGGCCCCCGCGGGCCTTGAGCATCAGTTCGTGGTAACGCTGCTTGGCCGACTCTTCATCGGGGCCAAGGTTGTACTGCTTGCCGCCGATCTGGACGTACCAGGTCTGAGTCTGCTTCCGGAAGAATGGTTTCGGTCCGCGCATGAAAATGGCCTCCATCGAAGGGTACTTCGTGGGAGGCCAAGTCTGCACGAAACTCTGCAATTATGCAGAGTTTCGACTTAGGGTATCGCCGTAAGTGCTTGCGGCGTAAAGTCGGGGCGACATGATTCGAACATGCGACCTCTACGTCCCGAAGGAAACGCTCGTCGATCGCCGAAACCGCCGGAAAGGCTGAACTGACAGCATCATACGCCTGCTAGCCGGTGATTGCAATTCATCGCAGGCAATGACACAAATCCTCATGCGTAGGTGGTAAACCCCGGACAAAGTGGTAGTGGTGGTAGAAGCCACAACGGTCTCTGGCGACTCGTCAGGACGGGCAGCTCCGCTGTGTTTCCGCGGGCATCGTTGGGAGCGTGCGGCCAGCTACGGCGTCGGTATGGCTCATCGCCGTGCATTGGACCAACCTCAATGCCTGCGGTCACGCGACCCGTGTGCAGAGCCGCGCCGATCGTTCGTAGAACGTGATCCGCGGCCCGGCGGGCACTTAGCGATGAGGGACTCGACTACGAAGGGATCCGTCAGGAAGCGGAGGGGTTCCGAGTATGGGCGGCGCAGAATGCGGCGGAGGTTGTGCTGCTGGACCGATGATGCCCGATGCCGCCTGGCCGGAGCCAGGATTGGCGGCGGTGATTGCCGAGTGGCAAGCCTTCCGGATCCGATCAATTCCAATATTTTGGCGCTCATCCGTGCTGCGCGGCGGTAGGGAGTCGGCGAGCAATCACGTTCATGGACTACGTTCGGCTTTCCGTGACTTCTCTAGGCGTGCGGCACTTACTGGGTCTCGCAAGACTGCTTGAACGTAACCACGCACGCCTTCGCAAGCAGCCGCTTTCGATTGCGTCGTCTCGGCTTTTCGAGGAGCCGGCGTGGTCGAAACGGCTCTGCAGCTTGGGACCGGCGACGGCGCTACACTCGGCTCGACGGAACCCGCACGCGTGGTCGAAGCACTTCCAGCTTGTTCCGATAGCGATTTTTGACCCGCTCGTAAAACCGCTCGACCTTTGGTGCATGGACAGAGATCACCATGGCGTACGGAATCGCGCGACCTGAGATCCAATCCTTCCCTCCTTTGCGAGGGTTGTAGTGGATGTCGAGCACCGGATCCTTAAGGGTGCGGGCCTGGAAGCGGTCTGAAGCCCAGCGAACCGTTTCCCACTTGTGCCAGTCCTCGCGCAGATCCGCCTCCGAAACCCCGTCGATTGGGCAAAAGAACGAGGTTGACTCGGCCGTAGACTTATCGGCCTTGATGTTATATTTATCTTTGCGAAATACAATGTCCAAGCCGGCCCTAGTATAAAGGCCAGGATGTTCGGGGTCGATGTCGGTGGCGAAGCACACTGTGGCAGAGAGTGTGACATACCCTGACATCTCATCGGCGGGCAGCATCGGAACGACGGCCTGCACCCATTGCTTGGGCTCAAGGGCATCTTGGTAGATGACTCGCACGGTTCGATTGTCACAGGTGATCAACTCCGCCACGTCCGTGCAAAACCTCCCGTAGCCGACGTCCGTTCGGTCGAGTAGATCATTTGTTTCACAACTCTGGACCAACAACGCCTTGGCGGTGAGCGGTCGAATATCGGCGCCGAGCACAGCTCGAATGCCTACGGCCGTGCGGAGCACGTTCGGGCTCGCGACACTGGTTCCATTCGTTGGGATCGCGAGCCCGTGGTCGTGGTCGTCGACCACCCAAAATGGATCGGACACGCTTCCGCCAAATGCAACCCCATCAGGCTTGACGATCCCCGGGCTCCGGCCTCGTCCAACAGAGCTGTAGGGCGCCTTTCGCCACATCAGGCCCTCACTATCGCATGCCCCAACGCCGAGAATATTTACACCGTCGGAAGGCGGCTGAATGCGGTTTAGGCGTTCGGCCGCCGGGCTTTGGCCGGTGTTGCCGACCGCCGAAGTGATCAGCGTAGCGCCGTGGGCCGCTAGTTCGTCGAGTGTAACCGTCCACGGGTGAGGGTCGTCATCGTCGACAGGAATCTCGGGCCCGAGGCTTACATTGACGTAATCGAAGTGCTTTGACCGCAAGACTGCTGCGATGCGATTCAGAACGGTGTACAGCTCATGCTCTGGCTCATCGAAAGTGCCGGTGTCGAGAACTCGATAGTGGTGGACGTGGGCGAACGGGGCGGCGACCGGTTCGTCCTTTCGAAGCGGGCCGAAGAGGAAGGCGGACGTCACCGAGAGCCCGTGCTGAAGGAATAACTGGTGAGGCGGGCCAAGGCCCTCGATGTCATTGTGGACGGTCACGAAAGGCCGGAGGGCCGGTACATCTGGCATGCCCCCGTCGAAGATCGCCACGGAAACGTTGCGATCGACTGCCGGCGCAGCTGGGGGAACGAACTCGAATGACTCGAATCGCGAATCGACAGCACCTGTGCCAGGCTGAAGTTGCCTTAGGCGTGGCATAGGTCTGATCGCCCGAAGGAACCCGAAGCGAGCGACAGCCGCGAGCTTGTCCTTCGGCAAAAGTGCCGCGAGGAAAGAAAGCTGCGAGGTGTCGATCCGCTGCGACAGATCGACCGTGATCTCGAGCGTCCCCAGATACTCGACGAACGAAGCAAGCACTGCCTGGGAGGTCGCTGACTCACCGGCGCCGTGGAGAACTACTTCGCAGAGAATCTCCGGATCGGCCGAGGAAATCGGCTTCACTCGCTCGCCTGCCGGAGCGACGCGTACATCGCGAATCCGCTGCAGGTCCGAAGCCCAAGGGACTTGGTCGGTCCAGTTCTGCATGTCCTCGGCAATGCGGCGAAACAATCGCCTCGGCGCGGCAACAAAAAGTTCTGTGGTGCTCTCTGTCTTCGGGCCCTCGTCGCCTTGAGGAACGCTTGCTGGCCTGCTTCCAACAGCACGAAGCCCAAGACTTGCGAGCAACGCGCTCGGGTAGTAAGACTTGGCCACTTGCGATTGGTGCAATACGATCGCCGCGACGGCCTCATCGTTCGGGCAAGCTTCCTTGGGCAAGCCGTCGAGCGTTTCCGCCACTGCCCTTAGCCGCGGCCCGAGTCGGTCGCGCGCTTCATCGAAGGAGTATGGCAAGTCGCGGTCTGCTCCTCCGGAGCTGATCCGCATTTCATGCACCAGTCGCTCGCCCTTTCCCAGCAGGTAGTTTGGCTCAGCCATAGTGCTCTCGGCTCGGCGACGATTATGCCGCTAGATCTCTTTGTCTTTCAACGCTGCGCGGATCGTGGCGCGATGCACCCCGGTCCACCCGTTCACATCATGCTGGCTTAGGCCAAGTTTGCTCAGTCTCAACGCAACCCGTTTCCGCTCGCCGATGGGAAGCGAGGTCACAGAGTCGCGGATCACGCTCTTCAGCGTTTCCGCGAGCGACTGACCGAAAATGATTGCCTCACGCCGGGCTCTCAGCAGTTCTCGCTCGATGTTGCTGAACGATGCCCCTCGCAGCACAGAAGCAACAATCTCCATGGTGCGACGGTCGATCGAATGACCATCACCCAGAAACCGCTCAATCGCCATGAGCGACTGCTTGCGTCCCGGCATTGGGAACTCGATGACCATGTCGAACCGTCGCCAGATCGCAGGGTCGAGCAGATCCGGGTGGTTAGTTGCGGCGATCAAAAGGCCGCTCGCTGGCCATTCGTCGATTTCCTGAAGGAGAACGGTCACCAGTCGCTTCAGCTCTCCGATTTCCTCACGGTCATCGCGGCGCTTGGCCACCGCATCGAACTCATCGAGCAGCAGAACGCATTTCGACTGCTTGGCATAGTCGAGGACGAGCTTTACGTTGGCGCCGGTGCGGCCCAGGTAACTGCTCATCACGGCCGCCAAATCCAGCGTTTGCAGCGGACGGTCGAGCGTGCTAGCGAGCCAGCGCGCGGCCAGCGATTTCCCGACCCCGGGGGGGCCGGTCAGCAACGCGGAACGGGTCGGGTTCAGTCCAGCAGCAACAAGCGAATTGAGGCGTGCGCGTTCAGAGACGATCTGATTTAGGCTGCGCTCGACGCTTTCGCTCCACACGGGGGCAACGGGCAGTTCAACTGGAAACTCGGGCCGGACCAACTCCAGCCGCGAGTCGAGGTCGACCGGCGTCGCGGCACCCCTCATCGCGGGAGCCTGACTGGCTTCGGCCGAAAGGACGGAGTCCAGCTGATCAGCGACCGTCGGCCGAGACTTCCTGAGCCGCCTCGAAAGCCGGCGAACGAAGAGCTGGACGTCTTCCTTTCGGCCCGTCAAGGCAAGTCGCGACAGGTTCACCAACTCCTGGTATTCTTCGAACATTGTCCCATTGTCCGTAGAAACTTTCAGAAAACACCGACGCTTATAGCGTATCGTCAGGTGGGACAAAAAACAACAGCAAATAGTTTTGTCCCAGACAGGATGACTGACTGCGGACTCGTTGGTCGAGCGTTGCCGTCATGAGCTACCCTTCAGAACCATGGAAACACGCTCCGAACTCCCGACACTTCCCACGGTCCTGGCGGCCGGGGTCGCCGTCCTGGGGTCTATTCTGTTGCTGGGTCTGCTCGTCTACGGCATGGTGCCCACGGGCGAAGTCCGATTCGAGTCGGCCCCGCCCGCGGGGCAACGCGAGTGGCTGCCGAAAACCACGCTCGCAGACTGGCTCCACTTCTCCGCTGGCGCGATCGTTCTCCTCCTTCTGGCGGTTTACGGACTCGCCATTTTCTGGGCATGGATTCGGCCCATCAAAGGCGGACCGAGTCGTAGAGAGGTTGATAAGCAGATGGCGGCCATCCTCGGGTTTCTGATCGGCGCTGTCGTCACCATTCTGGGTCAACCCGATCGATCTCATTTGGAAAGGCCGTACCCTTCGGAGGTCGGTTCCCCACCTCCAATCGGTCTTCGCGACGACTTGGAACGACGGTAGAGCCGCTCTATGCCGGGCTGCAGGAACTCCAGCCGCCGTTTGTAGCCGTGGGTCACTCGGGATTCGTTCTCGAGCACCGTGAGCCGGCCGACCTGGCCACCACCTGGCAAATCTCAACTTGGGGCTGACGTTTTCCACTTCTGGGACCGTACCTCTTCCTCGGGATCACCGATCCGCCGAAGTTCTCCGAGACTGACCGAGTCGTTCTTGCTCCTGCAAAACTGAACACGGCCGGCGGCAAGGCTCCAGACGATAACTCCCTGACCGATGCCGCTCTCGTCGTCGATAGTGTTTCGTCGGCAATTCGCCTGTGGCAACAGCTTGCCAAGAACAAGCTCCGCCAGTTTGGCGACGCTGATTACGGCAAGCGGATCTGAACGCGAACTCGCGGGAGACCGGGCGAAGGTCAGCGCTCCGATGCCGACCGAGACTCGGCTGACCGCCGACGGCGCTGAGCGCCCACGGCGGCCGCAAGCCTTAAGCCCGCCGCGGCGAACTTGTCGTTGGTCGCCTCGCGTAACGGCAAGCCGATGGAGAGGTCGGCGTCGAGACTGCGCGCACCACGATCCGCGCCCCAGCAGGCACGTTAAGCTGCCTCGCCAATCTGTCAAGCGATCCCGCTGGCGAGTTGTCGTGTGCCCCCCCAAGAAACTTCGTTTGGACGGCTCATGCCTCCGTTTCTGTTAGTGCGGCAAGGTGCGCCTCGTGGGTGGGGCGCGGCCCATCGAATCGAACCATGGCAGGGCACATCCCATGTCCAGCGATGAAAAGCGAGTCTTGGCGCTCGTGTCCGAAATGAAGCAAGCACTCGCCAGGGCAATCACTCTGGCGGACCTGACGAGAGTTTGCAGCGAAGCCGAAGCCATCCGCTGCCTGGTGCAGAAGGCCAAACTGGGTCTCGAGATGCACAACGAGGCCGCCGAGTTCAAGCTGCGCGCCGAGCGGAGGGCCGGAGAAATGCTGGCGGCCGCAGCCCAACCGGGCCGCAAGGCCACGAAATGGTACCACGATGGTACCTTTAAGTTGGGGGATTTGGGCATCAGCAAGAATCAATCGTCGCGCTGGCAGCGCGAAGCGGCGGTGCCGGAGCCGGACTTTGAGGCCTACTTGCGCGAAGCCCGCGAGACACACCGGGAAGTGACGTCGGCCGAACTACTGCGCCGCGCCGGCGTTCGCCGCGTCGTGCGGCCACGCACGGTGCAGGCGCGACGGGCCGGCGACACTTACCGAGTCGAGCTCTTGCCGTTGAAGCCGCCGGCGACGCGGCGCTCCGGAAACGCCGGTCTCAAGGAGCTCGTGACGGAAATCAAAAACCATCGGGCGCTGTTGGCAAGCATCTTGCTGCCCTACTGTCAGCACGAACAGCCGGTCAAGCCCGCAGCGCGAGAACACGCGATTCGCTTGTTCACGGCGCTGGGCGAGCTGCTGGATGAAGTCGAACAACAAGTGAACTGACCGGCGCCTGTGCGGGAGAAGTCCGATGCCGACCTGTCTGGTGGCCTGGGAGTTGGGGGGCGGCCTGGGACATGTGACCATCGTCCGGCCAGTGCTGGACGCCATGCTCCAAGACGGTTGCCGCGTGTTCGCGGCCGTGCAAGACATTGGTCGGGCGGCCCTCTGCTTCCGTGGGCTGCCGGTCGAGTACTTGCAGGCGCCCCATCGGACAGGCCCGTCCGATGTGATCGAGAGACCGGCCAACTTCACGCAGATCCTCTTCAACACCGGCTTTGGGGATCCGCAGGAGTTGGCGGGGCTGGCCGGAGCCTGGCGTCATCTCTATGGCTACGTCCGGCCTGACCTCATCCTCTTTAACCACAGTCCCTTGGCATTGTTCGCCGCTCAGGGTTTGGCGACGCGCCGGGTCGTGATGGGCACCGGCTTCGAGATTCCTCCGGACGCCTATCCGTCGGCGCCGCTGAGGCGGGCGAGCGCCATCGCTTGGGCAGAACTAAGTCGGGACGAAGATCGGCTGCTCGAATCCGCCAACCGCGTGGCGGCAGCTTGGGGAGCACTGCCGCTTAAGCGCGTGACGCAGCTCTATGCCGCGGCGGACCTGCAAATCCTCGCCACGTTTCCGGAGCTCGACCACTATCCATCCCGCTCGCCGGCGACGGAGTACTGGGGCTGCTGGCCCAATCAGGGAGGCGCGGCGCCCGTCTGGCCCCCCGGAAAGACTCCGCGGGTATTCGCCTACCTGAAACCGTTTCCACATTTGGTCGATTTCGCTCGGCTGCTGGTCCGCTCCGGACTGTCGACGATCCTCTGTTTCGACGGCAGCGCCCGGGCGCTCGAGCGCGCGCTGGGGCAGGCGGCCAATCTGCACATCACGAGCACGCCGCTCGATCTGCGGCGCGTCGGCCAGGAATGTGACCTGGCCGTCTTGACCGGAGGGCATGGCAGCACCGCGTCGCTGCTGCTTTCGGGGAAGCCGCTCTTCCTCATTCCCAACAATCTCGAGCAATCGCTCACGGCGGCGCACGTGCAGCAGCTCGGCGCCGGCGTGGCGGCGGATCGGCAGCGCCTGCCCCATTTGGAATCTCAGTGGGCGCACCTGCTCGGCGAGTTGCCGCGATTGCGTACGGCAGCCGAGGCTTTCGCAACTACATATGCCGGCTACGACGCAGAGTCGCAGCTTGCGGAAGTGATTCGCCGCGTGCGCGCATTGCTGTTGTCTGAGAACGCGCGGGGATTTTCTTGACAGACTGAGCAGCGGCACTAGAATCCGCGCCATGTCCAATGGCCTGACCAAATCGTCAGGCTGCCGATGCGTGGGCCGCGCCCTCATGAGGCGCGGCGCGAACCGCTCGAGTGACTCGCGCGGCATCGATCGTCTTCACGCTCATCGGCATCATCGCTTTCCCGTCACGGCTTTCTTGCGGAGAGATGTGCCATGTTGACTTCGACGCTGCGCTCACCCGTCCGTTCCCCGTTCCAGGCTCAGCCCCGGCGACGCCGTCCGTGGGGCGTGGAGGCGCTCGAGGAGCGCACGCTGATGGCAGTCGTCTGGGCCAACGCGGGCAGCAACAACTTCAACACGGTCTTCGGCGGCACGAACGGACCGATCGCCGCCCAGATCGTCCAAAAAGCCTTCGACGACTGGAACCGCGTGCTGGATCTCAACTGGGATGGCGACGACAACGCCAATACAAACGCCGCAAACCTGCAGATCCAAGTCTCCGCCGCAAACCTTGGCTCGGGCGCCCGCGGCCAAACGGGCAACATGGTTGTCGATGACACCAATCGCTGGCCAACCTCGGCCGACATCACGCTGGACGACAACGGAGGTGATCCCGGCTGGCGTTTCGGCAACAACGATGACTTCAACTTTAGCAACCTCACGACGCCGTTCCACGCCACGCTGCCCCTTACGGGCAACGCTTCTGTCGACGACGACAATGACCTCTACCGCACGATCACGCATGAGATCGGGCACGCGCTGGGAATCGTCGACATCGCGTCCGGCGAGTATGGGCAACTCCGCATCAGGGACTACCTCACGGCGGTCGGGACCGATCAGATCAACTTCTTCTCGGGACTGGATCGTTTCCGCAATGCAGGCGGAACCTATGCGGTCCAAGCGACGATCACGCAAAGCGGCGGCGGGCATTTCTATGAGGGAGCGCCCGACCCGAGTTTCCCGACGGAGGTCAGCCATCCCAACGAGCTCCTAAACCCCGGCCGCTCGGTCGTGCCGCCCCCGGTTACGCGGCAGTTGATCAGCGACCTTGATGTCCAGGTGCTGGTGGACGCCTATCGGTACACGGTGGGTGGCGTGACCCGGGGATACCACGCAATCGCGCTGCCTAGTCAGACCGACACGTTCCACGTGACCCGCAATGGCAACACGGTGCTCGTGCGGGCGATTCCGGGGGCGATCAACGACACATCGACGATCGCCACGTCGGGCGCGAACGTCGTGATCACCTTCGATGGCACCACGGAGCGGACGCCTGCGGCCAACATCAGCAGTCTGACGGTCTATGCCGACGGCGGCAACGACACCGTGACGGCCAGTAGCTACTCCGGCGGGGCGGTTTCCTACACCAGCGGCGTAATCGTCTACGGCGGCGCCGGCAACGACACGTTCACGGGCGGGCCGGCGAACGACTGGTTCTTCGGTGAGGACGGCAGCGACACCTTCTACGGCAACGGCGGCGTCGATCGGGGCTATGGCGGCCTCGGAACCGACTATCTCTGGGGCGGCGCTGGGAACGACGAGCTGTACGGCCAGGAGGATAACGACTACCTCTACGGCGAGAGCGACAACGACCTGCTCTACGGCGGGACGGGCAACGACGTGGCCTACGGCGGCTATGGCAACGATACGCTCTACGGCGACGATGGCTCCGACTACATCTACGGCGACGACGGCAATGACACGCTCTATGGCGGTGCTGGCAACGACTCTGCCTACGGCGGCGCCGGCGCCGACGAGATCCACGGCAACGCAGGCCTTGACTACCTGTGGGCCAACAACGGTTCGGTCTACTCCGACGGCGCGATCGATCGGCTGTTCGGTCTCATTGGCACCGATGGCTTCTACGACTTCACCACGGAAGGAGATACGCGGACGAACGAAGCGTAGCCCGCGGGCTGGCGAGCGAAGCTGACGACGACCACCTCATGATTCAGGACCAAGCCATGTGCAGGCGATATCTCGGGTTTCTGCTGACCGTGGCCCTCTGCGGCACGGGCAGTACGGCCGCCGCCGAGGGTCTCAGCAACTTTCAGCAGTTTCAGCAGGCGGTGCAAGGCGCCGTGCTCGGACCCTACGTGCAGTTCTACACGACCCGCAACGTGCCTGCGGACTACGTGATCCCCGCAGGCGCCGGCCATGACGGCGTGGTGGCTTTGAACATCACGCGTCCGGGCGGCAACGTGATCTGCTCCGGCCAGTTGTTGCCGACCGGTCGGCACATTCTGTGCGCGGCGCATTGCGTCTGCGACCTCAACGGCGTAGTGGTCGCGACGGCGGCGAACGTAGACTTCCATCTCGCCGGCGGTGTCCAGACGGTCGCCGCGCTGACTCCCTTTCAAGTTCACCCCAGCTTCAATGGGAATCCGGGCCAGACGCCCGACTTGGCGATCATCCGCTTGGCGGCACAGGCGCCGTCGGCCGCCGAGCGGCGGTACATCTACCGTGGTACGGCGGAGATCGGCCAGTCGCCGAATCTGGTGGGGTACGGCAATACGGGCAACGGGTCGACCGGCGCGGTCAACGGGACGTTCGGCACCCGCCGCGGCGGCTCGAATCGCTTCGACGCCGCGGCTGAGTCGCTCAATGGCGTGCTGTACGCCCCCGGCACCTTCGCGGCCGGCAACATGCTGGCGATGGACTTCGACAGCGGCAACTCGGCCAACGACGCGCTGAACCTGTTTCTGGGGATCCCCCAACTCGGCTCGGCGCAGGAAGTCTCGCCGGCTGGGGGTGATTCCGGCGGGCCGGGCCTCCTCGGCGGCAAGATCGCCGGCGTCGTGCAGGGCGGACAGGGCTTTAATTGGCTTCCCGACGTAACTCCGAATGTCACCGACTCGAGTTTCGGCGAGCTGGCCTTCTATACCCGCGTGTCGACCCGAGCCGCTTGGCACGATCAGGTCGTACCCGACGTGGTGCGGCGCGTGGAGGCCTGGCGAATCACTCCCACCAACGCGACGTACGCCTTTCCCACGGGCAGCGGCGAGCAGTTGCGGACGGTCGCCTTTGGCGGCGTCCGGCAGTTGCGCTTTCGGCTGAGCGAACACCTGGGGCCCGTTTCTGGTTTTGCGGTGACCATTCGCGGCATGAACGGTCTCTATCCCGGACCGAGCATCGGCTGGTTGGCCAGCGGCGACGAGTGGGAGGTACGCGTCGATCCTAGCCCCGGGCCGTTTCAGTGGACGCAGGGCGGAACGACGCACCCGGGTGACGCGCTCGAAATCACGCTGTCCGCCGTCGAGTTCGCCAAACCAGTCTCGGGAGGCGCTCAACTCGACGGGGACTTCTCCAACCCCACGTCCCTCTCCAGCACGGGATCCACGGCGCTGCCCTCGGGCAACGGGTCACCGGGGACGAACTTCGTGTTTCGGATGATCCTCCTGCCGGCCGACCTCAACCGCGACAACCTCGTGGACGTGGCGGACCTCAATGTGGTGCGCAACTATTTCGGAGCCACGGGAGCTTCGTACGCGGAGGGAGACACCGACGGCGACGGAGACGTCGACCTCACCGACTACAACACCGTGAGAAACGCCCTGGGGATCAACTGGACGACGTTTCCTTATTAACGAACCCCCTTCGTCATACTCGGTCCGCGGGCGCGCGGCTCAGGTACGGCTTGCGGATCGGCGCGACCATACCGCTGGATCTGCTTTGCAAAGCCCTGTGCGGCCCGCCCCTGCGGCAATGGTCCTGCCGCGTCAGCCCGTGTGGTTGCCCGTGCGCCGCGACGGCCGCGAACTGCCGCTGCGCGTCCTGCGGGCCCATCCGGAAATGTCGTCGCCGCGGTCGTGGAACAGTGCGGCTGGCCGGTGGTCGATCTCGAAGGGCGCTTTGTGGGACTGAACATAGCCCGCGCCGACCGCACACGGAAGACTGCGTTGAGTCACCCTCATGCCTCCGGTTGTGTGGGTGCGATTGTGGGGCAGCCGGCAAGTCCACGAAAAGGTACCACGATGGTACCGTTAAGTTGGGGAATTGGGGGCATCGGCAAGAATCAATCGCCGCGCTGGGCAGCGTGAAGCCGGCGTCCCTGAGCAGAACTTCGAGGGCTACTCGAACCGGCTGCGGTCTAGCCACACAGCGTCAGCTTCCGGTCTGCTTAGTGGTCGTTTTCCGAGCAACCGACCCGCCTTCGACCGGCCCTAACCCGCCGCAAGCGCCGCCCCGGTACGCGGAAAAAAATCGTGATAGGTCCAAGCGTTAAGAATAGTAGAGGAGTCGCGCGGCTCCCGTCAGGAGGCTCAATACGTTGCTTGCTCATCGGGGGTGGCCCATGCCGAGCGGTCAATCGAAAGCAATCGCTTTGGTAAGCCAGGTAAGACGGGCCCTGGCAAAGGCCGACACCTTGGAGGACCTCAAGCGGGTCCGCGACGAGGCCGAAGCAGTGCGCTGCTTGGCTCAGAAAGCCAAGTTAGGCCTCCAAATGCAGAACGAGGCGGCTGAGTTCAAGCTGCGGGCGGAACGAAAGGCCGGTGAAATGCTGTCGGTTTTAACCCGAAGGGGCCGAAGGGGTACGCAAATGTACCAGGTTGGTACGTTTAAGCTGGAGGAGCTCGGGATCAGCCGCAACCAATCGTCCCGCTGGCAGAAGGAGGCCGCGGTGCCCGAGGAGGAGTTCAGCGCCTTCCTCAAGACATCGCAAGATACCGGCCGAGAGGTCAGCACCGAAGCGTTGTTGCGGCTCTGCACCGTGCGACGACGCGGATCGCGCTCCCGCTGCTCCCCCCGCTCACAAGCGCTCGACGCTTGCCGAAACGGCGATCACTACCTGGTCGCCGAAACAATTCCGCTGGCCAATGATTCGCCTGCGAAAGATCCCGACGGCAGCGGGAGTTTCTCGGAAGTGCTTGCCGAACTGAAAAACCATCACGCGATCCTCGCCGGCGTTCTGCTGCCTTTTTTGGAACTCAGACAGGGCGCGCTGACCGCGCCTGTCCGGCGACATGCCGCCCGTTTGATTCGCGAGATCAGCCTGCTGCACGAGGTACTTGGCACGAGCTCCAGGTCGCCTTGACGAGCAGATCTCGTGAAATCGCCGGAGTTCGCGCGAGCGCGCACGGTTTTGTTGACGTGCTGTGCATCAAGGCGCAGAATGTCCGCCCCGTCTCCCCTCGATTGGTCCCCCATGACCCGCGCGTCGCTCGACCCTGGCTGGTTCGACCTTACGTCGTTCGAAGCGCAGGTGTTTTCCGAGAACGGAGAGGACGGCGTTCTCGAGCGCCTACTCCAACTGGTCGGCGAGACGAATCGGTTCTGCGTCGAGTTGGGCGTCGGCGACGGCAAGGTCTGCAATACGCGTCGCCTCGTCGAGCAATGCGGCTGGCAAGGAGTCTGGATCGACGCCAGACCGCAGCCCGATCCGCGGATTCGTTCGGCCTGGGTGCAGGCCGACAACGTCAACTGCTTGCTGCGAGAAAGCAGCGTTCCTCAGCAGTTCGACGTCCTTTCGATTGATCTCGACGGCAACGACTATTGGGTGTGGGAGTCGCTCCACTACTCGCCCCGAATCGTGGTCGTCGAATACAACGCGAGCGTGCCGCCTCACGAATGCCGGGCGGTCCCCTACGATCCGGAATTCCGCTGGGATCACCGCACCGACTATTTTGGGGCCGGCCTGCTGGCCTTCGAGCGGCTCGGCCGCCGCAAGGGGTACGCCCTGGTCCATTGCGAGGCCAAGGGAGTCAACGCGTTTTTCGTAGCTTACTCGCTGGTCAACCCGGCCGGCCTACCGCCCGTCGAAGCGCTGTACCGCCCGCCGCGTTACGGAGACTCGCGGCACGGACACGACCGCGATACGTCCCGGCCCTGGATCGACCCCGAAGGCACGAGCCGATGGTCGGAACGCGTCACGGGACATTCCTTCTAACCCTTCATTCTGCAAAGCAGACGATGATCACCGGGGTAGTTCTTGCCAGAAACGAAGCACGGCACATCGTCGCCTGCTTAGAAGCGCTGCGGCCGCATGTGGCGGAGCTGCTGCTGATCGATATGCAGAGCAGCGACGAAACGGTCGCGCTGGCGCGGCCGTTGGTGCACAAGGTTTTGGCGCACAAGCGGGTGCTCCACTTCGACTCGGCCCGCAACCTCGCCGTCCCCGAAGCGGCTCACGATTGGTTGTGGTACGTCGACGCGGACGAACGCGTGCCGACGGCCACCGGTCGCCTGGTGAACGATCTCGTGCGGAATCGTGGTGACGAGTTCGAAGCCCTCACGATCCCGTTCAAGTCCTACTTCTGCGGGCAATGGATGCAGCACTGCGGTTGGTGGCCGGGCTACACCATGCCGCGTGTGCTCAAGCGGGGCCATTTTCGCTTCGCCGAACGGGTGCATCAGTGCGTCGAGCTGAACGGCCGCAGCCTGCTCCTCCCGCCGGACCCCACCCTGGGGATCGACCACTATAGCTACGAGGATCTGACGCAGTACGTCGAAAAGCTCAACCGCTACACCGATCAGGAGGCAGCCTATCTTCGCGAGGAAGGTCAGGCCTGGGATTGGCAGGCGGCCATGCGCGCCATGTTTCGTGAGACCTGGGACATGTACGAGCGCAAGGAAGGGCGTCGCGACGGCACGCGGGGCTGGCTGTTGTGCTGGCTCTCCGGTCAGTACCGATGGCTGTCGCACGCCAAGCTCCTGTCCGATCAGACCGACTCCGCACAAGCGCCCCCCGATTTGGATGCAGTGCTCGCAGTCCTCGCGGACGAGCTGGCCCGCGGTCGCGCCCGCTCGCCGACGTTCCCCTTGGGCATCGTCTGGCGATCGCCCATCTGGTCGTACAACGGCTATGCGGAAGAAGGACGGACGCTCGTCAAGGCCCTGGCGGGCGGTGCGCGACCGTTGCGGCTCGAGGCCGTGCAATGGAATTCGGCCGATTGCCGTTTGCCGGCTCATGAGGAACGTCTGCTTCGCGCACTCACACGGGCGGAGCGACCTCGCGACGCCCTGTCGATCATCGACTGCATTCCGAGCGTCTCGGAGCCCGATCCGGCGGCCGCCGTCAACGTCTTGCGCACGACGTTCGAGACGGACCGAATCCCCGTCGACTGGCTGCCGCGACTGGCGCGCTTCGACGAGGTCTGGGTGATCTCCGAGCACAACGTCGAGGCCTTCCGCAGGTCGGGCGTTCCCCCGGAAAAGCTGCGTCGCGTGCCGAGTTGCGTCGACACCGAACTGTACCGGCCGGACGGGCCGTGGCTGGCGCGTCCTGAAGCGCTGACCGGACGATTCCTGTTCCTTTCCGTGTTCGATTGGCAGCTGCGCAAGGGCTGGGACGTCCTACTGTCGGCCTATTGCCAGGAGTTCCGTCCTGATGAGGAGGCGGGCCTGCTGCTCAAGATCAGCCATGTCCACGGCTATCGTTGGGAAGACGTGTTGGCCCAGGCCGATCGGCTTCTGCAGGGCCTCGGACAGTCGCTGGCCCAGCGCCCGGACGTCGTGATGAGCAGCGAACCGCTCGAGGTCGGCGCTATGGCCAGCCTCTACCGCGGCGCGGATGCGTTCGTCTTGGCGAGTCGCGGAGAGGGCTGGGGGCGGCCGCTCATGGAGGCGATGGCCTCGGGACTGCCGACGATCGGCACGCGCGGTTCCGGGAACGTCGATTTTATGAACGCCGACAACAGCTTCCTGGTCGATGCGACGCCGACCGAGGTGCCGGAGGCCGCCGCCCGCGAGATCTCGATCTATCGTGGTCATCGGTGGTGCGAACCGGATCGCGAACAACTGCAGAAGGCCTTGCGGCTAGTTTTTGAAGATCCGGTCGAGCGGCGGCGGATTGCGTCCCGAGGCCGCGCCGACATCGTGGAGTGCTTTGGTCTCGAGGCCGGGGCCAAACACATCGAGGAGGCCGTCCGCGCTCTCGAACGTCGGCATGCCGGGCCGATGCTGCCGCCGCCGCGACCTGACCAACTTCGCGTCGAGATTGAAGGAGAGCTGTTCGCAGGGCACAGCTTCGCCAACATCAACGAGCAGCTGGTTCGACATTTGGGGGCCGAGCCGGACGTGGCGTTGCGGCTGGTGCGGCGAACGGTGCAGCCGACCACTCCGGCGCAGTTCCTGGGCGACCACGACGCGGCGCCCTTCATCGATCGAGACCTGGGCGGTTCGCCGGAGGTCACGATTCGGCACTGTTTTCCGCCGAACTGGGATCCGCCTGCCGCGGGAAAATGGGTCCATATCCAGCCCTGGGAATTCGGCCATCTGCCGACTGACTGGATCGAGCCCTTGCGCGACTCCGTTGACGAAGTCTGGGCCCCTTCCGAATACGTCAAGAAGGTCTACGTGCGTAGCGGCATCCCGGCGGCGAAGATCCAGGTCATCCCTTGGGGGATCGATCCGCAGGCGTTTCGCGCCGACGCCACCCCGTTGCTGCTGCCCTCCGCCAAGTCCTTCCGCTTCCTGTTCGTGGGCGGCACCATCGTTCGCAAAGGCTTTGATCGGCTGCTCGAGGCCTATCTCGCCGAGTTCTCTCCCGACGAAGACGTTTGCCTGGTGATCAAAGACCAGGGTTCGCAAAGCTGGTACGCCGATAACTTGCGCGAACAGATCCTCGCCGCCCGCCAGGACCCGCGG
The DNA here is from genome assembly GCA_044221365.1 of Pirellulales bacterium. Classification (GTDB taxonomy): domain Bacteria; phylum Planctomycetota; class Planctomycetia; order Pirellulales; family JBGAPH01; genus JBGAPH01. The sequence goes on from JBGAPH010000035.1 coordinate 45,225, forward strand.
GCACCCGCGATCGTCTACCTGGAGCACGACCTGACCCCCGGCCAGTTGGCAAGCCTCTACACGGCCTGCCACTGCCTGGCGGCGCCTTATCGCGGCGAGGGGTTTGGGCTCCCGGTCCTCGAGGCGATGGCCTGCGGCTTGCCGACGATCGTCCCTCGCGGAGGCGCGACAGACGACTTCGTCTCCGAGGCCACGGGTTATTTGCTGGGCAGCCGCGAAATCGAAACGCTCCATGTGTGGCCCCTCTGCGGCCCCGCGCTCGAGCTCGAGGTGAGCGGCTCCGAGCTGCGACGTGCCTTGCGCACCGTCTTTCAGAATCAGGCCGAGGCCCGTAAGAAGGGATTGGCTGCCCGCCGTCACGTGCATGCGTCCTATAGCTGGGAACATGCGGCCGCCAAAATGCTGCGACGGCTGGAAGCGCTCGCCGGCCGAAGGGTGGCCGCGCGTAAGTCCATGGAAACGACCGAGTCGAGTCCCCCGCCGGCCGCTTCACCGGCGGTGGCGGCGTCCACACAGGGAAACAGCTCGCCGCGTTCTCATTCCGGACCGCCGCCGCTCGGGAGTGACGACTGGCTGCCGGAACCCTGGCTGCGCCCGCATGTTCCCAGCAGGGGGCGGACCTTTGTCGATATCGGCGCCAACTACGGGGCTTGGACGCGGTGGTTGGCCACCCGCTTCGACCAGATCCATGCCGTCGAGCCCAATCCTGCAGCCTTAATCCAGTTGCGACACGAGCTTCCGGCCCATGTCACGGTCCACGAGGTGGGGGCCTGGAACAAAGCGGGGCAAGTGCGGTTTTCCCAGTTCTCGCAGTCGGTCCACTTGAGCGCCTATTTCACGGCCGAAGGAATCAACACGGGGCCTCGTTGCGGGGAGGTCGAGTTGCCCTGCAAACCAGTCGACGAACTGCCCATCCCTGGCCCCGTCGACTTCCTCAAATGCGACACGGAAGGCGCCGAGTGCGAATGCTTGGAAGGCGCCGCGCAGCTCATCGCGCGCGACCGGCCGCGACTCGTGATCGAGATCCATTCCGCGGAGAATTTTCAGCGCGTGACTCGGCAGCTTGCGCTCTGGCGGTACTTGTTTCAGGTCGTGCGGGATCCCAACTATCCAGCCTTTTCGCGTCTTTGGTTCGACCATTGCTGGCTCGTCGCGGAGCCCCTCGATGAGAACGTGAGCGCCGGGCGATGAGCCGGTTTTCCGAGACACTTCTCGAGCACTGCCAAAGCCCTCGGCACCGGGGCCCCCTGGCGGACGCCACCGTCACGGGTTCCGGTAGCCTCCAGGGGACGCCGCCCTTTGTCGCCGTCGCCCTCAGGGTCGCCCGGGGTCGCATCATGCGGGCTAACTTCGAAGCCTCCGGCTGCGGCGTCACGATTGCCTGCGGATCGGTGCTCACGGAGCTCGTTGAAGGACTATTGGTCGACGAGTGCCGCCAGATCGACGCCGACCGAATCGCCGCCGCCTTGGACGGCCTGCCCCCGGACAAACGGTACTGCGCCTGGGTCGCAGCCGAGGCGCTGCGCGACGCGTTGGCCCAACTGACCGCCGCGTCCGACGACACGGAACTCAGTTCCGAACAGGGTTAGCGTCTGCGTTTCCAGGGCACTTGAGCAGATCATCACCATGGACATCCGTCGCGTTGTACTGGTTGCAGACGAGCAGGGACACGGGACTTGGCTGCCGGTGTACTGTCTGCGCGCGATGATCGATCTCGCCGAAGTCCGCGGGATCCGGCCGCCGGAGATTTCGAGTTTACGACCAGGTGATGTCGACCTCTGTCTCCGTCTCGACGATCCGCGCAATGCGGAGAAGATTACCCCAGAGATTCCCACGACGTGGTGGCTTTCGCCCCAATCTGATGACGACGCGGCCGTTCTCGCAAAAGCCCTAGCCAACGATCGGTGCTTCGTCGCTCAGTTTTCCTGGGTGGAACGACTGCGTGCAGCGGGAGCGGCCTGCGAATGGTTGCCGTACGCCTGTCAGCCTGAAATGCATGCCCCCTGGCCGACGCGCAAGTCGCTCGACGTGTGTTGCCTCGACCGGCCGCTGGCTGGGGCGGGAGCCGCAGCCTTCGCGGCCGCCGCCCGCCGTTGGTCGCGGTGCTATTCTGGCGAGGAGCAGTACGAAGAGGCTGCCCGCATCCTGGCAGCTTCTCTTTGCGCCATGCACTGGCCGGCTGAGAATCATTTGGCCGCGACCCCCTTCGAGGCCCTCGCTGCCGGCTCCCTGTGCGCCCTCCCGCGCGACTCCGCGGGCCTCGCCGAATTGTTTCAGGCTGAAAAACACCTGGTGACGTTCGCCGATCAGGAGGAGCTGCTCGACAAGCTGGGGTTCTATCTCAAGCACGACGAGGCCCGAACGCGAATTACCTCAGCCGGCCGAAGGTTGGTCCTCGAGCTGCACACTTACCGACACCGCCTGCAGCAAGTGCTGGCGCGATTCGAGCGGCGAACTTCTCCGACAGTCTCCCCAAACCTGCCCCGCGGAGGGTCCGGCGACTCCAGGGCGCCGGAGTCGATCGGCGTTGTTGCTGATCAACAACGCGGACAGGAGCATCCCCCGTCAGTCAGCCCGGTCGTTGCCGACGATCGGTCGATGGAGCGCCCGGCAGCGTCTGGCACCGCTTATGTGGCCTCTGGCGACCGCCCGCGACTATCCTTGTGCATGATCGCCCGCGACAATGAGCGAACACTCGGCGAATGCCTGGCCAGCATTCGCCCCTGGGTCGACGAGATGATTGTCGTCGATACGGGGTCCAAGGATGGCACGGCCGAGTTGGCGCGAAGTTTCGGCGCCCAGGTCTTCCGTTACCGCTGGTGCGACGATTTTTCGGCGGCCCGCAACGAATCGCTGCGGCACGCCCACGGCGAGTGGCTGTTCTGGATGGACTCCGACGACACGATCGACGCCGAGAACGGCCGCAAGCTCCGCGCCCTCGCGCGGCAAGCGGCCCCGCCGGGCGTGCTGGGCTATGTCGTCCAGGTCCATTGCCCGAACGTACCGCGGGACGGCGGCACGGACGTGACGGTCGTCGATCACGTCAAGTTACTCCTGAACGTCCCCGAACTGAGGTTTGAAGGTCGCATTCACGAGCAGGTGCTGCCGGCGTTGCGGCGTTTGGGAGGCCAGGTGGCCTGGAGCGACGTTTTCGTTCGGCACTCGGGCGCCGACCTGACGCCGGACGGCCTGGAGCGCAAGATCGCCCGCGACCTGCGGATTCTGCATGCCGAACTGCGTGAGCGCCCCGAGCATCCGTTCACCTTGTTCAACCTTGGCATGACCTATGCCGAAAAGGGAGAGCCCAAGCAGGCCATCGACTATCTGCAGCGGAGCCTCGCCGTCGCCCAGCCCACGGAGTCGCACGTCCGCAAGGCTTATGCGCTGCTGGTGAGCATGTATGCTGGGCAGGAAGCGTGGGAGGAGGCGTGGAACGCCTGCTTCGCCGGACTCCAAGTCTATCCGTCCGACGCCGAGCTGCTGTTCCGCGCCGGAGGCCTCCAGCAGCGGTTGGGACGTCCGGCGGAGGCGGCTGCGCTTTACGAACGCGTCCTGCATGTCAACGAGGAACGTCACTTCACGAGCATTGATCAGGGCATTCTGGGCTACAAACTGCACTACAACTTGGCGACGGTGTTCGCGCAACTGGGCCGCTATCGAGAAGCCGGCGACCACTGGCGGCGAGTTATCGCCGAGCGTCCCCGTTCCCTGGCGGCCTGGCGAGGGCTGGCGGAAGTGCTTCTGCAGGCGGGCCAGGCAGCGGACCTGGAGCGCGAGATCGATCGCCTCCGGAGTGAGTACGGCGAAGTCTCCTGGGCCGCCCTGCTCGAGGCCCAGTGGGCCGAGTTCCGCGGCGACCTTCCCGCGGCGCGGCGCGCGCTGGACGTCGCCTGCGCCGCGGACGATCGAGACGCGCTCGAGTGCCGCAGTCAGTTTTCGTTTCAGCACGGTTCCATCGAAGAAGCCCGGGCGGCACTGGTCCAGCTCATCGCCCGCGATCCCGAGAACGCCGCCGCCCTGCACAACTTGGGCACCATCCTGCTCCGCGCGGATCGACCCCAGGAGGCCGTCCAGTATTATGAGAACTCGCTGCGGCTCAGGCCGCGCTCGGCGCTCACGTACCTGCACCTCGGACATGCGCACGCCGCCCAGGGCGCCTGGGAGCCGGCCGTGGCCGCCTGGCAAACCGTCTGCGCGCTGGCGACCGACCAGGAGTTGGCCCGCGAAGCGGAGACTCGGATCCGAGAAGCGATCGACAAGCGGCGATGATATCCCAGGGGCGCTTGCGGGTTGATGATTTGGGGCTTCCGCCACCGAGTCCGAAGGAAAACGGTCATGCCAAACGGAGACGGCGAGGGCTTGCGGGTCACGATCGATGCGATCGAATTGCGGCCCGGCTGGGTCTTGTTTCAGCCCGGCAGCCGGCGTCCCAAGCCCAGTGAGCTGCCGTGGCTGCTCTCCCGAGCGATGACCGACTGGTTGCTGACGCATCCTGAGGCGTCGGTGCGGGCCGCCCTGCCCCTGACGGTCAACGGTCACACGGTGGGCCTGCATCTCTGGCTGCAGTCCGCGCCTCCCACCGCATCCGGAACCGGCGAATAGCATGCGCTTCAGCATCGTGATGGCCGCTCACAACGAGGGGGACTTGCTTTGGAAAACCGTCCAGTCCTGCGTCGAGACCTGCGCGGGCCTCGACTACGAGATCGTGGTCGCCGACGACTGCTCGACGGATTCCTGCATCACGGATCTGCAGGAACGCTTTCCGCAGGTGACGGTACATCGAACCGCAGCACAAGGCGGGCCTTCGCCGACGAAGGACTTGGCGGCCAGACGCTCGACCGGCGAGGTGCTGGTCTTCTTCGATCCCCACTGCAAGCCGGAACCCGGGGCCGTGGACCAGTTGGTGACGGCGGTCGAAAGGTCGCGCGGCAGGGCCGTCGTCGTGCCGGTGGTCGCCGTGCTCGACGTCCCCACCTGGACCAACAAAGTCGACGAGGAAGGTTTCGGCTACCAGGTCGACTTAGCCGACATTACCTGGCAGTGGCTCGATCCGAAAACCTTAGGCCGAACCAGCGGGTTCGTAGAAACGCCCAGCTTGATCGGCTGCTGTCTGGCGCTCACCCGCCGCCTCTACGAAAAGCTGGGCGGCTTCGATCCCGACATGCGCCAATGGGGCGTGGAGGACGTCGAACTGGGCGTCAAAAGCTGGATGCTGGGTCATCCGGTGTGGTGTGAGCGGCGATCGATCGTCGGCCATCGCTTTCAGCACGGCTTTACGACCTACCGCGTGCTGAACGAGCACGTCGTGGCGAATCGCCTACGGATGGCCTGCAAAATCTTCGACGCTGCCGTGTGGCCGGTGTGGCTCGAGCAGTTTCGGGCCCAGCATGATGCCAAACTCTGGAAAGCGGCCTGGGGGATTTTTTGCGAGCGGCGCGCGTCCGCGGAGCGGGAGCGGGCATATTTACAGCAACACCGCGTGCATGACGAGTTTTCGTACGCGGCCCGGTTTGGCTTGCGTTGGCCGCACCGGCGGCTAAAGCCGCGGACGGAGCCGCCGGGTGCCGCAATGAAGTGATCTCGGGAAATCTTTTGCGTTTTGTTGACGGACGTGGTGCGCGGGTTATAACGAACGGAGTTGCCGGACCGGCCCAGTCTGGGCTTGATCCGGGCGACGAGTCTCGCTGAGGCGGTCACCGCTGAGTGATCGCGGTCTTGGGTAGCGTCATGGCGCGTGGCTTGGAACGAGCGACGTGTTTTCTGGGCGCTCGCTTCGTTGACTTGGTTGCCGCGCATTTTCGGCGGCATGGTCCCTGGGTAGGAAACTAGGCAGGAAGGATGCAGAGTCATGGCCAGCCCTCCCCCCAAACCTCCGCGTTTTCCGGGCTTCGTGGTGCCGCTCGATACGCCGCCGCCGTACTCGGCCTGGCGTTCCGACAGCATCGGCTGGTTCGACGGGCTGGCCAGTGACAAGATGTGCCGCACGGGCTGCGGCGGACCAAGTGGAGGCGGCGGCTTCGGAGGCGGCGGCTTCGGAGGCGGCGGCTTCGGAGGCGGTTCGTGCATGCCCTGCCAACCGCCCCCTGCGCCGAGCCCCTCGCCGCCGACTGGCTGTTCGGGTGGGAGCTGCGGCGGTGGCGGAGATTCAGGGGGCGGTGGAGGCGACAGCGGCGGCGGTGGTGATTCGGGCGGCGGCGGCGGCAACGACGACGACAACAGCACGGGGAACGTCTACCCCTCGCCCAGCCCGAGCCGGCCGCCGCAATACAGCTCGTTAACGTCCGGTTACGCGGCCCAGGCCCAAGCGGCGGCGCCGATCTACCAGGCGCAGAGTCAGGGCATTGCCAGTCTTGATGAGTCGGGTCTCGTCGATCCTTCGTCGGGCAACCTCTACCTGCAGTACGGCCTGCCGACGGTGGACGAGCTGGCGCCCACGGTGCGGCTGACCTACAACGTGGCCACGCGGACCAGCGTGCCGTCCGGGATGCCGAAAGGCTGGACGACCAGCTTTTCGCGGCGGATTGAAGATCTGAGCACCTCCGTCAAGCTTATCGACGCCACGAACATCACGGTGACCTACCCGTTCGACGGCGCCAGCTATACGGCCCCCGACACCGTGGGCAATAGCCTCGAGTGGAACGGGACGGAGTTCATCGAAACCCAGCCCGATGGCTTCGAGTTCCGCTATGACTCGAGCGGCACGCTCTCGCGGCTTCAAAACCACGTTGGCCAGCTCTGGACCCTGACCTATGTCGGCGGTACGCCCACCATCGCCTACATCACCGATCCGCTCAATCGCCGCACGACCTTCACTTACACCGGCGGCACGACCCTGCGTACCATCCAGGACGCAGTCGGCCGCGTGACCACCTTCACGGTCACGAGCAGTCAACTGACGAAAATCACTTCTCCTGAGCTCTGCGAGACCCAGTTCAGCTATGACGGGGATGCCAATCCGCGGCTCATGGCCCGCATTGCTCCGTCGGGGAACCGGACGACCTTCGGCTACGATGCAAGCGATCGGATTGCGACGATTCAGTACACGGGGGGCGCCCGCGCCACCTACACGTACGACGTGGGAACGACCGGCACGACGGTGGTTGCCAACCCGCTGGGTCAGACGACGACGCTGGTTCATAGCAACCAGTTGCTGCAGACGCTGACCGACCCGGCGGGCAAGGTCACGAGCTTCACCTGGAGCGGCAGCACACTGAATGCCATCCAGAATCCGCTGGGTCAGCGGACGACCTTCACCTACGCCACGCTTGACAACATCACCAAGCAGTTGCAGAAGATCCAGGACGCCACGGGCGGCGTGACGAGCGTGGTCTACGCCGGCAATCAGGTTCAGAATGCTGACAACCCGCTGGGGCAGCGGGCGACGATGGTCTGGGACGCGGCCTCGAACTTCAAGCTGAGCGGCTCGGTGGATCCGCTCGGTTACCGGACCACCTTCCAGTACAACAGCTACGGCCAGCGGACCGAGGTGCAGAACTCGCTGAACCAGCGCTCGACCTTCAGCTACGACAGCAAGGCGCGGCTGCAGGCATCGATCAATCCGCTGAATCAGCGGTCGACCTACACTTACAACGCCAAGGGGCAGCTCGAGACCTCCCAGGACGGCACGGGGAACATCACGAGCTTCACCTGGGACCAGATGAACCGGCTGACGGCGGTGCAGGACCCGCTCGGCAATCGCACGAGCTACAGCTACGGCTCGACCTGTCAGGTGCAGACGGTCACGAACCCGCTGAACCAGGTCACCACCATGCTCTACTACGGCAGCGGCCGGGTGAAGCAGGTGATCAACCCGCTCGGGCAGACTGCGAGCTACACCTACGACAATGCGGGGAACGTCCGCGAGGCGGTCAATCCGCTTGGGCAAACCGTGACCAGCGTCTACGACAGCGTGGGACGGGTGCAGGCGATCGTGAATCCGCTCGGCTTCCGCACAACCTTCGCCTACGACACCGCAGGGCGACGAACTGAAGTCCAGAACGCGCTGGGGAACCGTTTCACCACGGTCTACAACGCCGACGGCTCCGTGAAGGCCATGGTCAATCCGCTCAATGAGCGCACTACCTTCACGTACGACACGGCGGGTCGCCTGCGGACGACGCAGAACCCGCTGAACTACGTTGCGACCATCTCCTACGACGCCGATGGTCGTCGGCAGGATGTGCAGAATCCGTTGGGGTTCATTGCGACAATCGTTTACGACGAACTCAGTCGGGTCAGGGCGACCGTCAATCCGCTCAACCAGCGCGCCACATTCGGTTATGACACCGCCGGCCGGCTGCAGACCTCTCAGAATCCGCTCGGCTTCGTGACCACCTACTCCTACGATGGCGTTGGACGGCAGCGGGATGTACAGAATGCGCGCGGGAACTTCTCCACGACCGTCTACGATCAGGCGGGACGGGTTAGTGCATCGGTTTCTCCGCTCAACGAGCGGACGACCTTCGGTTACGACAACGGCAGTCGCTCGGTCCAAATTCAGAATCCGCTGAATCGTTTCTCGACCACGGTCTACGACGCGGCGGGTCGCATTCAGGCTTCAGTCAATCCGCTCAATCATCGAACAACGCTGTCTTACGACGCGGTGGGGCGTCCTACCGAGGTCCAGGATCCACTCAACCGTCGGACCACGACGGTGTACGACGCCGCTGGCCAGGTCCAGGCCACGGTCAACGCCCGCAACTATCGGACGACACTCACCTACGACGGTGCCGGTCAGCGGACGCAGGTGCAGAATGCGCGCGGCTTTCTCACCACGTTCCAGTACGACGCGGCTGGCCGGCAGACGAAGCAGATCGACGCACTGAACCGCTCGACAACCTTCACCTACAACGTGGACAGCACGCTCAAAGTGAAGGAAGACGCCCGCGGGCGTCGGACGACGTTCACTTACGATAAGGCGGGCCGGCAGACGCTCCGGCAGTACACTGATGGCTCCCTGGTGACCCAGGGCTACGACGCGGCGGGCCGCCAGACCCTGATGTGGGATTCGACCGGGCGCTACACTTCGACTTACGACGCTGCTGGTCAGCTCAAGACGTACCAGGGACCGGTCATTGGGCGGCCGACCAGCTACAGCTACGACGCCGTGGGAGCCCGTAGCGAGATGGTCGAGCCCGACGGCGGTCGGTTCACCTACGCCTACGACCGCGATGGTCGGATCGACAACCTGATCAATCCGCAGAATCAGCGGACCACCTTCGCCTACGACGTGGCGGGTCGCCGCACTTCCGTGCGGCAAGGGAACAACTCGCTCACGAACTACGGCTACGACAACGCCGACCGGCTGACCTCGGTCAACAACGCCACTGCCGGCAGCTTCACCTACACCTACGACAACGCCGGCAACCGCCTGAGCATGGCGGAAGCTGATGGCTCGATCAACAGTTGGAGCTACGACAACGCCTACCAGCTCACGAGCGAGATCCGCACCGGCACGGGGCCCTACACCGACACGATGACCTACGACGAGGTGGGGAACCGCACCTCGAAGACCGCCTCAGGCGCCACCGTCAACTACACCTACGACGCTGCCGATCAGCTCACCAAGAGCATGTCGGGCACCAGCCCCACGACCTACACCTACGATCAGGCGGGAAACCAGCTCGTTCAGATTCCGCTCAACAACCAGCGGACCACCAACACCTGGGACGACGAGAACCGGCTGACGACCGTCGACCTCTTCACGGGCACCGACAACGTCTACACCTTCAACGGCGCCGGCCAGCGGGTGAAGATCGTCGACAGCCTGGGGACCAAGCAGCAGATCTGGGACGGCCAGAACATCTTGTCGGAGACCGACGGCTCGGCGGTGACCCAAGTCGTCTACACGCTTGAACCGTCGTTCTACGGCGACCTGCTCAGCCAACGGCGGGGGAGCACCACGAACTACTTCCACTTCGATGCCCTGGGATCGACGCGGGCCTTAACGGGCTCGACCGGCTCGGTAAGCGACACCTACCGCTACAACGCCTTCGGCGAAGCGACCGCCAGTTCCGGCAGCACCGTCAACGTATTCCGCTACGTCGGACAGTTCGGCTACTACTACGATCTCGATCGCCTGGCTTACTACCTCCGGGCAAGGCCCTACAATCCGGCATTGGCCAGGTTCTTGAGTAGGGATCCGTTGGAGATCGACTTCTACGACCTGCAGCAGTACCTGTACGCACTGAACCGGCCCGTATTGTTCACTGACCCAACCGGACTTCAGCCCTATCCCGTTGCTCCCGAAATTCCGGGTTGGATCGGTGCAATTAGCGGTATCGGCGCGGGTGCCAATGTCGGCGCAATTCTCGCGATTCTCAACCGATACAAGTGGATTGCTGGTGGGATTGGGATCGGAGCGATCGCATCGTGGTGGTTGATTCGAGGGTTTTCTCGCTGTTGGGACCCCTACTTGCAATGCCTCGCCCAAGCGATCGTCGCGACCGCAAATGGACTCGCCGGAACAGGAGGCAATCGACGAGGTTCCCGCTTCTGCCCTGGAGGGTTTAAAGGCTCGCAGGATGACGAGATCCACGGAAATCTTCGAACCTGTTCGCGTCGAATCTTAGACAGGCTCGGCGCTCAATGCACATGGGAATTTGTGAAATGTGTACTCGCCGGGGGTTTCTTGCCATTCCAGCAACCGGTTCAAAAGGTTCCCAAGAGTATCTGCGATGACCTATGTGCACCCTTGAGCCTGACCTGCAGTGACAAGGATGAGGTCCTTGTGTAAGGGCTGCCATCCATGTGTAAGTTTCCCAGCCCTGACCAGGGCGATTGCGCCATGCTAGGCAAGCTAGTAGAACTAGTGGAATCGATTCGCGTTGAGTTGGCCGTGGTGGATGCGGTCGCGTCGGGTCGGTTTGCCCAAGGGATGTCCGCCGCGCCTTTGCAGGAGCACTTTGCCGAGTTGACCGATCCTCGTCGCTGCGAGGTCACGTATCCGCTGATCAATGTCGTCGTGATCGCCATTTGCGCCGTGATTTGCGGGTCCGATGATTTCGTGGCCATTGCTCGCTGGGGTCAAGCGAAGCGCGACTGGCTGGCCAAGTTTCTTGATCTTTCGGCCGGCATTCCCTCGCACGATCGCTTCAACGCCATTCTTGGTGCGATCAAGCCGGCTGAGTTCGAGAAGTGCCTGTTGAGCTGGATGGCCGCGCTGCATGAAATCAGCGACGGTCAGATCGTGGCCATCGACGGCAAGACGCTCCGCCGCAGCTTCGACGCCGCCAGCTCGAAGGCGGCGATTCACATGGTCAGCGCCTGGGCCACGGCCAACCACATCAGCCTGGGGCAGGTGGTCGTCGACGCCAAGAGCAACGAGATCACGGCGATCCCTAAACTGCTGGAAATCCTGGAAATCTCCGGGGGCTTGGTGACGATCGACGCCCTGGGCTGTCAGGCCGAGATCGCTCAGAAGATCGTGGCGCAGAACGCGGACTACTGTCTGGCCGTGAAGGGGAATCAGCCGACGCTGCACCAGGGGATCATGGACTTCTTCGAGGACCACTTGGAGGACGACTTCGCGCGGACCAAGGCGCGGCGCCATGCCACTCAGGAGCGTGGGCACGGCCGCGACCAGCAGCGAACCTACGTGATCTGTCCGGTCCCCGACGACCTGCCGGACCGGCCGCAGTGGGCCAGCCTGAAGGCGATCGGCCTGGCCATCGGCACGACGCAGCGGGACGGGAAGGAATGCCACGATGTGCGCTACTACATTCTGAGCCGCTACGTCTCCGGCCAGCGGTTCGCGGAGGCAGTGCGTGAACATTGGGCCATCGAGAATCGGTTGCATTGGCAACTCGATGTCACGTTTCAGGAGGACCAATGCCGGATCCGAAAGGGCCACGCCGACGCCAACTTCAGCAGCCTGCGGCGGACCGCGCTGAGCCTCTTGAAAAGCGAACTCACGGCCAAGGTCGGCATCAAATACAAACGCCTCACCGCCGGCTGAGATGACGCTTACCTGGAGAAAGTCCTACGCGGAACGTAACTTGACGTGCAATCGCCCTGCAGCCCTGACGGACTTGGCTGATCTTTAAGGACCGGACGGGAAATGAATTCCCCATTTGGGAACGCGGTGAGAGCTGCTAGCGGGGCTGGTAAAGCTAAGGATCGCACGCGAAATAACTTCGCTCATTTGAGGCGGCTGCCTGCGGCTTCCCAAATGCGGAAGTTACTTCGCGTCCGTTCCTAACAGTGTCGACCATCCTTACGAATCACGCAAGCCCTCGCTTTCTAGTAGGATCCGCGGTGATGTAAAATGAGGCGGTCAACTTACCAAGGTTTGCTTGACAGAATCGCCTTCCGCTTAGCGGAAAAGCACTCGACCACGCCAGATGCAGTCAGGGAGATCCCGGAGTTTCAGCAATACTGGTCTTTGGACGATGGCGACTCTCTTGATGCTGTCGAGTGTGTGATCCAATTAGAAGAGCATTTGCGAACAAGAGACTAGCGAAAATCTTCTTTGGGCCTTTCAGGAGGCAGGCAATGCATAAAGCAAACCTTGTTGCGTCTAATGACTCTGATCGTTATTCTTTTAGGCACGCCATTGAGCTACTCGAATCGCGGCGTCTCTTCGCAGCCGACATCGAGCTCCTCAAGGACATCAACACTCACCCGGTCAACCTCGAGCGCTTCTGGCCGCTCGTGAACATGGGGGACGTGGCCTACTTTTCCGCGGACGACGGCACGCACGGCTACGAGCTTTGGCGAACCGACGGAACTCCCGCGGGCACGCAGCTCGTCAAGGACAGTAATCCGGGTCGTGGCGGCCTGGACCTGCGGTCGTTTGAGCGTCTCGGCAACTCCATCTACTTCGCCGCCACCACGCCCGCCGCAGGCCGAGAGCTCTGGACTTCGGACGGCACGGCGCAGGGCACCCATCTCGTCACCGATCTTTGGCCGGGCAACAACGGGTCTTATCCCTCCCCCATGCTCGGCTATGGGAACAAGCTGTACTTTACGGCCATGACCCCTCAGCTCTCGGCATTGTTCGAGACCGACGGCACGGCGGCGGGCACCAAACCGGTCGTCGGCCTGGTGCCCGACGGGTGGAACCTGATCGACGAATTTGCCCACACCGTCTACCAGGGACACCTCTACCTGTCGATCGGCCGCGAACAGGATGGAGTCTTGACAACCGCGATGCTGCGGACCGACGCAGTCCCCGGCACTGGTGAGATCGTCGGCCAAGGTATTCGCTTGGCCGCGAATGGCTCGGCCGAACTCGACGGCTCACTCTACGTGGCCAGTAACGTCGATGACGGCTCCGGCGAGCTCTGGAAGACCGATGGCGTGAGCGACTTCGTCAAGGTGACGACGACGCAGACGTTTGGGGCAGTCAGCAAGCTCATCGCTGGAGGTAACCGGCTGTACTTCGTCACGGGAAATCAACTCTGGACCTCCGACGGCACCGACGCCGGCACCCAACTCCTCTGCGATGCGGTGCCGGAGAGCTACGTGCTGACTCCGGTGGGCAATCAACTGTTCTTTCCCCGGCAGCTCCCTGACATCGGCTACGAGCTGTGGGTGACCGACGGCACGACCGGCGGCACGCACCTGATCAAGGACATCGTGGAAGGACCGGCCGACTCGCTCAGCGGCGTACGCTTCGTGGTCGACGGCACGCTGCGATTCGTGTCGATCGAGAACGGCGTCTACCGGCTCTGGGTGTCGGACGGGACGGAGGCGGGCACCTTCCCGCTGAAGACGCTGGCGCTGGGCGAGATGGGAATCGGCAGCGGCGCCGAGATGCTCAATTCTGGGCTGGCCCTGATCAAGATGGGCACGGAGACGCAGGGCTACGAACTCTGGACCTCCGACGGCACGGCCGAGGGGACGGTCCCCATGACCACTCAACTGCCGATGACGCATGGCGCGAATCCCTCCGCGTTCATCCAAGCCGGCAACCTGCAGTTCTTCACCGCCGACGACGGCGACCACGGCCGCGAGCTTTGGACCACGGACGGCACATCGGCCGGAACGCACCTCGTCAAGGACCTCATGCCGGGCCTAGGAAACGGCATGGGCAAGGGGACTCGGTTCAGCGATTTCGAGGCGGCCGCCGTGGGCAACACGCTCTACTTTCTCGGGAACGACGGAGTCCATGGCCGAGAGCTGTGGAAGACTGACGGAACGGAAGCCGGCACCGTGATGGTGAAGGATTTCCTACCAGGTGCCGACGACGGACTGAATCACCCGCTGTTTTCCACGCAGTTGCTGGACTTCAACGGAATCTTGCTATTCTCGGCGCGCGACCAAACGGACCACTACGTGCTCTGGCGGACCGACGGTACGGAGGCCGGCACTTCGATGGTCTCGGATAAAGTCGCCGCCAACTGGATGCACATTGTGGGCGACCAGGTCTATTTTCAAGGACGCGGACTCGGACTCGACATCCCGACCGGCATCTATCGGACCGACGGTACGCCCCAGGGAACCGTGTACGTGAGCGACGGCGTCAACGCCGGGTTGAAGTATCCCACCGACCTGAACGGAACTGTCTTCTTTAGCAGCGGCGGGCTTTGGAAGAGCGACGGGACTCCGGCTGGCACCGTCCTGGTCAAGGACATGTTTCCCGGTGCTGACTCGAACGTTAGCTTCCTGGTGACCTGGCAAGGCGCGGTCTATTTCATCGCCCGATCCGCCGACGGCGACGGCCTCTGGAAGAGCGACGGTACGGAAGCCGGCACCGTGCAGATCAAGCTCCTGCCGCCCCAGATCGACCACCTTCCGCCGTCCAGTTTGCAGGTGGCCGGCGACCATCTGTTCTTCTACTACGACTTCAAGATCTGGCGATCGGACGGCACGGATGCGGGAACCGTCGTCATTCAGAGCGACGTCACCGTCGTTAGAGAGCAGTTCGCCAGAAAGAACGGACAGGTTCTGTTCGTGGTCATCGATGCCAACGGCCAGCAAAGCCTGTGGGGGGCCGGCGGCTCTGGTGGTGGAGAGAATCTAGGCCTGCCGGGCGCGCTCACGGACCTCGCGGTGCTGGCGGCCTCCGGCAACTCTTTCTACGTGACGGCGTCGGGGCCCTTGGGGGGCGGCGAAATCTACGTCGGCCGCTTTAGCAATCCGCTTCCGGGCGACGCCAACGGCGACGGGAAGGTGGACTTGACG
The DNA here is from genome assembly GCA_044221365.1 of Pirellulales bacterium. GTDB lineage: Bacteria > Planctomycetota > Planctomycetia > Pirellulales > JBGAPH01 > JBGAPH01. Next base: position 60,351 of record JBGAPH010000035.1, read on the forward strand.
GACTTCGGCATCCTGAAAAACAACTTCGGCGCGGGGACGACCCAGGCGCAAGGCGACTTCGACGGCAACGGTCGTGTCGATCTCACCGACTTCGGCATATTCAAGCAGGCGTTGGCCACGCCGGGCGCCGCGCTCAAGCTGGCCGCCGTCGACGAAGCTCTTGCCGCACTGGGGTTAGCCATGGATGCCGCTCACGACGAGGCCTTGGTCTAATCGGCTCCGAGCCGTCCCCGTAGTCCCGGATCAATGGCCGTGAGCAGCTTGCCCGATGCGATGCCGTGGTTCCTCGACTTCTGCGGCGTGCCGCTCGGCCACAATCACTACGTACACCACTTGATCGGCACGCACCTCAAGGAGTTCCCGGGGATCGAGGTCATCATCGAATTGGGAACGGGAGTCGGGGGCTTGAGCCTGTTCTGTGGCCTGCTGGGCATTCGCTACGGCCTCGACGTCCATACGTTCGACGTCACGCGTCACTTCGACCAGCCCACCGCCGAGCTGATGGCGTTCCTCAAGGTCCGTTATCACGAAGTCGATCTTTTTAGCGCGGCGGGTCAGGCCGAGGTTTGGGGCGCGATCGATGGCCGAAAGACCTACTTGGTCTGCGACAACGGCAACAAGCGCTCCGAGTTCCAGACTTATGTTCCGCCGCTGCGACCGGGCAGTCTCGTGAGCGTCCACGACTACGGTCTGGAATTCTTCGAAGAAGACGCGAACCTGCCGGGACTTGAGCCGGTCGGGCGCGATGAGTGGCTCAAGCACCAGTGTCTCTACGCGACGTGGCGAGTCGCGGGCGAAAACTCGACCATCGGGTCACCCACGTAACGTCGAGAGTCGGTTATGCGCGTCAGCATTGTCATGGCAGCCCACAACGAGGGCGCTCTGCTGACAAAGACGGTTGAGAGCTGCCGGGAAACGTGTGGCGGGCTCGACTACGAAGTCCTCGTGGCCGACGATTGCTCGACCGACGACTGCATTGACCAACTGCAGCGTGCATTCGCGGACGTGGTAGTTCTCCGCAATCGGCAGCGCAAGGGAGCATCGCCCACGAAGGACTTGGCGGCCCGCGCAGCACATGGCGACGTGCTCGTCTTCATGGATGCGCATTGTAAGCCGGAACCTCGAGCGATCGAGCGGCTCGTGGAGGCGGTAGAGAGCTGTGACGGACAAGCCATCGTCTCGGCCGCGATCGCGGTTCTGGACATCGAGCGATGGACCAACGATACGGGCTCGCTCGGCTTGGCCAATGAGGTCGAACTCGAGGATTTTGCGTGGCGGTGGCACGAAGCTCATGAGCTGGTGCGACGAGGCCCGTTCATCGAGTCTCCGAGCGCAATCGGCTGCGCACTCGCGATGTCACGGGAGTTGTATGAGCGGTTGGGCGGCTTCGATCCCGACATGCGGGAGTGGGGCCTCGAAGACGCCGAAATCGGCGTCAAGAGCTGGATGCTGGGGCATCCCGTCTACTGCGATCCGCGGTCCGTCGTGGGGCACCGCTTTCAGGAAAGCTTCACACGGTACACGGTGCAGAGCCACCACATCGTGGCCAACAAGCTCCGCATGGCCTGCAAACTGTTTTCGGCCGATCTGTGGCCGTTGTGGCTGGAACGGTTTCGCGGTCGCCTCGAAGCGAAGCTGTGGCACAGAGGCTGGCGCGAGTTTTGTTTGCGGCGGGCGTCCGCCGAGCGGGAACGCGCCTACCTCCAGCAAAATCGCGTCCATGACGAAATCTCCTATGCCGCGCGGTTTCAGTTGCCCTGGCCACGGTTGGCGCTGCGCGACGCCCGGCCAACCATGGCTTATGACCTGGCCTCGTCGTGAGTTGGCTCGATGAGCTTGTCGAACGGCAAAGTGCTGCCATGGCCGAAATTGCTCGAGCGTCGAGCGCAGGCGCGCCGGGACGGCCGGGTCGTCGTTTGGACCAACGGTTGCTTCGATCTGCTGCATCTTGGGCATGTGCGCAGCCTGCAGGCGGCCCACGCGCTGGGTGATCTGCTGGTCGTGGGCGTCAACGGCGACGCGTCGGTGCGGGCACTGAAGGGGGCGGGCCGGCCGATCGTCCCGGTGGAGGAGCGCGTGGAGCTGTTGGCCGCTCTCGAGTGCGTGGACTGCGTCGTCGTGTTCGACGAGCGGACGCCTGAGACCGCGCTGGAGAGGCTGAAGCCCGACGTGCATTGCAAAGGGGCCGAGTATGCCCCTCCTCACGGAAAGCCGATTCCAGAGGCAGCGATCGTTGAGAGTTATGGAGGCCGCGTGGCCTACCTGCCGCTCGTGTCGGGCCTGTCAACTTCCGCTCTCTTGCACCGACTTCGCCGGTCGGAGTAGTCCAGACTACAGCCTCAACCGTCGAAAAGATGCACACCGTTCAACATGGCAGCCAACCTTCGTTTCGGTCCGGGCTCGCTCGTTACGTAGATGGGTTCGCCGGAAAAACGATCCTGGTCGTCGGCGATCTCATGCTCGATGAATACGTCTGGGGCGAGGTGCGGAGAATCTCCCCGGAGGCGCCGGTGCCCGTGGTCGAAGTCCGCTCACGGGCGTCACGACCGGGCGGCGCCGCCAACGTAGCGGCAAATGTTGCGAGCTTGGGGGGAACGGTCCTACTTGGAGGCGTCGTCGGCGACGACGAGGCGGGAAAAGGGCTCGCACAGGCCCTCGCTCCCTACGAAATCTCCGCGGATGGCCTGGTGCGGGACAAGAATAGGCCGACGACGACGAAGACCCGGGTCGTTGCGGCGGGCCAACAAATCGTGCGGCTCGACGTGGAGCAGCGGACTCCCATTCCCACCGAGATCGCGCGCAACATGCTCGGCTGGATCGCGGACGCGTTGCCCCACGCCGATGGCTGCATTATTTCGGACTACGCCCTCGGCACGATCACCGGGCAGCTCGCCCGTTCCGTGATCGACCTCGCCCGTCGACACGGCGTGCCGATCCTCGTCGACCCCAAGTCCGCGCCCTATGACGACTATGCGTGCGCGTCGCTCGTTAAGCCCAACCTCCGCGAGCTCGAGCAGCAGCTGGGACGAGAACTCCGCGATGAGACGGTCTTGATTGAGGCGGGGCGGTCGCTGGTCCAGCGTTGGCAGGGTGCGGCGTTGCTCGTTACGCTGGGACCGCACGGAGCGGTGCTCTTCTCACCGCGGGAGGGCGTCCCAACGTTCTTTTCCGCCGTTGCCCGCCAAATCTATGACGTCACGGGGGCCGGCGACACCGTAGCCGCGGTCGTTGCGCTTGCGCTCGCTGCCGGCGCGGCGCTGGAAGACGCGGTATACCTGGCCAACCTCGCGGCGGGCATCGTCGTGAGAAAGCTGGGCACTGCCACCGTGACGGTGAACGAGTTGCGGGCCGACCTTGTCGCCGGCGGCGCCAACCTCAACGGCGAAGTCGCGCCCGGGTTCGCTACGGGCTCGTAGCTGCCGAGTTCAGACTCGGCTCGAGCGCGCGACGGACGGCGTCGAATACGGCGGCTGCGGTGATCTGACGCACCGACCCTTCGGCCTGCAGGTACGAGGCGTGAGGGTTCAGCGGCTGAATGGCTTCGTAGGCGGGGATGTATTCGGTCCCATACAGCCCGACCGTCCGCACTTGCAGGCTGCCGGCGATCCACATCGGCCCCGAATCGATGCCGATGTAGCAAGCCGAGTCCCGGATGACGGCCGCGAGTTCGGCCAGCGTCGTTTGCCCGCGCAGATCGACGGCGCCCGGCACGGGTTCGCCGGGCCGGCCCACCAGCACGACTTCGTCCGCGCCGACCATCCGCACGAACTCGCGCACGGCCTGCCAAGGCCAGGCCTTGCGCGGGTCGATCACCGGGTCGTTGTGCAAGACGAGCTTGCCCGCCGCATGGGGCGGAACTGCTGTGCCGGGCGGGATGGCGACCTCCGTCCGTAGGTCGATCGGGCCCGGCACGCCGATTTTATGAGCCGTCTCGGCAACTTGATGTCCGAATTTCCACCAAGGCATCCGCCGGTGCCGGGGACGCGTCTCCAGCACGATCTGGTGGCGTCGCTGTTCGGCGATCTCGTCGTCGCCCCGCAGGTCCACCGGCCAGCCCAAATGCCAGGGATGGAACAGCTCCTGGGTCAGCTTCTCGCAATAGAGTTCGGTGACGAACAATTGATCGACGTAAGGCAGGCCGGCAACCAACTCTCCCGCCTCACGATAGCGCGCGCTCACCGCAAAGGTGATCTTTGCATTGGGAAACAGCTCACGCACCCGCCTTGCCGTGGCCGTGAACATGATGATGTCGCCGATTTGCCCCAACACACCGGTGTAGATCTTCAAGGGTTCGAGCGAGACCACTCCGGTGTCCAGGAACTGGGCGGAGTCGAAGGTGGTTGCCATGTTGGTTTCTTGTGCGACGTTCGCGGATAGAGGTTTGTTCTGACCACGGTCCTGCTCGGTCGCGACGCTCAATCCCACCTCAACGGATCGAGCGTCCGCCGAAGGACGGCGGACCAACTTCTGCAACACGAACTCGATGGCCGCCTCGGCGCCGCGGGCCGTCTGATCGACCTGCTTGAGTGAGTAGTCGTAGCCGCTGTCCGCAATCCGCAGCGAGAGCAACCGGAAGTCGGGAAGGCTTTCGAGCGAGAGTTGGACGACGTTCAGGGAGCGCGGCGACCAGGATTGTCCTGCGGGCTTGTGAATCGTGAAGGTCCACTGGTGGCCCGCATTGTGCCTCGATGGCCAGTGACTCTGCTCATAGAGATCTTCGTCCGGCACGACGACCGCGAGATAGCCGCCTGGCTTGACGAGATCGCCCCATTGTCGCAGGGCCTTTCCCGGGTCCGGCAAATGTTCGAGGCAGTGGCTGCTGTAGACGAAGTCGTACGACGACGGCGAGCGGTGCTCGGTGATGCAAGCAGCGTCGCCATCGGCAGCGTCGAAGGCTTCGCAGCTCACGACGTCGGGCCACAGGCCCTCCCGCGTCACCAGGTCGTCCCCCGAACCGATGTCAATGCCTTTTCCGGCAAATACGCGCCGCCATAGAGGATCGTGGAGGCGACGGCGATTTGCCTTGGCCGATTCAGAGCCCATACCGTCATACCCTTCGGGCTTGAAGCATTCGGACGAATCCGTCCGACTCACAATCGAGCGGCTGAGCGAGGAACCCGAGCTGTTACTACGCTTGAAGATAATACTGGCACGAAGCTCCGTGGTGCAGCGTCAGCCCATGTTTGGCGACGAACTCATCGGTCGCCCGCTTCGCCCCCAGACAGGACGTCGCGCCGTAGTCGTCGAGGATCAGGTATCCGCCCGGCGCCAGACGTGGAAAGAAGAACTCGAGGCAAGCCGCATACGACTCGTACAGGTCAGCATCAATGTGCACGAGCTTGAAGCGGCGCTGCTCGAGAAGCGCGGTGTCCGCCGGGAATACTTGGCGCAGCAAAGAGTAGTTCCGCTGCCCCGCGAGCACTTGTCGCACATAGGCCATACTCGTGTCGCCAAAATCCCCCTCGCGGTGATGATTGTCGTGCGCACTCTCCCTCGGCATTCCGGAGAAGGTGTCGATCAGGAAGACATGACCGTTCGGTCCGGCAGCCTCACACAGCAACAGGGCCGAGCCTCCCTTGTAGACGCCAACCTCGCAGACGTCGCCATCGAGAGCGGCGACCTCGATCGCCTTGCTGCGTAGAAACTCGAGGCGGTCGCCGTCGAGCAGGGAGTTGCTCGTGATCAGGGGGTCCATGAGCGCTTTCAATCCACGAAGACCGATGTGTGCCGGCGCGGGTCCTTTCGCGGGCGAGTTATAAAGCGAGATCCCAGGTTAGGCAAGCAGCGACGACGGTCCTCTGGAAGGCATTTCGTACGCAGAAGTGAACTCGGGAAATTTTTTGCCTCCTCAGCAGAATCTGTGGGTTGATTCTGGTTCGGACAGGTTCCCAAGTTGGTGGTAGAGGGCGAGTTCGATGGTTTCGAACTCGCGGAAGCCGTAGGCTTTTCTCATGGTCAGTTTGGCCTTGTTGTTGAAGCCTTCGACGATGCCGGCCGAGATCGTGCCTTTCGCGCGGAACCAGTTGAGCAACAGGGGCCGATGGCGGCGGAGGCTGCGGGCCACCTTCTTCAAGGGCTCGAGCCGCGAGCGCATCACCCGGCCGCACCACTGGTCGAGGAACTTGCCGGCCCAGGCCGGGGAGCGGTACTCCCAGAATTGCTGGAAGTCCTCGCGATGCAGATACGCTCGCACGCTCTGCAGGTTGTACCACAGCAGCTCCTCGAGCGTCACCGTCTGCTGATCGCTGAGGTTCTCCGGCCGCTTGAGCAGACACCACCGCGAACGCGTGAGCACCGGCTCGTAGCCGTCGCGTTTCAGCCGCTTGACCTCGGCTGCCCGCACGTCATCGATCGCTTCGCCGAGTTGCTTCATGAGGTGGAAGCGGTCGAGCACATGGATTGCTTGGCCGGCCTGCTCGGCCAGCACCTTGAGGTACGGCTGCCACAGGTCGCTGCACGCGAACCGCAGCCCCGCACAGAGCGATTCGCCGAGTAGTTCCAGGCCCTGCCGCAGGCTCTCCTCGGTTCGCTCGCGGCCGATCCACAACAGGCGTCGGCAACCGTCGTCGAGTTGGTACACCAAGGTCAGATAGTGATGTCCGCGGCGCCACTGGATCTCGTCGACGCCGATCGCCGTGACGCCCCTCAGTTCGCGATGCACCAGGCCCCAGGCCACCGCGTGCCGCACCGCGTCGCGGACGTGTTCCCAAGTGGTGTGAAACACCGTGGCCGTTTCCCGCCAGGAGAGCCGCCGGGCCCAGCCGGCCAGGAACCACTGATAAGCAGTCGTCAGCCGCGACTTGCCTTCGGCCCACGGCACGCGCTCGACCACCACGCCACAGGTCGGGCAGTCGACGCGACGCAGGGCATAGACGAACACCACGGCGATCTGCCACAGAGCGGCTGTGTTTCTTTTCAAGGGGGTATTTGGTTAGGCGCCCTGGAATTTTGGGTTCCAGGGGGTGTTGTTCTTGAGCATGGTGTTGAGGATTCCGAGGAGCTTGCGGATGCAGGCCACGAGGACGACTTTGTGAGCTTTGTGTTTCTCTTTGAGCCGATGAGCGAAGGCCTGGATGACGGGATTGCAGCGCGTGGCGGTGAGGGCCGCCATGTAGAGCGCGTTGCGGATCTCGGCGCGTCCTCCCCAGATCGACCGTTGGCCGCGGAAGGCGCCGCTGTCGTGGTCGAAGGGGGCGACGCCGACCAGCGCGGCGATCTGTTGCCGGTTGAGCTTGCCGAGCTCCGGCAAGTCGGCCACCAGGGTGGCGGCGGTCACCTGGCCAACGCCGGGCACGCTTTGCAGCAGCTCGGCCTTGGCGCGCCAATCGTCGTCGCTCTCGACGAGGCGCGCGATTTGTCGATCGACGCGCTGGAGTTCCTTCTTAAGGACCTCGCGCAGGTGCTGAATGCTCTTGAAGGCGTCGCGCGACTGCGCCTGCTGCTGACGATTGGCTTCCATGGTTTGGAGTTCGACCAACTGCCGGCGCCGGGCGACGAGCGCGCGGATTTCGGCTTGTTTTTCCGGGGTCTTGGCGAGGCGCCGCAGCTCGAAAGTCTGGGCGAAGTGCGCCAGGACGCGGGCGTCGACCCGATCGTTCTTGACGTTCTTGCCGAGGCTGACGGCGAAGCTGCGGACGCGGCGCGGGTTGACGACGGCCACCTCGCAGCCGGCGTCGACGAGCGCGGCGGCGAGCTGACGCTCGTAACCTCCGGTGGCCTCGAGCACGACCAGGCAGGCCTCGAGGCCCCGGAGAACCTCGAGCAGTTGGTTAATGCCGGCGGCGTCGTAGGCACACGCGAGCGAGCGTGCCTGCGGCAGGATATGCACGTCGAAGGAGTGCTTGGCGACGTCGATGCCGACGAAGGTCTGCGGGGCGTTGGCTTCCTGCATCGAAGAATCCCTGTCTTGCTGATGCGAGCTCGTGGGACACAGGGTCCGACGGCTCCGGCGGCTGTTCGGGCTAGGACTACGAGGCCGGCGAGGATCAGGCTCTGCGACGGTCTGCACGCGACCAGGACACGATCGATCTCTCGCCGGCAGGTGTGGCCGAGACTTCGGCTGCGCCGAACTCGGCCACACCTGCCACCACTGAACCCTTTTTCCGACCTTTTGGCAACATACAAGGCACGAACTCGAAGCGGCGTTCGTGCAGGCGATCGTAGCCGGGTCGGCGGCGGCCGCAGCCCGAGCAGATCGGGCGGCCGTTCGCCCGCTCTCGGATCGGCACTTCCAGCGTGGGACGCAGGACGTCGTCGCTCCACCGCGGCGTGCCGTAGGCGAACGAGGAGTGACGGGCCACGCGATTGAGGATAGTTTGGAGTTGCATCCTGGGCCTGCTGTGGGAGACGACGAAGCTGCTAACTCCATCGTGTCCCAGCGCAGCTCAGGATGCACTTGTTGAGCCACCCGCGCGGATGCGCCGAGCCGCTCCGCGGATCAGGCAACCCCGCCGCACGACACGGAACATCAGAGAAAGGCTAGCAGGGTCCAGGGGGCGGCAATGAGCCCCCTGGTCGCCCGAGCCACAAGCCAGTCGGTCGCCTGCCACCAGCAACGAGGGCGAAACCAAACACGGCTAAGAATCCACCCACAGATTCCGCTGAGGACCCATTTTTTTTTGGCGTTTTGTTGACGGACGTGGTGCGCGGGTTATAACGAACAGAGTTGCCGGACCGGCCCCAGTCTGGGCGTGATCCGGGCGACGAGTCTCAATGTAGGCGGTCACGCTTTGGTGATCGCGGTCTTGGGTAGCGTCATGGCGCGTGGCTTGGAACGAGCGACGTGTGTTCTGGGCGCTCGCTTCGTTGACTTGGTTGCCGCGCATTTTCGGCGGCATGGTCCCTGGGTAGGAAACTAGGCAGGAAGGACGAGTCATGGCCAGCCCTCCCCCCAAACCTCCGCGTTTTCCGGGCTTCGTGGTGCCGCTCGACACGCCGCCGCCGTACTCGGCCTGGCGTTCGGACAGCATCGGCTGGTTCGATGGCTTAACCAGCGATACTATGTGCCGCACGGGCTGCGGCGGGCCAGGTGGAGGTGGCGGTTACGGTACGTGCTCGCCCTGTCCGCCTCCCGCGCCGAGTCCCTCGCCGCCGACCGGCTGTTCGGGAGGTAGCTGCGGTGGCGGCGGAGATTCCGGCGGTGGAGGTGACAGCGGCGGCGGTGGCGACTCTGGTGGTGGTGACACCGGCGGTGGGGGCGGCAACGACGACGATGACAGCACGGGGAACATCTATCCTTCGCCGAGCCCGAGCCGTCCGCCGCAGTACAGCTCGTTGACGTCCGGTTACGCGGCCCAGGCCCAGGCGGCGGCGCCGATCTACCAGGCGCAGAGTCAAGGCATTGCCAGCCTGGATGAATCGGGCCTGGTCGATCCGTCTTCGGGCAACCTCTATCTGCAGTACGGCCTGCCGACGGTGGACGAGCTGGCGCCCACGGTGCGGCTGACCTACAACGTGGCCGCGCGGACCAGCGTGCCGTCTGAGATGCCGAAAGGCTGGACGACGAGCTTTTCGCGGCGGATTGAAGATCTGAGCACCTCGGTCAAGCTTATCGATGCCACGAACATCACGGTGACCTATCCGTTCGACGGCGCCAGCTATACGGCCCCCGACACCGTGGGCAATAGCCTCGAATGGGACGGCACGGAATACATCGAAACCCAGCCCGACGGCTTCGAGTTCCGCTATGACTCGAGCGGCGCGCTCTCGCGGCTCCAAAACCACGTTGGCCAGCTCTGGACCCTGACCTATGTCGGCGGTACGCCCACCATCGCCTACATCACCGATCCGCTCAATCGCCGCACGACCTTCACTTACACCGGCGGCACGACCCTGCGTACCATCCAGGACGCAGT
>JBGAPH010000036.1:0-69300 GCA_044221365.1 Pirellulales bacterium
CTTCTCGCTGAACGCCGGCAGCCGGATCTCCGCGCCGCCACCGTCGCGCTGGGCGACGGCGGCGGTGGCGGGAATGATCAACAGCGCAAGCGCCAGGAGGAGGACGCGGGAGAAATAGGGCCGGAGCATTGTTGCGAGTTCCAGCGCCCTCGCCCTGCCCTCTCCCGGAGGGAGAGGGTTCTGATTCCCGAGACTCGTTCGCCTACTCCTCGACCACCCAGATGTTGCGGAACCGCACCGGGTTGCCGTGATCCTGCAAGTAGAGCGGGCCCTTTTCGGGGCCTTCGCCGGAGAGCGGGCCGCCGGGGGTCCCCTTGGCGATGGCCAGCTTGTCGTGAATCGGCACGCCGTTGTGCAGGATCGTGATCACGGCGTCCTTGGTTTTCTTGCCGCTCGAGTCGAATTCGCCCGGCGTGTACTCCACGTCATAGGTCTGCCACACCAAGGGGGGCAGGCACATGTTCACCTCGGGCAGGGCCACGGTGTAGATGCCGCCGCACTCATTGTCGCGCCCTTCGAGACCGAAGGAGTCGAGCACCTGCACTTCGTACCGCCCCTGCACGTACATGCCGGAGTTGGCGCGGCCTTGGCCGCGGCTCTTGGGCATGTAGGGGAGCAAGAACTCGAGGTGCAGCTTGTGCTTGCCGAACTTCTCCTTGCTGGTGGCGGCGGGGATGAGCAGGCCGTCTTCGGTCATCTTTGCGCCAGGGAAGTGGTCGGTCGAACTGCCGTCGAACAGCACGATCGCGCCCTCAGGCGGCTTCGCGCCGAGCGTGGGGCTCTTGCGCTCGACCTTGGGGAGCGCGCCGACGACCTTGCCCGACTCGCCGACGATCTGGATCTGCTTGCCGTCGATGACCCCCTTCGAGCCATGCTCGCCACGGACGACCACCTGGTTGCCTTCGCGGGCGCCGCTGGCCTTGTGCTTGTTGTCGCCGGTCCAGCCGGCGCCTGGCAGGCCGCCGGGGTAGGCCACCGCGTCGAACTTGCCGTCCCCCAGCGCGATCAACTGCACGCCGAACTTCTTCTTCCCCTCGTCGGTTTCCACTTCGCCGGCGTATTCCCCCTGGAACGCGAAGTCCTCGTCGGTTTCCTTGGGGTCGGTGTAGACCGGATCCTTGGGATCGGCGGCCAGCCCCGGCGCGGCCAAGGCCGACAACAACAGGAACAACAGCCCAAAACGTGACAGCGTCATCTCAATACTCCGGCGAGCAGGTTCGAGGTGGGAAGAGCGCGGCGGGAGCCGGGGCCGCTCGAGACGAGCCCAGGTTTGCCCGCCGACTATTCTGCCCCGAAGGCGGGCCGGCCACAATCGGGGGTCGGGCGCGAAGTAGAGCCGGCCTGCCGGCGCCTGACTGCGCGGGCTGGAAAGACACTATTCCAGGCTCTTGGCGTCGATCGGCTGTCCATCCTCGCGGTTGCCCAAACGTTCGTGGACCGTGGTTTCGATGGCGTAGCTGATTCCGCGCACGGAGCCGTCCCCCATGGAAACGTGGAATCTCCCGGTGTGCGCGCTGCCGAAGGTGCGGCTGATGATCAGCCCCAGCCGGTCTTGGGCCGGTTCATGCTCGGGGCCGACGAACCGCACGACATCCTGGTCGTCGCCGCTGTAGATGCCTTCGTTGTCGCCGGGGTCGAAGCCCGTCTCGTAGGCGTCCGCCGAGAGATACCGCTCGCCGAGAAAGTAGGTGTTCGTCGTCCCGTCGAGCAGATCGCGCTGGCTCACTTCGCTCCGGTTGGCGCAAATGCCGTTGAAGTTTTGCAGCGAGGGCCAGGTGAAGGTCGAGTCTCCTTCGGCGTAGGTGTTTGGTCCTGCGCTGAACGATACGAGGCTGGCTAAGGTGCCGGCGTTCGCCGCATAGTCGCTGCGCGCCACGCGGTCGACCGGGTCGCTGAGCAGCGGCGCCGGCTTCCACGAACCGGTGGCGTTCGGATAGAGAATGGCCTTGCGGCGCGTGGGGCAGTGAAAGACCGACAGCGGCGTCATGATCCGCTGGGCCGACCCCTGCTTCTTTTGAGCAAGCGACGTGCCGGACCCCAGGTTGTAGATCGCCTGCTGTTCGATGAAGGGGAGAATCTGATAGCCCCAACCGCCGGGTTGCGTTTTGCCGCGGCCGCGGTCGGGATCGCCGGTCCAGCGAAAGCCCCAACCGCCGGAAGGATAGTACTTGTACTGGTCCTGATGCATGATCATCCCCAGCGTGAGCTGCTTGAGATGATTCAGGCACTCGGTGCGGCGGGCAGCCTCGCGGGCGGCCTGCACGGCGGGGAGCAAGAGCGCGATCAGGATGCCAATGATGGCGATCACGACCAGCAATTCGACGAGCGTAAAGCCTCTTCGCCTCGACACGGCCAGACTCCTTGAACCAAGAACCACCCCTCCGCCGTGCCTTGCAACTTAGGTTGGATGACCAGCGGCCGCAAGGACGCCCCAACAAATGTTCACGCGATGCACATGCGGCGCTCATATGCGCCCGGAATGTTAGAGCCCGCACGCGAACCATCGACCAGGCTTGTTCGAGCGGCTACCCTGAAATCTCCCAGTCCTCTTGGTTGCCGTGGCGGCCATGACCAACCCTTTCTCCTCGCTGCCTGGACGCCGCTGGCAGTTCAGCGTGCGCGGCCTCCTGGTCGTGCTGACGCTGGCCTCGCTGTGGCTTGGATGGCAGGCCAGCGCCGCCCGGCGCCAACGACGCATGGTCGAGCGCGTGCTTCATCTGGGCGGACACGTGGAATACGACTACCGGATCACGCGCGATCGCCGCGGGCGCACGATCGGCGTTCCGAATGCCCGGCCCGGGGCGCCGGCCTGGCTGGTGTGGGTCTTCGGCATCGACGCCTTTCAGAACGTCGTGTTTGTTGACCTGGGAGAAACCCAGGCCACCGACGACGACCTGGCCCTCATCGGCCTCGTACCGAGCGTCGAGTCGGTCGTGCTCACCTCGACGCCGATCACCAGCGATGGGCTGCGCCACCTGCGCGGCCTCTCCCGCCTGAGGGTGCTCAGCCTATGGAAGACAGCCATCGACGACCGCGGGCTGGCCCACTTGGCGGGTCACACTGGCCTCGAGAACCTGGTGCTCGACAACACGGGCATCGGTGACGCGGGACTGGTTCACCTGCGCGATCTGACCGAGCTCGAGGAGTGGCTGGGCCTTTGCCACACGAAGGTTACCGACGCAGGGCTGCCCAACCTAGCGAGACTGCGGAAGCTGCGGAGCCTCAACCTGATCGGCACACAGGCCACGAAGGCAGGCATGCGCGAACTTCAAAAATCGCTGCCAAACACGGATATCAGCCCGTACTAAGGCGCTCCGCGGGCCGCCAGGCCGTCCGCCAGGCTCCGCAGCGAATGGATCCTGAGAACCTGTCTCGGTCCGAAGCGAATGTCGGCGCCAAATGGCAACGGAACGTTGCAAATACACCGTTCAAATCGCTATCATGGGCTTCGTTGACCGGTGACTCATGCATGGTCACCCAGGACAGCTCAGGAAGGCCGGACGCTCCCCATGGAGGCTGCCGGCCTTTCTTCTTTGGGCTGTCGAGCATCGCGAACACTTCGTCGCGATGACCACGCTGGGGCTCGCTGGAATCGCCGATGGTGACTTTTCTCTCCGTCCACCCGATTTCGAACGAAGACACCCAGGCGCTCCCGGTGCGGGATATCGAACGGGCGGCGCGATTCTACACCGACGTGTTGGGCTTCTCGCTGGTCACGAGCGACGCCGAAGCCGCCACGTTGAAGCGCGACGGGGCTCAGATCGGCCTGGTCCGCGATGCGCACCACGATCCGGCCCGCGCAGGCTCGTGCTACTTCAGCGTGAGCGACGTCGAGGCCCTCCGCCTGGAATTGCAAGGCCGGGGCGCCAAGCCGGGGGCGATCGGAGTCCAGCCGCACGACGGAAAGCTTTTCCGGCTGTTCTTCCTCCGCGAGTGCGACATGCTCGAGCAGCATGATGGCTACTGCTTTTGCTTCGGCCAACCGGCGTAGCCGCAGACCGCTGACTTGTTCGACCGAGGCGACCACGACAGGGCCAGATGAACCCGGCGGCTGAACTTGCTAGACTCGGAGCTTCGTTTCGCTGGGTCGCCTGCGTAGGCGTTCGCCCGGCGAGTTTTTGGCAAGCCAGGCAAATCAGCGAAGCCTTTCGATGCTGTGGGAAGTTGACATCTATCCGGCCGCTGGCCAGACCGATCGGGCGGCGGAACGGATCGCCTCGGAAGCGCACGACCTGGGGCTCGCCGGGCCGATTTCGGTCGCCGTGGCCCATGGCTATCTGCTCGAGGGGCCGCTCGAGCGCGAGCAGGTGGAGCTCGTCGCGCGGGCACTGCTCGTCGACGGCGTGGTCGAGCGAGCAGTGGTGGCCCGAGTAGGCGACGCCGCGCTCACCGCGCCTCCCAACGGCCGCCCGCAGCTCGTTCATGTATTGCCGAAGCCCGGCGTGATGGACCCCGTGGCCCAGAGCGCGCAAGCCGCGCTCGCCGAGCTGGGTGTGCCTGCGCAATCCGTGCGCACGCTCCGCAAGTACTGGCTCTCCGAATTGCCGGCGGCGCAGCTCGAGCAGCTTTGCTCGAAGCTGCTGGCCAACGACGCCATCGAGCAGGCGATCGTGGGGCCGCTCCCCTTCGATCGGCTGGCGGTCGGCGGCGACTATCGCTTCGAGCTGGTGCACGTGCCGCTCGGTTCGCTCGACGACGACGGGCTGATGCGGCTCAGCAAGCAGGGGCAGCTCTACCTGAGCCTCGAGGAGATGCAAACGATCCAGGCCCATTTCCGCGGCCTGGGGCGCGAGCCGACCGACGTTGAGCTCGAGACGGTAGCGCAAACTTGGAGCGAGCACTGCAGCCACAAGACGCTGGCAGGCCGCGTCGCCTATCGCGGGCCCGATGGCCAGGAGCGGCGCTTCGAGAACATGCTCAAGGAAACGATCTTCGCCGCCACGCAGGAGATCCGCCGCGGGCTGGGGACCGAGGATTGGTGCGTGAGCGTGTTCAAAGACAACGCCGGCATCATCCGCTTCGACGACGAGTACAACGTCGTCTTCAAGGTCGAGACCCACAACCATCCCTCGGCCCTCGAGCCCTACGGCGGCGCCAACACGGGGCTGGGAGGCGTGATCCGCGATCCGCTTGGCACCGGCATGGGCGCCAAGCCGGTGTGCAACACGAACGTCTTCTGCTTCGCCCCGCCTGACACGCCGCCGGAATCGCTGCCGCCCGGCGTGCTGCATCCGCGGCGTGTGATGAAGGGCGTCGTCTCCGGCGTCCGCGACTACGGCAACCGGATGGGCATTCCCACGGTCAACGGCGCGCTCTACTTCGACGAGCGCTACCTGGGCAACCCGCTCGTCTACGCCGGCAACGTCGGCATCATTCCCCGCGACAAGTCGTTCAAGGAGCCGAAGCCTGGCGACCTGATCGTGGTCGTCGGCGGCCGCACCGGGCGCGATGGCATCCACGGCGCGACCTTCAGCTCGGCTGAGCTCACCAGCGAAAGCGAAGACTTGTCGGGCGGCGCGGTGCAGATCGGCAACGCGATCACCGAGAAGATGGTGGTCGACGTAATCCTGGCCGCCCGCGACAAGGGCCTGTACAACGCGATCACCGACTGCGGGGCAGGCGGCCTCTCGAGCGCTGTCGGCGAGATGGGCGAAGAGATCGGCGCCGTGGTGCAACTCGAGAAGGCGCCGAGCAAGTACGCCGGCCTGAGCTACACCGAGCTGTGGATCTCCGAGGCCCAAGAGCGGATGGTGCTCGCCGTGCCGGAGGCCATGTGGCCCGAGTTCCACGCGCTGTGCGCGTCGGAAGGGGTCGAGGCGACGGCCATCGGCGTGTTCGAACCGACGCGCCGACTCAAGCTCGAGTATCAAGGCCGCCAAGTCGCCGACCTGAGCATGGAGTTTCTGCACGAAGGCCGCCCGCCGATCGTCCGCCAGGCGACGTATGTAGGGTGCGTCAAGCAAAGCGCGGACGCACCAAGCGTGGGTGCGGGCGCGACCGACAAGGGCCACGAAACCGATGGTGCGTCTGCACTTCGTTTGACACACCCTACGAGGGCGCTCCTCCGCATCCTCGGTTCGCTCAACGTGGCGAGCAAGGAGTGGGTGATTCGGCAGTACGATCACGAGGTCCAGGGCGGCAGCGTGATCAAGCCGCTGGTCGGCGTCACGAATGACGGCCCGGGCGACGCCGCCGTGGTGCGGCCGCTGCTCGGCTCGCGGCGCGGGCTCGTCGTCTCTTGCGGCATGAACCCGCACTATGGCGATTACGACACCTATCACATGGCCACGAGTGCCATCGACGAGGCGGTGCGGAACTGCGTGGCCGTGGGGGCCGATCCGCGGAAGATCGCCATTCTCGACAATTTTTGCTGGGGCGATTGCTCGCGGCCGGAAACGCTGGGCTCGCTGGTCCGCGCGGCGCTCGCCTGCTACGACCTGGCGATCGCCCTCGGCACGCCGTTCATCTCCGGCAAGGACAGCCTGAACAACGAATTCCGCTATCCCGACGCCGACGGCCGCACGGTCTCGATCGCGATCCCGCCGACGCTGCTGATCAGCGCGCTGGGGCAAGTGGCCGACGTGTCGCGCTGCGTGACGATGGATCTGAAGAAGGCCGGCAACCTGCTGTTCTTGGTCGGCCTCACCAAGAACGAACTCGGCGGCTCGCATCTGGGCTTGGTCGAAGGTTGGTCAGGCGGACAGGCGCCCACGGTCGATGCCGAGCGGGCTCGCCGCACGTTCCTTGCCCTTCATACGGCGATCGATGCCGGCCTGGTGCGTGCCTGCCACGATTTGAGCGAAGGGGGCTTGGCCGTTGCCGCGGCAGAAATGGCCTTCGCCGGCGGCCTCGGGGCGCAGCTCGAGTTGGCCAACGTGCCGCACGACCTCAGCGGCTTCGCGACGGAAGAACTCGATACGGCGCTGCTCTTCTCCGAGTCGAACACGCGATTCCTCTGCGAGGTGCCGGCGGAAGCCGCGCTGAGCTTCAAGACGATCATGAGCGATCTGCCGCATGCCCAAGTCGGCACGGTGACGGCCCCCTTAGCTCCCCGTGAGTCACGGGGGGCAAACCCGCCGGAATCGCCGCGCCTGGTGATCCTTGGCACAAGCGGCGAGCCCCGCATCGACGCCGGCCTCGCCGAACTCAAGGAAGCCTGGCAGTCGCCGCTGCGGTGGTGAGGCAAGGTGCTCGAGGTTCGAGGCTTGTTGCCTTGGCTCCCGGATCGCACAATCGCCATGACAGTCTTCAAGGGAAAGTCAACCATCTGGTTGCTCCTCTTAACCACGGCATGGTATGCGGGCTCCCTCAAGGTCTTTCTGGTGTGGAAAAGCCTTACGGAACAGCCTCCGCTGGATCCAAGGCTGCTATTGCTAACTTGGTGTGCCGGCTGGGCGATGTTTGGGGCTGGGTTTGGAACGATGTTTGGCAAAGCGCGGCTTGCTGCGGTGACCTGCGCAACCATCGCGGGCATTGCCGCCACAGCGTGGTGGTATTCCCGCTAAGGGCCTTGCGATCACGACTTGATGTACGCCAAGGAAGCCTGGCAGTCGCCGCTGCGGTGGTGAGACCTGCGTTTTCTCCGGTCCGTCGCTAAGGTAGACTTAGTTCCAGGAGCGCTCGTATGACAACCTCGATCGAAGTCGCCAAATACTTTCTCCGTCTGGCTCAGGCCGAGGCCGACGAGCCGGAGCCGATCACCCACCTGCGGCTGCAGAAACTGCTGTACTACGCACAGGGGTGGTCGCTCGCGTTTCGCGGCGATCCGCTGTTTCGCGGCCGTCTCGAAGCTTGGCAGCATGGCCCGGTCGCGCCAGACGCCTATCAGCACTTTCGTGGTTTTGGGAATCAGCCGATTCCCTGGGCGCCGTTCGTCGCGGATCGCACCACGATGTCCGAGGAAGACCGGGCGCTAATCGAATCGGTCTGGCAGTCCTATAAGGTTTACTCTGCCCCCAAGCTGCGGCAGATGACCCACCAAGAGAAGCCCTGGCTCCAGGCGCGCGGCGATCGCGAGCCTGGCGACCCCGGCGGAGGCGAGATTTCCGAGGCCACCATGCTGGATTTCTTTGCCCAGCAATATGCCCAGCACGCCCTTCCAGGTCTGGGACGCGACAACCTGCTGCGAGCCGCCGCGGACCATCGGGCAGGCCGCATTAGTACGCTCGAAACCTTGGAAGCGGAGTTTGGTGGATGTGCTACCGGCTAGAACTGCCGGAAGAGGCGAGAGGTTTGCTGGCCGCGAGTTCGCCGTCACTACGGTGGGCTATTCTCCACCATCTGCGGTTGCTGGCCGAGCGACCGGCCACCCTGAGCAGGCCGTCGCCCTGTCCGCCCTATCCTCCAGGCTATCAGCTCTATGAGTTCGATGCCGTGGAGCATGGCGGCAAGCATCGCTACAGCGTGTTGTTCAAGTATGCGGACGATGAACAGACGATCAAAGTTTGGGGAATAGGGCACGTGGAATACCCCACCGTCGCCTCCCTAAACGTCTCGTATTCGTTGCCACCTCGCATGACCTTCCAACTCATGATCACCTGCCTGGCCGATGTGCTGCGGCCTGGCGTGGGGCAGGCGACGGTGCGGTTGCTGCGGCGGCTAGGGCACGAGGTGACCTTTCCCGAAGCGCAGACCTGCTGCGGCCAACCCCTCTACAACAGCGGCTTCGCCGACTTGGCCCGCGAGCAGGCCAAGCACACGATCGCAGCCTTCTCGGCGCCTGATCCGGTGGTCACGCCGTCCGGCTCCTGCGCGGCGATGGTCAAGGTCGAGTACCCCGAGTTGCTCGCCGCTGATCCGGTGTGGGGGCCGAAGGCGCGGGCGCTGGCCGAGCGCACCTATGAGCTCAGCGATCTGCTGGTGAATCGGCTCGGCGTGACCGACGTGGGGGCACGCTACGAAGGGCAGGTGGCCTACCACTCGGCGTGCCACCTGCGGATGCTCGGACAGCAGAGCGAGGTCGACACGCTGCTCGCGCACGTCGCCGGGCTCACGGTCGTGCCGCTTGCGCGCCAGGATCAATGCTGTGGTTTCGGCGGCTCGTTCGCCGTGCGCTACCCGAACATCTCCACGGCGATCGTCGACGACAAAGTCCGCTGCCTCGACGCCTGCGGCGCCGACACGGTGGTCTCCACCGACACCGGCTGCCTGATGAACCTCGGCGGCCGCCTGCGACGGCTCGGCAAACCGATCAAAGTGCTGCATCTGGCGGAGTTGCTGGCGGGAGAATGAATGCGCATGCTCCCCGAGAGGGGCGACAAGTCGCCCGTGGCTCTGCCCTCGCGAACGCGTTCTGAAGTCGCGCTCTTTGGGGCGGCATGTTCGCTGCCGCGAGCGGTCCCGCTCCTGGCAGCGCGGCAGACGGCGGCGGCCGCCATCAAAGGACAAACGGCACGAGCGCCTTCGTGCGTCGCACGTATGCTGAATACTGCGGGAAGTGCTTTGCCAGCAGCGCTTCTTCGCGTCGCAGCTTCACCCACAGTCCGCAAGCGCAGAACGCGAGAACCACAAAGCCGCCCACTTGGCCAATGAGGATCGCCGTCCCCAGAATCATCAAGAGCAACCCTGAATAAATTGGGTGTCGAACCGCGCGGTAGGGACCTCTCTGAATCAGCTCATGGTCCTCCTTCAGGGCGACGCTCGCACTCCAGTTGCCGCCAAGAGTCGCACGTGCCCAGACGGCGACGCACAAACCTGCCAACAAGAAACAGTCCCCCAGAATTCCGACTGCGGCTGAGCGAGGGAGCAGTTCGCGGTTCCAATCGATGGTCCGAGCGACTGCGAAAAGGAGGATCGCTGCCACGGCCGTGAGGGCGAGGTCCCACACCCTGCGCGGCAAGGGCTGCCGCTCGGCGGTTCGCTTGACCGCAAACGCTGCGAGAATCCAGATCGTGATGCCGACACCCCAACAGACCACCGCAAAGCCATGCACCGCATCCATAAGGCTTCCTGCAGGAGGCCGAATCCAGGCCCTGTCTCAGAGCGGTAATCCACGCACGCTGCATCTCCCAGCGGACCCCAGCAACCGCCGGCTGATCGAGCTGTTGTAGGCCACTATCCAACCCGTGGACTTCCCTGCTGCCCGCCCCGCCGCCGGTGCGAGACCGGCAGCGCCTCGTTGGTCGCGCTCGCGGCCGCATAGATCTGCCCCATCCGCCCCACGCGCTCGGCCACCATCTCGCGCAACCGCGCGGGGGCCAGAACTTCGGCCTGGTCTCCGTACCCGAGAATCCACCACGATATTTCGCCCAGTCCCGAAACGGTCACCTGATAGTCGAGCGAGCCGTCGGGCAGGATTTGGCATCGCTGCGTACGGTGCCAGAGGACTTCGGCCACGTTCTGGGCCACCATCTTGCGGAACCGCACGCGGACTTCATGGTCGGGGCCCGATTCGGGGATCAGGTGCCAGGCGTTGCCCAGATAGCGTTCGAGCGAAAAGCCGTGCGGGATTTCGTAGCGGTCGTCGAGCGGGTCGAGCTGCACGATCCGGCCGACGTGGAATGTGCGCGTCGACCGGTGGAGCGACGAGCGGCCGACGACATACCAACTATGCCGGCTATAGAGTAGGCGATAGGGACTGAGCTTGGTGTTGATCTTCGTCCATTCGGTCAAGCTGTCGTAGCCGATCCGCACGCTCCGCCGCGCGGCCAACGCCGCCACGAGCTGCTCGTAGTTGGGCTGACTGCCCGCGAGCGGGCTGGCGGGCGGGAACTTGATCTCGATGCCGCGGATCGTCGCCCGCACCTGGTCGCGCAGGCGCGTCGGCAAACTGCTTTCGAGTTTTTGCGCCGCCCGCACGGCCGCGGCGTAGAAGGGCAACTGCCGATGATCGCCGAGTTGCGAGCAGAGCACGAGCACGGCCAACGCTTCGTCGGCTGTGAAGTTCGTGGGGGGCAGATAGTATTGCCCGGGGATCGAATAGCGCTCGAAGTCTTCGTCGTACGCGAGCGGCACTCCCGCCGACCGCAGCGTTTGCAGATCGCGAAAGATCGTCCGCCGCCCGACGCCGCAGGCGACGGCCAGCGAGTTAACGTTGTGCCCGCGCGATTGCTGCAGCAGGCCGATGACTTCCAACAGCCGGGTTACCCGCGACGCGTTCATAGCCAGCTCGGGACGTGGGACGGTAGCTTGCCGAACTCACTCGATCGTCATACGTCCGTGCATCGCTCACCGGCGGCGTTCCCAATTCGCCCTCGTCGAACCGGGGCCCCATGGGCGTTTGTTGGGCTGCGGCCGGCGGGACGAACCGCCGGGCCGCCGCCGGACGAGCCGGAGTGGGAATCTGTTCGGCGGCCGGGGCCGCAGCCGGGGTGGGCTCGCCCGCCGGAATCGCTTCCGCCGGTTGCTGCATCCACGTCGGGTCGATTCCTTCCGAGTCGGGCCGCTGGTTGACCGGACCCCGGCTGAAGACCTTCGGCAGAGTGTAACCGTAGTTCAGGAACAGAGCCGCGTCACGCTGGCGGGCCAGCCCCTTGGCGTCGTAGTAGGCCTTGCTCGGCCAGGGACCTTCCGACAGGTACACATTGTTGTATTCCAGCAGCGAGCCCTTCCGCCAGTGGACCTCGTTGATCGCCAGGTTGTAGTTGACGATCGAGCGGTAGTAGGCCGAAATCGCCTCGGCCCGGCGGCGCTGGGCGTCGAGCAACAAGTCGAGCGTCACCGTGCCCACCTCGTAGGCGGCCTGCACCGCCCGCACCTGCTGTTCGGCGGCCACGGCGCGGTTGAAGTTGGTCTCGGTCAGCGTGTAGTACCGGGCGACGTTGCGCAAGGCCTCCGCCAACTGCTGCAAGAGTTCGAGCTCCATGTCCTGGAGCCGAGCCCGTGAGCGGGCCAGGCCCAACTGCCGGTGCCGCACGTTGGCCATCGGCGCCCGGAAGCCGATCGGGATCGTCAGGTTGGCGCCCAACTGCCATTCTTGGAATTGCCCGGAGGTGAGCGACTGGAACGCACTGTTCGAGATCGGGCCGGTCTGCGGCACGCGATTCGACGAGATCAGGTCGTCGCCCATGCCGAGCCAGCGGTAGGTGCCGAGGGCGTCGAGCCGGGGCAGCAGGAAGTTCTTGGCCGCGACAAGCTGCAGCTCGTCCGACTTGATGCGCCACTTCTGTTGACGCAGTTCGGGGCTGCGGGCCAGGCCCTCGCCGCGGACCTCGACCCAGTCGAAAGCCACCTTGGCTTCCGTGGGGGCGTCGGCCGGCCGAATCAAGCGGCCATCCGACACGGCGATGCCCATGAGTTGCCGCAGCCGGGCTTCGGCGCGAATCAAGTTGTTGGCCGCTTCTTGCACCTGTCCCTGGAACAGGAAGAACTGTTCGCGCGACTGAGCTTCCTTTTCCGCTTCGCCGCCTTTGAGTCCCTTGTCGTACAGGGCCTTGATCTTCTGCCACGTGGCCCGCGAGCTTTCGCGACCTGCCCGCACCGCTTCGAGGTTGCGGTAGGCGAAGTAGAGTTCCCAGTAGGCGACTTCCGTTTCCCGCGTCAGATCGCGAATGCCGACCTCGAGGTCGCCCAAGGTCAGGTCGGTGTTGATTCGCGAGAGGACCACGCCGCGGGGATTGCCCACGGTCGAGTTCGGGCCGGCGATCCGGTTGAAGTCGACGCCGCGCCCCTGCAACAGCGGCTGGGTATAGCTCATTTCGAAGTTCGTGTCCCACGAGCTGGGCACGGCCCGCGTGGGGTTGTTGTTCTGGTCGTAGGCCGTGTTGTTGCGGACCGCGGCGGTGCCGCCGTAGGCGTTGGTCTTTTGAATCTGCGCGAGGAACGTGTCATTGTCCTGAATCAGCACGGGTTGGAACAAGCCGGCGAACTGATTAGCCACGTTCAGCGGACGATCGTTCTTGTTGAACAGGAGGCGGCTGGCGAACTGCGCGTCGAAGTCGGAGAGAGCGGCCTCGACGCCGCGCCCCGTGCCTACGCCGTTGCGCACCAGGTTCGAGAAGCCCGGGTTGGTTTCTTCGAGGGCCGGATCGTAGATCGACACCGCTTGCGTCGGCTGGCGGAGGAGCTGATCGGGGGCGCCTTCGACGTTGCCCACGCGTCCGCTGAGCGTGCGGACGTTCTTGGTGTTGGCCAGGGTAATCTGCGTGGCTTCTTCGAGGGTGAGCTGCCACTGGGGCGTTTTTTCGAGATCGTCGTCGAGGGTCAAGGGCGCGTAGGCGCCGGAGACTTCCGGGAGCTCGAGTTCGTGGACGTCGGGATACTCGATTTCCGTGGCCACGCCCCGGTAGTGCGAGAGATCGCCATCTTCGAAGAAGTAAAACGGTTGCGTGGGCGAGCAGCCGGCTACAAGGATCAGCACGGCCAGCACGACGATCCACGACCGGAAGATTTGCCGGGCCATCGAGGTTCGACTCCAGGGGAGAAGTCACTGCATGGTGCTAGCGTCGGACGGCGCGACTTTGCGCCGCCGGCGCTGTGCCGGACGTGGCAGTGTTGGGCCGACGTCCGGTTTCCCCCCCGGTCTTTTGTCGCCTTAGGCGGCGCGCACGAGGCGCGCTCCCCAAAGGCAGCAATCGGCAGACTTGATATCGACGACCTGACCCGCAAACTTTCGCGAATTCTCCCAGACGGCAGCCTTTCCCTGGTCCAGGGGCGGGGAAACGGGTTCAGAAAAAGTTCCGAACCCTGGACCGCCGGGCTGCGTAGATATAGGTGGAGGACGTGAGCGGCCGGCCCCGAACGGGTGGCCAGGAGCGTCTTCCCTCTGCTGACAAACCGCGTCTGGCGGCTGCCGGCCGGGAAAAGAGCCTCGCGGGCCCTGTGCGGGCTTCGCACCTACGGGCCACGCCGGCCTGGGTACCATGCCGGCTGCGATCCTGCCAATGGGGAAAAGGCGACCCGCGGCGCCTGCGAGGCTCAGGGGCGGATTTTGAAGAGCGCAAACTCGGTTGCCTGCGACACACGGGTGACCGAGCCTAAGGTAGTTGGAGCGACAAGAGGCAAAGGCCGGAGCGATCCGGCCTTTTTCTTTGCGCTCACCGCTGTTTGCCCACCCTCCTAGACCTCGCAGCTTTACTCCCTCTCCCCGTGGGAGAGGGCCGGGGTGAGGGCCCGCAGAGACTTGGACCCGGTGACGCCCCAGCTCCTTTCACCCCTCCATCGGCCCGTTGGCACTCCATTCGCGGGGCATAGGTTCCAGACGGCCCCCGGCCCCAACGGCGCCCCCGCGAGGTAGCCATGCGCTATGTCCCCTCCCGCATCCCCCTGGCCACCTACCGGCTGCAGTTTAGCGATCACCTCAGGTTTCAAGATGCCCTCGGGCTGATCGACTATCTCGAAGCCCTGGGGATTACCGACGCGTACCCGTCGCCGCTGTTCCGTGCCCGCGCCAACAGCGCCCACGGCTACGACGTGATCGATCATGCGACGATCGACCCCGAATTCGGCACGCTGGCCGACTTCCAGTGCTTCGCCGAGGAACTGCGCCGCCGCGACATGGGGCTGCTCATGGACGTGGTGCCCAACCACATGGGGATCGACGACCCCAACAATCTGTGGTGGCAGGACGTGCTCGAAAATGGCGTCAGCTCGCGCTACGCCCGCTTCTTCGACATCGACTGGCGGCCGCCCAAGGACTCGCTCAAGGGCAAGGTGTTGCTGCCGATCTTGGGGGACCAATATGGCCGCGTGCTCGATCGGCAAGAACTGCGGCTCGTGTGGGAGCAAGAGCGGTTCTATGTGCGTTACTACAATCGCAGGTTTCCGCTTGCGCCTCGCACCTGGACAACGATTCTAAATGCGGCGCGGAAGTCGCTCACCGGCGTGTTGGCCGACGACGGCCCAGAATTGCTCGAGCTGGACAGCATCATCACGCAGCTCGAAAACTTGCCGGGGCGACGCGAGCTAAGCACCGAACGCGTGCAGTTGCGCTACCGCGAGCAGGAAGTCGCCCGCCGGCGGCTGGCCGCGCTCTGGAAAGAGGAACAAGTGCGGCAGGCGATCGAGCAAGTAGTTGCGGAGTTCAACGGCGCGCCAGGCGACTCGCGCAGCTTCGACGCGCTCGACGCCCTGCTGGCCGAACAATCGTACCGGCTCAGCCACTGGCGCGTGGCGACCGACGAGATCAATTACCGCCGCTTCTTCGACATCAACGAGCTGGCTGCGTTGCGTGTGGAAGACGACCAGGTCTTCGCCGCCGTTCATGCGCTGATCCTCGAGTTCCTGAAAAACGATTGGATCACCGGCCTGCGCATCGACCATCCCGACGGCCTGCTCGATCCCCAAGGCTACTTCGAGAAGCTGCAAGCGGCCTATCGCGAGATTCAGGCAGACCGCGTCGGGGCGCCCGTCTCAGAGCACGCGCAGGACGCCCTGCTGTATCTGGTGGTCGAAAAGATTCTCGGCGAAAACGAACCGCTGCCTGCCGACTGGCCCGTAAGTGGCACGACGGGTTACGACTTCCTCAATCTCTTGGGGGGGCTGTTCGTCGACCGCCAGGGCATATACGACCTCAATGCCGTGTACCTGCGGTTCCTGGGCGAACGGCGCAACTACCGCGACGTGCTCTACGAGAGCAAACGCACGATCTTGAACGTAGCGATGTCGAGCGAACTGCACGTGCTCTCTTGGCACCTGGACCGCGTGTCGGAGCAGCACCGCTGGTCGCGCGACTTCACGCATACGAGTTTGCGCACGGCGCTCCGCGAACTGATCGCCTGCTTCCCGGTCTACCGCTGCTACATTCGGCCTCAGGCAGTGGCGGTGAGCAACGAGGACCGGCAGCGGATTCACGAAGCAGTGCGAATGGCCAAGCGCCGCAATCCCGGCGTGAACCCCGCGTTTTTCGACTTCATCGCCAGCGTGCTGCTCTTCGAAGACCCGGAGGGGCTGAGCGACGAGCAGATTGCCGAGCGGCGGCAGTTCGCGCTGAAGTTCCAGCAGGTCACGAGCCCCGTGACGGCCAAAGGAATGGAGGACACGTCGTTCTACCGCTTCTATCCGCTCGCCTCGCTGAACGAAGTGGGGGGCGATCCGGCCAGCAGCGGCATTTCCAAAGAGCAATTCCACGGCCGCAACGCCGAGCGGGCGATCGCCTGGCCCTACGCCCTGTCGGCCACCGCCACGCACGACACCAAGCGCGGCGAAGACGTGCGGGCACGACTAAACGTCCTCTCCGAGTGCCCCGCCGAGTGGGAGCAGGCGCTCGAGCGCTGGCACGCCGTCAACGCCGGCTTCCGCGCAGAACTCGACGGCCAGCACGCCCCCGACGCCAATGAGGAGTATCTGATCTACCAGACGCTCGTCGGCACGTGGCTCGGCGGAAAGCTCGAGGGGGAAGCCCAGAAGACCTATTTCGAGCGAATCCAGCGTTACATGGACAAGGCGCTCAAGGAGGCCAAAGTCCATTCCGACTGGTTGAATCCCAAGGAGGCCTACGACCAATCGGTGGGCGCCTTCGTGGCGGCTTTGCTTCAGGGCGCCAGCGCCGAAGGGTTTCTGGCAGACCTCGACGCCTTTGTCCGTGCGATCGCCGACGCTGGCTATCTGAACTCGCTGGCTCAGGCCCTCGGAAAAATCGTGGCCCCTGGCGTGCCTGATTTCTATCAGGGAACCGAGTATTGGGACTTCAGCCTGGTCGATCCCGACAATCGGCGGCCGGTCGATTTCGCGGCCCGCCGGCAATCGCTCGCCGAGATGCGGAGCCGCGGCGCGCAGGCCTTGGCCGGCTTGGCCGACGAACTCGTCGCCGCGTGGCCCGATCCGCGGCTCAAGCAGTTTCTCATCTGGCGTGCGCTCACGTTCCGCCGTTCAAATCGGGAACTGTTCCTGAACGGCCGCTACGTGCCCGTCTCCGTGGAAGGGGAAAAGTCGGCCTCCCTCTGCGCCTTCGCTCGTGAGCATGAGGATCAGTGGGTGCTGGCACTCGTTCCGCGGCTGACACTGCCGGCCTGGCGGGCGTTGCAAGCGGGCGAACTTGCCAAATCTCGCGGCGCCCGCAATCCGTTGGCGGGCTGGTGGCAAGGCTGCCACCTCCATTTGCCGCCCAACGCCCCGCGCGCGTGGAGCCATGTGCTAACGGGCGAACCCATGCCACAAAACGCCGACGCCGAGGCGGACGCGCGCCTCGACGCGGCGGCCGCGATGGCTGCCTTTCCGGTGGGGCTTTGGGCGGGACACGAGTGATGGCCCTGCTCGGGTGGGCGGCAATTTGCTAGGCTGGGGCGAGCCGGCGCCGCGGGGGCGCTGGCCGTGGGAAGAGCCCCCAGGGAGCCGATGAGCGATCTCTCCTTCAAAACCGCGCGGCTGCCGGCGCAGCCCCTGCCGGCGAACATTCGCAGCACGCAGCCCGGCGGCGGCCTGGGCTATGCGCTCGAGTTGGCCTGGGGGCGGCTGCGGCGGGCATGGCTCAAGGGCGTGCGGCCGAAGTATGTGCGGCGGATGGCCGAGTTGCGGCGCGGCAGCCTCGAGGGTTGCCCCAGCGAGGTGCTCGACCCCCGCGACCTCAAGTACTTCCGCAACCAGTGCGACGCCCATTGGGCCGAGTCCGACGATCCGTTTCGCTGGCGGCAGTCGATTCCCTTCGCCCGCTGGGGGCTGGCCGAGCTCCAGATGTTCGTCTGGCCGCTGGCGCTGGCGGCGGCGGGGTTGGCGTTCTGGCAGCCGTGGGCCGTGGTTGTCCCGGCCGGGCTGATCGCCTTCGTCCTCTGGTTCTTTCGCGATCCGCCGCGCGTGATTCCGCAGGCCAAGGGGCTCCTGGTGTCGCCGGCCGACGGCACGCTGGCCGAAGTGACCCGCCTGGCGCACGACCCGTTCATCGATCGGCCAGCCGTGCGGATCGGCATCTTCCTGTCCGTTTTTAACGTCCATATCAATCGTGTGCCCGACGATGCCCGCGTCGTGGAGCTCCGGTACGCCCAGGGAGAGTTTCTCAACGCTTTGAAGGCCGAAAGTGCCGAGCGCAATGAGAACCTGTGGATCGGCCTGCAGGGGGCGGCTTCGCCCTACCGGCGGATGGTGGTGCGGCAGATCGCCGGGGCGATTGCCCGGCGGATCGTGTGCGATCTGCGGCCGGGGGAGATGGTGGTCCGCGGCGACAAGTTCGGCATGATCAAGTTCGGCTCCCGCACGGAGTTGATCGTGCCCGACGAGCCGGGGCTCGAGATCCTGGTGAAGCCGGGAGACAAGCTGCAAGGGGGCGCCACGGTGCTCTGCCGCTACCCGGACGAACTAACAAAACCCTTCGCCTGACGAATAGCCGGAGAGAGCGCGTAGGTTATGCTTCAGCATAACGAGACGAGCGTTTGGCACTTTTGCCGCGGAGCGATTGCTTGCGGCGCGTTGTTATGCTGAAGCATAACCTACCGAGGATCCCAGCCAACTTTTGCCCATGATGCGCCGCGCGTTCAAGGGCCGACACATGCGTCGGCTGCTGGCCATTCCCGTATTGCCCACGATGTTCACGCTGGGCAACCTGGTGTGTGGGTTCTTCGCCATCGTGGTGGCGGCGCGGATCGACCGCCCCGAGTCGATCGAGGTGCCGACGGCTGTCGAGATCGCCTTCAAGAACCCCAGCGGGATGATGCGGCAGCTCGACGCCAACGATCCCACCCACAACTGCATGCTGGCCGGACTGCTGATCTTTTTGGCCATGGTGTTCGACGCCTGCGACGGCTACGTGGCGCGGCTGGCGCGGCAGTCCAGCGATTTCGGCGCGCAGCTCGACAGCCTGTCGGACGTGGTGTCGTTTGGCGTGGCGCCCGGGTTCTTGTTGGTGAAGATGTGTCCGAGTTTCACCTACCAGCACCGAGACCTCGTGTGGGTGATCGCGGCGACGTTCGCCGTTTGCGCTGCGCTGCGCCTGGCGAGGTTCAACGTGGAGAGCGGCGAAGAAGACAACCACCTCACCTTCAGCGGCTTGCCCAGCCCGGGCGCCGCGGCGAGCATCGCCGGATTTGCGATGCTCTTCTACACGCTCCGCAAGGAGACGAACGCCTTCGCCTATGCCGAGCCGCTCGACATGGGGCTGCAGACCGCGCTGCCGTTCTATGCCTTGCTCGTGGCTCTGCTCATGGTTTCGCGGATTCCCTATCCGCACGTCATCAACGAGGCGCTGCGCGGCCGCGCGAGCTTCGCCTACATCGTGGGCCTGGTCTTCGCGCTCGTGGCCGTGAGCGTAATCCGGGGCTTCTCGCTGCCGCTCGTGGGCTTGGCCTTCGTCCTCTCGGGCCCGCTGCAACTCCTCTGGAAGCTCGCCTGGCAAAAGAAAACCCAAGAAGAGCCGCTGTTCTGAGCTGTTCTCACCACGGAGACACGGAGGCACGGAGATGCGCTCGAGGGTTCTCCGGCTGATCGAATTTCTCCGTGCCTCCGTGTCTCCGTGGTTTAGATTCATGTTCACCGGCTTGGTCGAAGCGTTAGGCGTGGTGACGGGGGTCGAGGCGCGGCCGCCGGGGTTGCGACTGTGGATCGAGGCCGGGCCGCTCGCCGAAGACGCCTCCCTCGGCGACAGCATTGCCCTCAACGGCTGCTGTCTCACCGTCGTCGAACGCGAGGGGCATCGACTGGCCTTCGACGCCGGACCCGAAACTCTCAGCCGCACCAACCTGGGCCGGCTGACGACCGCCAGCCGCGTGAACCTCGAGCGTTCGCTAAAGCTGGGCGACCGGCTCGGCGGCCATCTGGTCACGGGGCACGTCGACGCCCTGGGGGCTCTCGACTGCCGTACCGACGACGCCGACTGGTCGACTATGTGGTTCTCGGTCCCGGAACGCTTGACGCGGCAGATGGCGGCCAAGGGCTCGATCGCCGTCGACGGCGTGAGCCTGACCCTGGTCGAAGTGGAGGCCGATCGCTTCAGCGTCGCCTTGATTCCCCACACGCTGGCCGTCACCACGCTGGGGGCCCTCACGGCCGGCGATCCGGTGAATCTGGAGACGGATTTGTTGGCGAAGTACGTGGAGTCGCAGCTCAGGCGGGGTTAGTTCGTTCGAAGCTGCCGGTGGCAGCGCGTGGAAAATAGCCCCAGGTTTCAACGTGGGGAACGCCGTCACGCGGCGAACAATGCGCGCGTTCGTGCTCCCCGCAGTGAACTGCGGGGCTACTATCGGTCGTCGCTCCGCGACCAAGCGCTTTCAGGGCCGTCGAGGTTCGCCGCCGATTCTGTTAAACTTGACGACTTGCCTCGCCCGCCCCCTCCGGTTCCCCGTCGCGCCCCCATGCCCAGCCGCCGTGAAGAAATCCTCGTCCGCCTGCGCGCCAAAGTCGCCGCCGGCCAGCCGATCGTCGGCGGCGGGGCCGGCACAGGCATTAGCGCCAAGATGTCGGAAGCGGGCGGCGTCGACCTCTTGGTGATCTACAACTCGGGCCGCTTCCGCATGGCGGGGCGTGGCTCCTTGGCCGGCATGCTCCCCTATGGCGACGCCAACGCCATCGTGATGGACATGGCCCGCGAGGTGCTGCCGGTGGTGCGACATACGCCCGTGCTGGCCGGCGTTTGCGGCACCGATCCGTTCCGCATCATCCCGCGCTTCCTCCGCGACGTCGCCGCAGCGGGCTTCGCCGGGGTGCAGAATTTCCCCACGGTCGGCCTCTTCGACGGCGTCTTCCGCCAGAACCTGGAAGAAACTGGCATGGGCTTTGGCCTTGAGGTCGACCTGATCCGCGCCGCTCGAGAGCTAGATCTGCTGACCACGCCCTACGCCTTCACCCCAGACGAAGCCCAGGCCATGGCCGCCGCCGGGGCCGACATTGTGATCGCGCACCTGGGGCTGACGACCAAAGGCACGATCGGCGCCGGCACGGCGGTCGACCTGGCGACCGGCGCCAAGCTCGTGCAAGCGATGCACGACGCCGCGCGGCGCGAGCGGGCCAACGTGCTCGTCCTCTGCCACGGCGGACCCATCGCCGAGCCCGAGGACGCCCAATTCATTCTCGACCATACCCAGGGCGTGGTCGGCTTCTACGGCGCGAGCTCCATGGAGCGGCTGCCCGTGGAGCCGGCGATCGAAAACCGCGTCCGCGAGTTCACCCGCTTGAAAGTCCGTTCATGAACGACGACGTGGTTTCCAATTCTTCCGAGGCAACGCTTGTCACCGAGCGCGCGCCGGGCCTGGCGCTGCCCCAAGTTCGGCTCAAGCCGCGCAAAGCGCGGCCGTTCTACGGGCGGCACCCCTGGGTGCTCGACAGCGCCATCGAGCGAATTGATCCAGCGGCCGCCGATGGCGACGCCGTCGATCTCCTTTGCGATAAAGGAAAGTGGATCGCCCGCGGACTGCTCAACCGCACCAGTCGCATTCAGGTGCGTCTGTATACATGGTCGCCGGCCGAACCGCTCGACGAGCCCTTCTGGCGGCAGAGGCTGGAGACGGCCGTGCAACTGCGCCGCGACTTGGGCTACGACCGCCCGCAAGGGGCGGCGCGGCTCGTGTTCAGCGAGGCCGACGGCCTCAGTGGCCTGGTGGTCGATCGCTACGGCGAGCACGTCGTAATGCTCGTCACGGCCCTGGCAATCTCGAAGCGCATCGAGGCCTTCGTGCCCGCCATTGTTGATCTGATCCATCCGAAGTCGGTGCTCGTGCGGCACGATCGACAGATGTTCAAGAGCGAGGGGATGACGGCCGAGGACCGCACCGTGCATGGCGCGACTCCCGAGGGCCCCGTGTTCATCGAAGAAAACGGCCTGCAGTTTGGCGTCGATCTGCGCGGGGGCCAAAAGACCGGCTTCTATCTCGATCAGCGCGAGAATCGCCGCCGCGCGGCCGAGTTCTGCCGCGGGCGCCGTACGCTCGATCTGTTCTGCTACACGGGCGGTTTCAGCCTGGCGGCCATTCAAGCGGGCGCCCGAGAGACGCTCGGCATCGACACCAGCGAGCGCTCGGTGGAGTTGGCTAAGGCCAACGCCGCCCTCAACGGCTTCGCCAATGCCCGCTTCGAAGCCGGCGATTGCTTCGAGCGCGTTGACGCTTTGCGCACGGCGCGCGAAAAGTTTGGCGCGGTGATTCTCGATCCTCCTAAATTCGCTTCGAGCGGCGACAACGTGGAAAAGGCGCTGCGGGCCTATCACCGGCTGAACCGCGTGGCCGTCGATCTGCTCGAGCCGGGGGGCTTTCTGATCACCTGCAGTTGCACGGGGCGGGTAAGCCGCGAGGAGTTTCTCTACATGCTGGCCGGGGTCGCCCAGCAGAGCAAACGGCAGATGCAGGTGCTCGAACAACGGGGCCCCGCGCCGGATCATCCGGTGAGCGTGAGCTCGCTCGAGGGGGACTACCTCAAGTGCGTGATCTGCCGCGTGGTGTGAGTTCCCTCTCCGCCCCCCGACGCTGCCCCGACGCCCAAGAGAAGCGTATGCTGGGCGAAAACAAATGCAGCGGCGGTAGGATCGCTTCAACTATTTCACACCGGCCGCTAGCAGGAGGTTTGCCATGCGATTGTCGACCGGCGTGCTCTGCAGCTTGACCTGGACGCTGCTGTTGGCTGCGGCCAGCGGCGAAGAGTGGCCGCAATTCCGCGGTCCGCGCGGCGATGGGATCGCCGCGGCCGAGCTGCCGACCGAGTGGAACGCCGCCAAGAATCTCGCCTGGCAAACCGAGCTGCCGGGGCTGGGGTGGTCGCAGCCCGTGGCATGGGGGGACTGCGTGTTCGTCACCACGGCCGAGAACGGCCAAGACAAGCCGTTTCGCTTCGACTGGAGCCCCGGCGTTTCGGGTTTGCGGATGCTGGGGGTCGGGGGCGAGCCGCCGCCGCCGAAGGAAACGTACCGCTGGCGCGTGCTCTGCCTCGACGCTGCCTCGGGCAAGATCCTCTGGGATCAGGTGGCCCACGAGGGCGCGCCCTCGCACCACATCCACCCCAGCAACAGCTACGCCTCGGAAACCGCCGCCACCGACGGCGAACGCGTGATCGCCTCGTTCGGCATGGCGGGCGTCTATTGCTACGACTTCGCCGGCAAGCTGCTGTGGAGCAAAGACCTGGGGACGTTTCCCACGCAGTTCGGCTGGGGCACCGGCAGCTCGCCGCTGCTGCACGAAGATCTTGTGTATCTGCAGTGCGATAACGACCAGCAGTCCTTCTTGGTCGCCCTCGACAAGCGGACAGGGGAGGAGGGCTGGCGCGTGGCCCGCGACGAGCGGTCGAACTGGTCGACCCCGTATCTCTGGCGGAATGCAAAGCGGACCGAGCTCGTGGCGGCCGGAGGCGGCAAGATGCGCTCCTACGATCCGGCCACCGGCGCGGTGCTGTGGGAACTCGACGGCAATGGGCGCACCGCGGCCACGCCGGTGGGCACGGCCGAATTGCTGGTGGTCGACTCTTACGACCGCCTCATGGGGCGCAGCGGCCGGCTGACTGCGATCCGCCCCGGCGGCAGCGGCAACCTTTCGGCGGCAGCGGGGGCGAGCGAGTTCGTCGCCTGGAGCGTGCCGCTGAGCGCCTACCGCGTGGCCTCGCCCCTGGTGTACGAGGGGTGCGTCTACGTGCTCGAGCAGCAAAGCGGCCTGGTGCGGTGCCTTGATTTGGCCACGGGGAAGCAGCTCTACCGGCAGCGGCTGCCGGGCGCCGCCGGGTTTACCGCCTCACCCTGGGCCGCGGGCGGCAAGGTGTATTGCCTGGACCAGAACGGGCTGACCACCGTGCTAGCCGCCGGGCCGACGTTCCAGGTTTTGGCCGCCAACCCGCTCGAAGGGCTGTTTTGGGCGTCGGCCGGAGTGGCGGGCGAGCGGCTGCTGCTGCGGAGCGCGAACCGGCTGTACTGCGTAGGCGACTAGGCGGCTCAGGGTCTCCAGAAACGCGCGGCGGCTTGGGGGGCCTCTTGGCGACTGATTGAGCAGGGTGTTAGAACCTTGTTAGGATTTGGTTAGGCCGCTCACGGTCCGTAACCCTTTGGAAGTCGCCCCAATGCCGGTGAGTCCTCTGCCCGAGCCGCGTCCCGGCGCCTACGAGATCAAGTTTCTGGTCGAGGACGCCCGGGCTGACGCCTTGCTCGCGAGCGCCCGGGAACTCTTAGCCGCCGATCCGCATGCCGAGCCGGGCCGGGGCGATGGCTACCGCATTCACAGCCTGTATTTCGACACGCCCGACCTGGCGGTGTATCGCCGGGTGGGGGTGCATGCCCGCCGCAAGCTGAGGCTGCGGCGTTACGGGGCCGAGCCGCTGATCTACACCGAGCGGAAGGCCAAGTTCCGCGGCATCGTCACCAAGCGCCGCAGCGCGATCGTGCCCGAGGAGTTGGGTTGGCTGGTCGACGGCCATCAGCGCCCCGGCTGGCCCGCGCACTGGTTCCGCCGCCGGCTCGGCCTCCGCGGCCTCGCGCCCAAGGTGTCGGTCGTCTACGACCGCATCGCCCGCGTCGGCATGACCCCCGAGGGGCCGATTCGCTTCACCGTCGACCGCAACGTCCGCTGCCTGGCGACCGACGACATTGGCTTCCCGCTGGCCACCGAGGGCTTGCAGGTGCTCGACGGGCGGAGCATTGTTGAGTTCAAATACCGGCTGGCGATGCCGGCGGTCTTTAAGGGTTTGATCCGCGAGCTGGGCCTCGAGCCGATGGGCGTCTCGAAGTATCGGCACAGCGTGTTGCTCTGCGGCCTGCACGAGCGATTGACCCGCGAGCCTACGGAGTCGAGCGCGGCTGCCCGTTTGCGCACCGCTTAAGCCCGCAACCTTGTTCACGCCCCAACGCGTTTTGCCGGCTGCGTCCGCTCCATGCCCGATTGGCTGAATCCGACGTATCATTCGCCCGTCGACGGTTCGTCGGCCTTTAGTTGGCAACACGCGGCCGCGCTAGGACTGCGGCTGGTGGCGGCGATGGCCCTGGGCTACGCCGTGGCGCAGCTCTACCGCGTCGTCCGCCGCAACCACGCGATTTCCCCCTCGTTTCCCTCCACGCTCGTGCTGCTGGCGATCCTGATCGCCATGGTCACCCAGGTGATTGGCGATCATATTGCCCGCGCGTTTAGCCTGGTGGGTGCGCTGTCGATCGTGCGGTTTCGCACCGTCGTGGAAGACACGCTCGACATCGCGTTCGTGATCTTCGCCGTGGTGGTGGGGATGGCCGTTGGCGCCAACCACTTGCTCGTGGCGGTGATCGGTTTCGTGATCGTGGGCGCCGCCGCATTGGCTACGCAGCCGCGGCGATCGCCGAATCCGTGGGTCGACGAAGATTCGCGTCTCACGGTGCGCGTCGGTATTGGCCGCAGCGCCGAGACTGTACTCAAAGAGCCGCTCTCCACGTACTGCAGCCACTGGACCTTGGTGTCCGGCAGCACGAGCCAAAAGGGAGCGGCCGTAGAAGTCACCTATCGCATTCGTCTGCGGCCGGGCATTTCGCCGGCCGACACGATCGACGCGCTCAATCGCCTCGAAGGCGTGCAAAGCGTCGAACTCCGCCGCGAGCTGTAGCCTCTGGCTCCCTCTCCCCGTGGGAGAGGGCCGGGGTGAGGGTCGCCGGCAATTCGAACCACCTCCGAACCTTCCCGCGCCCGCAGGCGCTTCTCCGCCGCACAAGGATCGAAACCATGAAGACGCTCGTTCGTTGCACCCTCGTGTGCTTGCTGCTGGCCTCACTGGCCTGGGCGCAAGGCCGTCGCGGCGGGCCAGGGGGCCCCGGCGGACCGGGCGGCCCCTTCATGTTCAACTTCGGCGGCCCCATGGCGGTGGGCATGCTGCTCGAAATGCCCGAGGTGCAGAAGGAACTTGGGCTCTCTGAGGAGCAGCAAAAGAAGGTCGCCGCCTTGCGCGAGGAGCAGGAGGAGCAAATGCGCGCAGGCTTCGAAGCGCTCCGCCCCGAAGAGCTCGATGAACTGAGCGACGAAGAGCGCGAGCAACGCTTTGCGGCCATGCGCGAGAAGAGCGAGGCCGGCGCCAAGCAAGCCAACGAAAGGCTCAAAGAGGCGCTCGACGAGAAGCAATTCGCGCGGCTCGAGCAACTGCGGCTGCAGCGCGAAGGCGCCTCGGCGCTCGCCCGCCAAGACATCGCCGACAAGCTCGGCTTGAGCGAAGAGCAACGCCGCGAACTGGCCGACAAGGTCCGCCCGGCTGGCCCAGGCTTCGGACCCCCGGGGGGGCCGGGTGGCTTCGGACCTCCTCCGGGCGGACCAGGCGGCCCCGGCTTTGGGCCACCCGGCGGTCCTCCGGGCTTCGGACCCGGTGGCCCGCAGGGCAACAATGACGCTGCCTTGGCGGTGCTCACCGACTCGCAGCGCAAGCAGTGGGACGAGCTCAAGGGCCCCGAGTTCAAGTTTCCGCAGATGGGCTTTGGTCCGGGCGGCCCCGGTGGTCCGATGGGGCAAGAGCGGAAGCTGCTTGCCCGCTTCGACGCCAACAAAGACGGCTGGCTGAACACCGACGAGCGCAAGCTCGCCCGCGAAGCGGCCAAAGCCGAGCCGGCGGGCGGCCCCGGTGGACGCCGCGGACCCGGCGGACCCGGAGGCTTTGGGCGCCGCCGTGGCCCCGGAGGTCCTGGTGGCGGTCCTGGCGGTCCTGGCGGCCCGTTCGGCCGCGGCAACGAAGAGCCGGGCAAGCCCGGTCCGAAACTGACTCCGGCCGACGTCGCGAACTATGGCGATGAGTCGCTCTTCGAACCGCACATCATTCGCACCTTGTTCCTCGACTTCGAGACGCCGGATTGGCAGGCCGAGTTGGCCGACTTCTATCGCTCCGATGTCGAGGTGCCGGCCACGCTCACCGTCGACGGCAAGAGCTATCCCGGCGTCGGCGTGTCGTTCCGCGGCGCGTCGTCGTACTTCACCGTCGACGAAGAGCACAAACGCTCGCTCAACCTCACGATCGACCTGGTCGACGGCAAGCAGCGGCTGCTCGGAAACAAGACGCTCAATCTGCTCAATGCCCACGAAGATCCTACCCACCTGCACACCGTCCTCTACTCGCACCTGGCCCGCAAACACATGCCGGCGCCGCAAGCGAACTTTGTGAAGGTGGTGATCAACGGCGAGAGCTGGGGCCTGTTTGTGAACGCCCAACAGTTCAACAAGGATTCGGTCGCCCAGTGGTATGGCGACGGCAAGGCCGCCCGCTGGAAGGTGCCAGGCAGCCCCGGCGGCCGCGCAGGTTTGAACTACTTAGGGGACGACGTCGCCGAGTACAAGAAGCTGTTCGACATCAAGACCAAGGACGATCCGGAGTCGTGGCAGGCCCTGATCAAGCTCTGCAAGACGCTCGACCAGACGCCGCTCGACCAACTTGAGGCGGCGCTCGAGCCGATGCTGGCCATCGATGAAACGCTGTGGTTCCTCGCGCTCGAAAACGTGCTCGTCAATGGCGACGGCTATTGGGTGCGGGCGAGCGACTACAGCCTGGTCCGCGACGCCCAAGGGCGCTTTCACATCGTTCCGCACGATATGAACGAGGCGTTCGGGCCGGCGATGGGCCCCGGCATGTTCGGCGGCGGTCCTGGCGGCGGCCGCCGCGGCGGAGGCCGCGGACCCGGGGGCCCCGGCAACGCAGGCGGACCTGGTCCGGGCGGTCCCGGCCCCGGCGGTTTCGGCCCCGGAGGACCTGGCGGTCCCGGCGGCGGGCGGGGTGATCTCGATCCACTGGTAGGCGCCGACGACGCCAGCAAGCCGCTCCGCAGCCGCTTGCTGGCCGTGCCCAGCCTGAGGAAGCGCTATCTGGAGCATGTGCGGACGTTGGCCGAAGAACTCGACTGGGCGCAGCTCGGCCCGGTGGTGGAAGAGTACCGGAAATTGATCGAGCCGGAGCTGGCGACCGACACGCGCAAGCTGGCGAGCCTCGATGAATTTCGCGCGTCGATCGACGGCGCCGAAGGCGGCAACGAAGGCCCCCGGCGGCGGCCGAGTTTGCGCGATTTCCTCAAACAACGGCGCGAGTTCCTGCTCAACCACGCCGAGATCAAAGCCCTCGGCGGGGCGAAGTGAGCGGTGAGAGCCGACTCCCGCGCGCTCAAAAAGTAGCCACACGCTGGCGACAAACTCGATGAATTGAACTTAGGTTTTACGCGCCAGGGAAATACCTCAACTAAACCTAAGCCTTCACGCAGAACGCTTCTTAGTCTGTCTTGTTCGCAGCGGCACGACTCATGCATAATCGTTGATGCATGAGCCTCCGCTGCGCCAAATGCAACTGTGTGATCGAAGACGTCGAGGGATCGCCGCCGGGCTTTGCCGAATGCGATTGCGATTCGGGCCTCTGCGACGACTGCTGCGCCTGCGACGAAGAGCATCAAGAGCGAGCGCGAGCAAGCGCCGAAGCGGCGCGGGAACGCGCGGCCAAGGAATCAGAGCCGCGCCCTCCGCAGCCGTAGGGCGTTGCCCACCACGCTCACCGAGCTCAGGCTCATCGCCGCCGCGGCGATCATCGGGCTCAGCAGCAGGCCGAACAGCGGATACAGAACGCCGGCGGCGATCGGCACGCCGAGCAAGTTGTAGACGAACGCAAAGAACAAGTTCTCGCGGATGTTGCGCATCACCTGCCGGCTAAGGCGGGTTGCCCGCACGATGCCGGTCAGGTCGCCCCCGAGCAGGGTGACGCCGGCCGCCTCGATCGCCACGTCGGTCCCCGTCCCCATCGCAATGCCCACGTTGGCGGCGGCCAGGGCGGGGGCGTCGTTCACGCCGTCGCCGGCCATCGCCACCTTGGCGCCTGACTCCCGCAGCTTGCGAATCCGCTCATGCTTCGACGCCGGAGTGACCCCGGCTTCCACCTGATCGATGCCGAGCTGCGCGGCGACGGCCCGCGCCGTTCGCTCGTTGTCTCCCGTGAGCATCAGAATCCGCAGCCCCAGGCGGTGCAGGGCCTCGAGCGCCGCCGGGGTCGAGGCCTTGATCGGGTCGGCGATCGCCAAGAGGCCCGCCGCGCGGCCGTCGAGGGCGACCGTCACCACCGTTTGGCCTTTTTGCTGGAGGTCGGCCGCTTGCTGCTCGAGGTCCCCCAGGCCGCTCACGCCTGCCTGTTCGAGGAAGGCCCGCTGCCCGACGAGGACGCGGCGGCCATCGACGGTGCCTTGCACTCCCCCGCCGGTCGTCGCATGAAAATCGGTCGGCTCGCCGACCGCCAGGCCGCGCTCGCGGGCAGCCGCCACCACCGCCTGGGCCAAGGGATGCTCGCTGGCCCGCTCGAGCGCAGCAGCGAGCCGCAGCAACTCGGGCTCGTTGACGTCGTGGGCAACGATGGAAACCACCTTGGGCCGCCCTTCGGTGAGCGTGCCCGTCTTGTCGACGACGAGCGTGTCGATCTTCTCCAAGGTTTCGAGCGCCTCGGCGTCTTTGATGAGCACGCCTGCCTGCGCCCCGCGGCCGACGCCGACCATGATCGACATCGGCGTCGCCAACCCCAGGGCGCAAGGGCAGGCGATGATGAGCACCGCCACGGCGTTGACGAGCGCATAGCCCAGCGCCGGCTCGCGCGGCGACCAGAGGGCCCACGCGAGGAACGTGGCCCCGGCGACGGCGATCACCGCCGGCACGAAGTAGCCGGCCACCTGATCGGCCAGCCGCTGGATTGGCGCGCGGCTCCGCTGCGCCTCGCCGACCATGCGCACGATCTGCGCGAGCACCGTGGCCTGCCCCACGCGTTCGGCCCGCATGCGGAACGAACCATTCTGGTTCACCGCGCCCGCGATCACCTGGTCGCCCGGCCCTTTCTCCACGGCCAGCGGTTCGCCCGTCAGCATCGACTCGTCGACGCTGCTGCGGCCGTCGAGGATCTTGCCATCAACGGGGATCTTGTCCCCCGGCACGACGCGGAGCGTGTCGCCGGTCTGCACGTCGTCGAGCGGCACAATCTGTTCGGCGCCATCAGGCGAGACGCGCCGGGCAGTCGGCGGGGCAAGGGCCAAGAGGCCGCGGATCGCATCGCCGGTGCGGCGGCGGGCGCGCAACTCGAGCACCTGGCCGAGGAGCACGAGCGTGATGATCACGGCGGCCGCTTCGAAATAGAGCTCGACGTGCCCACCGTGCCGAAACGCCTCGGGAATGGCCCCCGGCGCGAGCACGGCGAACGCGCTATACAAGTAGGCGGCGCCCGAGCCTAGCGCGATGAGCGTGAACATGTTCAAATGCCGCGACACGACCGATCGCCAGCCGCGCTCGAAGAACGGCCAGCCAGCCCAGAGGACGACGGGCGTGGCGAGGGCGAACTGCAGCCAGTTGAGCGCTTGCCCGCCCAGTATGTGCCCCAGCTCGACGCCGACCATCGGCAGCATGGCGATCACCAACAGCGGCAACGACAACACGGCGGCCACCGAGAACCGCCGCGTCATGTCGATCAACTCGGGGTCGTCGCCCGTCACGGCGGATGTTGGATCGGCCGGCTCGAGGGCCATGCCGCACTTGGGGCACGCGCCGGGCCCAAGCTGCCGCACTTCCGGGTGCATCGGGCAGGTGTAAACAATGTCCGGTCTCGCGAGCGCCCGTGCCTTTGCCGCCAACGCCTCGTGACCATGACAGCACGCATGTTCCCCGCTGGCCGGCTTCGCCGTCTCATGTCCGACGTGCCCAGCGGGGGCGGTCTCCCCCTGCGCCAGAAACTTCTTCCGGCACCCCTCGCTACAAAAGTAATAGGTCTGTCCGTCGCGTTCGGCCCGGCGAGGGCTCGACTCGTCGACGGTCATACCGCAGATGGGATCGATGGCCATGAGGAAGGAGCGTGGGGAGAGGGATCGAAGCCGTGCCTGCCACGGCCTCGGTGAGCGGTCGGCGTGAGCCGGCTGACGAAACGCGCCAAACAGGGGAGTCTCGCGCACCCGGTCGGCCAGCTTACACTGGCCGCTCGCCTTTGGGGGAGTGCCCAGCCCTTCGCGCGCGGCTTGCCTGTTGCCGCCGCGAAGCCCGCGTGGCACACTCCAAGCGAATCTTCGTTCGCGTCTCCCGCTCGAGAAACTGCTCATGCCCACCGCCGCCGTCGTTGGTTCCGGCTTCATCGGTCCCGTCCATGTCGAGGCGCTCCGCCGGCTGGGGGTGCGCGTCAAAGGGGTGCTGGGCTCTTCGGCCGAGAAAAGCATCGCGGCGGCCAAGCAGCTCGGCCTCGCGGTTGGGTACCCCAGCTACGACGCCCTGATCGGCGACGCCGAGATCGACGTGGTGCATATCGCTTCCCCCAACCGGCTGCACGCTCCGATGGCCGAGCAGGCCTTGCGAGCCGGCAAGCACGTGGTGTGCGAAAAGCCGCTGGCCATGACCTCGGCCGAGACGGCGCGGCTCGTGGAGCTGGCGGCCGCGCGGCCCCGCCAGGTCGCGGCCGTGAACTACAACGTCCGCTTTTATCCGCTCGCGCTCGAAGCCCGCGCGATGATTCGCCGCGGCGAGTTGGGGCGGATCTACAGCGTCCGCGGCGCCTACGTGCAGGACTGGCTGCTGCTCGAGACCGACTGGAACTGGCGGGTCGATCCGGCCGAAGGGGGCGAGTTGCGGGCGGTCGGCGACATCGGCACACACTGGATGGACCTGATTGGCTTCGTCACCGGGCTTGAGCCGCGTTCGCTGCTAGCGGATCTGAGCACCTGCCTGCCGACGCGCATCCGTCCACGCGGTTCGGTGGAGACCTTTTCCGGCGTCGTGCAGCCGGGGGAGCGCGTACCGGTGGCGACCGAAGATTGGGGGAGCGTGCTGTTCCACTACGATGGGGGCGCCCGCGGGTCGCTCGACGTGTCGCAGGTCACCGCCGGCCGCAAGAACCGCATCACGTTCGAGATCGCCGGTGAAAAGGCGGCCCTGGCCTGGGATTCGGAGCGGCCGAACGAGCTTTGGATCGGCCGCCGCGGCCGCCCCAGCGAGTTGCTGCTCAAGGACCCCGCCCTGCTCGATCCCGAGGTCCGCCCCTTCGCCAACTACCCGGGCGGCCACAACGAGGGCTTTCCCGACACCTTCAAGCAGCTCTACCGGGCGGTCTATGCCCGGATCGACGATCCACAGTCCCCTGCGCCGCCGCTCTACGCCACGTTCGCCGATGGACATCGCGAGCTGCTCCTATGCGAGGCGATCCTGGCCAGCCACCGCGGCCGCGTATGGGTCGTTTGGCCGGGCTGAGGGGGTTGGCCAGCCGGCTGCCCAACCCGCTCGCCATTGCGGTGGATGGCTGGTTGTCCGCGGCGCGCTGCGTGAGGGGCGAGCGGCCCAGCATAAGCTGGCCGATTCCACGCGAGACGGGTGCGGACACGCCGCGTTACGGCCCGCCGGCCACCGCAGCGCCGCTCGGCGTCCCGCGCAGGAAGGGACGCATCCGGTCCAGAGTTCGCGGGCCGATGCCTTGAATCTCGAGCAGCTCCTGGTTGTCGGCATAGGGGCCGAGTTGCTCCCGCCGCTCGACGATTCGCCGGGCCAGTGTTTCTCCCACCCCTGGCACCTGGGCCAGCTCGGGCCAGTCGGCGCGGTTGATGTCGACGATGAAGGCCGCCCGCAGCGGCGGCTCGCGATCGATCTCGATCAGCCGCCCCTGCAGCCCGCCCCAGGCAACCCACTTCCAGGCCAACACAGCAAGCCCGCAGGCCAAGAGCACGGCCACGGTCGCGTGATCCGCGCGGCGCAGCAGCGGCCGGCGTGAAATCGGTGGCTGGGGAACGGGGGGAGGCATGCTTGGCGATTAGCGGGAATTTCGATCGCTCCGACTCGGTTCCAGCGGTTCAGGATAGCACACGCGCCGGCCGCTCCGCAGCTTGCCACCCCCGGCGCGGCCAACCTATATTGAACGCTGGTTCGATCCCTCCTCCCGGCGGCCAGCCGCTGGGCGTCCCGCCTCACACCCCCACAAGGTCGTCGCCCGCGCCCCTTCGAACGTTGGGCCGAGGTCCGCGAAGCTGGATGGTTGCGATGTTCAATGCCCGCGCGTTCTGCGCCGCCCTGGCCCTCTTCGGGGGCCTTGCCCTGCCGGTTGCGGCCGACGAACCGGCGGCCGCGCAGCCGGTGAGCTTTGCCAAGCAGGTTTGGCCGCTGCTCCAAGCGAAATGCCAGGGGTGCCATCAGCCGGCCAAGCCGGGGGGCGGCTACGTCGTCACCGAGTTCGCGCGGCTCTTGGCCGCCGGCGAGAGCGAAGCCGCGGCCGTCGTCGCCGGCGATCCGGAGGAGAGCAACCTGCTGGCGGTCATCACGCCCGTCGACGGCAAGTCCGAAATGCCCAAGGACGGCGAGCCGCTCGCCGCCGCCGAAATCGAGCTGATTCGGCGTTGGATCGCCGAGGGCGCCAAGAACGATCTGCCCACCTCGGCCGGCCCCTTGGTCGACATGGCGCATCCGCCGGTCTACCGGGCAGCGCCGGTCGTCACCGCGCTCGACTTCTCGCCGGACGGCGCTCTCTTGGCCGTCTCGGGCTACCACGAAGTGCTGCTCCACAAGGCCGATGGCAGTGCGATCGAGAAACGCTTGGTTGGGCTCTCTGAGCGGATCGAAGCGGTGGCCTTTTCACCCGACGGCAAGCGGCTGGCCGTGGCCGGCGGCTCGCCCGGGCGGTTCGGAGAGATTCAGGTGTGGGACGTGGACGAAGGCAAGCTGCTCCTCTCGGCGCCCTTTACCTTCGACACGGTCTACGGCGTGAGCTGGTCGCCCGATGGCCAGAAGATCGCCTTTGGCTGCGGCGACAACACGGTCCGCGCCATCGACGCCCAGACCGGCAAGCAAGTCCTCTATCAGGGCTCGCACGACGATTGGGTGCTCGACACTGCGTTCTCGGTCGACGGCAAGCACTTGGTTTCTGTGAGCCGCGACCGCACGATGAAGCTGATCGAAGTTCCCACCGAGCGGTTCGTCGACAACATCACCAGCATCACGCCGGGCGCGCTGAAGGGGGGACTGGCCGCCGTCGATCGCCATCCCACGAAGGATGAGCTGCTGATCGCCGGGGCCGACGGCGCTCCCAAGCTCTACCGCATGTTTCGCCCAGCCGATAAACAGCGGGTGATCGGCGACGACTATAACCACATCCGCACGTTCGAGGCCCTGCCAGGCAGGCTCTATGCGGCCCGCTTCAACCACGACGGCACGCGGCTCGTGGCCGCCGCGAGCCTTGACGGCCATGGCGAGGCCCGCGTGTTCGAAACCGACACCGGCCGCCGGATCGCCGCGTTCACCACCGAGCAAGGCGGACTCTTCGCCGCGGTGTTCAACCCGGCCGGTTCCCAAATCGCCGTCGCGGGTTTCGATGGCCGCGTGCGGCTCGTCAACGCCGAGGACGGCGCAGTGGTCACCGAGTTTTCCGCCGTGCCGCTGGCGACCGAGCCGGTGGCGGTGCGCTAAAGGATCAGGCATCAAGAACAGGGAACGTCTCATGCGAAGCGACAAACGAACGGCATGCAGCCTGTTGAGCGCGGTGCTGTGCCTGGGCCTCGGCGCGTTCGCCCAGGCGGCCGAGGAAGCCCTGCCGGCGGGCTTGAACGTCGTGTCGCTCGAATGCACGCCGCAGAAGATCGAGCTGAGCAACGAATACGATTACCGTCAGGTGCTCGTGACGGGCGTCACCGACGCGGGCGAGCGCGTCGATCTCACGCGGCTGGCGAAGTTCGCCGCGCCGGCCGAACTCGCGGCGGTGTCGCCGCGCGGACAGGTGCGCCCCAAGGGAGACGGCGCGGGGCAGCTCGAGGTTTCCTACGGCGGGCAAACGCTGACCGTGCCGGTCGAGGTGAAGGGTCAGAACGAGCCGTATCACGTGAGTTACGTCACCGACGTCGGGCCCGCGCTCTCGAAGCTGGGCTGCAACGCCGGCACCTGCCATGGTTCGGCCAAGGGGCAGCGGGGTTTCAAGCTGTCGCTCCGCGGCTACGACCCGGTGTACGACCACCGCGCTTTGGTCGACGACCTGGCCGCCCGCCGCTTCAACCGCGCGGCCCCCGACCAAAGCCTGATGCTGCTTAAGCTCTCCGGCGGCGTGCCGCACGTGGGGGGCGTCCTCTCGAAGCCGGGCGAGCCGTATTACGAATTGCTCCGCGCTTGGATCGCCGCCGGCGTACAGCTCGACCTTCAAGCCCCGCGGGTCGCGAAGATCGAGTTGCATCCGCAGCAACCCATCGTGCCGCGCGAGGGGATGAAGCAGCAGATGACGGTGCTCGCCACCTACGCCGACGGCCGCGTGCGCGACGTCACGGCCGAGGCC
Organism: Pirellulales bacterium; assembly: GCA_044221365.1. Lineage (GTDB taxonomy): Bacteria > Planctomycetota > Planctomycetia > Pirellulales > JBGAPH01 > JBGAPH01. The sequence goes on from JBGAPH010000036.1 coordinate 34,987, forward strand.
TTCGTCGAGTCCGGCAATATCGAAGTCGTTGAGGTCGACAAGCAAGGGCTGGTCACCACGCTTCGCCGCGGCGAGGCGGCGCTCCTTGCCCGCTACGAAGGCGCGTACACCGCCACCACGCTCACCGTAATGGGAGACCGCACCGGCTATCAGTGGCAGGAGACGCCGGAGAACAACTACATCGACACGCTCGTCTACAAAAAGCTGCGCCGCGTGAAGGCCCTGCCCAGCGCGCTCACGAGCGACGCCGAGTTTCTCCGCCGCGTCTACTTGGACCTGACAGGTTTGCCGCCGAAGCCTGAAGACGTGCGGGCGTTCCTGGCCGATTCGCGCGAGACCAAGCTCAAGCGCGACGAGGTGATCGATCGCCTGATTGGCAGCTCGGACTACCTGGAGCACTGGACCAACAAGTGGGCCGATTTGCTGCAGGTGAACCGCAAGTTCCTCGGCGAAGAGGGCTCGTGGGCGTTTCGCGCATGGATTCGTGAGGCGCTCGCCAAGAACATGCCTTACGACGAATTCGTCCGCACCGTCCTGACGGCGAGCGGCTCGAACAAAACCAACCCCCCGGCGTCGTATTTCAAAATCCTGCGTGGGCCGGCGGAAACGATGGAGAACACCACGCAGTTGTTTCTCGCCGTGCGGTTCAACTGCAACAAGTGCCACGACCATCCGTTCGAGCGCTGGACGCAGGGGCAGTACTACGACCTGGCCGCGTATTTCGCGCAGGTGGGCTTCAAGAACGATCCGGCCGGCGGCGACCGCACCCTCGGCGGCTCGGCGGTCGACAACCCCAAGCCCCTCTACGAAATCGTGTTCGACAAGCCGTCGGGCGAGGTGACGAACGAGGCCAGCGGCAAGCCGGCGCAGCCGCACTTCCCCTACCAGCCGAAGGACGAATCGCAGGCCGGCTCGCGCCGCGAGGCCCTGGCCGATTGGCTGGCCGACAAGCACAATCCGTATTTTGCCAAGAGCTACGTCAACCGCGTCTGGGGTTATCTGTTTGGCGTGGGCATCATCGAGCCGATCGACGACATCCGCGCCGGCAATCCCCCTTCGAACCCCGAGCTGCTCGATCGCCTGACGCAAGACTTCATCGACAGCGGGTTCGACGTGCGGCATCTGGTGCGGACGATTTGCCAGAGCCGCGCCTATCAACACTCGGTCGCCACGAACCCGTGGAACGCCGACGACACGATCAACTACTCGCACGCTATTGCCCGCCGGCTGCCGGCTGAGGTGCTGTATGACAGCATCTTCCGCGCGGTCGGCGCGCAGCCGCATCTGCCGGACGTGCCGGCCGGCTTCCGCGCGGCGCAATTGCCCGACGCGGGGGCGACGCTGGCGTTCCTCGAAGACTTTGGTCGCCCGCCGCGCGAGAGCGCCTGCGAGTGCGAGCGCTCCGGCGGCGTCATGCTGGGCCCCGTGATGAAGCTCATCAACGGCCCCACGCTGGCCGACGCCGTGGCTGATCCGCAGAATGCCGTCAGCAAGCTCGTGGCCGACGAGGCCGACGACGCCAAGCTCGTGGAAGCGCTGTTCCTGCGCATCCTTTCACGCCCCCCCACGGCCGACGAAACGGCCGCGGCCCTCGCGGCCTTGCACAGCCCCGAGATCGACGGCGAACGCGATCGCCTGCAGGCCGAACTCGTCGACTACGAGCAACAATCCGCGGCGAAGCAAGCGGCCTGGGAAGCAATGCACCGGCCGGTCGCCTGGACGGTGCTCGAACCGCTCGAAACCAAGTCGGAAGCCGGCGCGGAGTTCGTAAAGCTCGAGGACAACTCGTTGCTGGCGACCGGGCCTCAAGGCAAAGACGCCTACACGATCGTCGCCAACACCGACCTGACCGGCATTACGGCCGTGCGGCTCGAAGCCCTGGCCGACGATCGCTTGCCGGGCCGCGGCCCCGGCCGCGCGCCCAACGGCAACCTGGTCGTCAGCGAGTTCGAACTGAACGCAGGACCTGCTGGCGATCCCAGCGACTCGACGCAGGTGCAGTTCTCCGGGGCGCAAGCCGATTTCGGCCAGGGCGGCTATCCGGCCGAGAACGCGATCGACGGACAGGAGCAATCGGGCTGGGCTCTCGTGCCTGAGACCGGCAAGTCACACACGCTGGTGGTGCGGCTGCGGCGTCCGGTCGGCCTTGCCGGTCCGTCGCGGCTCGTGTTCACACTTCGCCAGCGTTACGACGACGGCCTACACAGCCTGGGCCGCTTCCGGCTCTCGGCGACGACCGATGCGTCGGTCGGCGGCGCGCTCGACGCTCCGGCGCCAGTGCTGGCCGCGCTGGCGGTCGAACCGGCGGCCCGCTCGCCGGAGCAGGCGGCCGTGATCAAGGCGCACTTCGAATCGCTCGACGCCGAGTTGGCCCGCCGACGGGCGGCCGCCGCCCTGAGCGCCTCGCAGGCCGAAAACGAACGGCTCACCGGGGCCCAAGACCTGGTGTGGGCGCTGCTCAACAGCCCTGCTTTTCTGTTCAACCGGTAGTTCGGACAGGGGTTTGCAAGGACTGCGTAACCAAGCACCGGCGGCGGCACTCTAAGGAGAGCCGCCGCCCCAGGATTGCGTGCGAGGAAACTCTGTGATGCTCCCATCTTCTCGCGCTCCTGACCCGGCGAAGCTCGGACCGCGCTCGCGTGCGCCGGCGGTCCTTGTGGCCCTATTGTGTATGGCGGGGCTCACGGGCGTGGTGTTGGCGGGCGCGCGGCCTCTGCAAATCGTACCCGGAGACAAGATTGCCATGAGCGACCCCAATCCCCTGGCCTGCAGCGACGCCGAGTGGCGTTCGCGGCTTACGCCTGAGCAGTACCGCATCACGCAGCAAAAGGGGACCGAGCGTCCCTTCACCGGCGAACACTGGAACAGCAAGACCCCTGGCATGTACCGCTGCGTCTGTTGTGGCCAGGAACTGTTCGATTCGAAGACCAAGTTCGATTCCGGCACCGGCTGGCCCAGCTTCTATGCCCCGGCCGGCGAGGGGGTGGCCACCGAAGACGACAACAGCCACTTCATGCGCCGGACCGAGGTCCATTGCAGCCGCTGCCAGGCCCACCTGGGGCACGTGTTCGACGACGGGCCCAAGCCGACCGGCTTGCGGTACTGCATCAACTCGGCGGCGCTCGAGCTCGAGCCGCGGGAGAAGGAATAAGCCGTCGACGCCCAAGAGCAAGGTTTCACAAGGCTCGCCCCTTTGGGACCCCATGACAGTTCCTAGCCTTCATGGCAAAGGCCCGCAAGCGCCCGCGACTCGAGCAGGAGTTCGCAATCGCTGTGCCAGGTTCGTTCCAGGTGACCTGCCGGCGCACGCCCGATTCCTATTACAACGAGCGACTCGTCCAGCAGCTGGCGACGGACGAGCAGTCGGTCCGCGGAGCCTTGGGGTATTTTCCGAACCCGCCCGCGTCGCTGGCCGATCCGTCAGGATCGCGACCGGCGGTTTCGCGTGGTAATTTCTCGCCGAGTATTCACGCGAAAATCATTGCAAGGCCGCCGGCCTCACGCTAAACTCAGCCCCAACGGAGTTGCCCCTGGGGCCTAACCCCTAGGCGGCGGCGATTCTCAAAACGGAGTTTTGCGGAACGGCAGCGTTTCCTGGCCGCTGCACTTGTGCCGACGACGCCGTTGGACCGGCCCTCACCCAAGGCACGATCGAGAGTTTGCAGGCGGGTTGGAACCGAAGTGCTTGGCGGACGCCAAGCGTGGTTCATTGGTTTGCTGCAAGCAGTTCTAGATCCCGGTCTTTTGCGAAAGGTCGCATGCGCATGGCCACCGTAACCTCGGAGCCGCTCACCGTTCTCGACGCTCACTCGGCGCCCGCCGCTCCGGCCACCCAGCCGCTGGCGGCGCCCACCCTGCCGCCGACGGTGGTGGCCTCGCCGCTCAAGCGGCGGTTCCTGCAGGCCCTAATTTCCCTATCCGAGGCCGGCGTTCTACTCAAGCACTACGGCAGCCCGCGCAAGGCCTGGGAGGCCCGGCGGCAGCTTCGCGAAATTCGGGCGAAGTTCTACGACGGCTTCTCGCTCACCAAGCTGGCCCGCGTCGGCGGCCGCTACTACCGCGGCTACAACGTCCCCGGCTGGCCCTCGGCCGCCTACAACGCGCGGATGCTCAGTTCGCTGCAACGCGTGGCGCCGGGCCATGAGCCGACGCTCGACATGGTGCTGCTGGCGATCACCAAGAAGTGCCCTCTGTCGTGCGAACACTGCTTCGAGTGGGAGGCGCTCAACAAGGCCGAGAAGCTGTCGCTCGAGGACATCAACTTCATGGTCGCCAAGTTCCAGGCCCGCGGCGTCACCCGCGTCCTGCTCAGCGGCGGTGAGCCCATGCTCCGCTGGAAGGAACTTCTCGAGGTGCTCCAAGCAGCCCGCCCCGGCACCGACTTCTGGATCCTCACCTCGGGTTTCCACGTTACGCTCGAGAACGCGCAGCAGCTCAAGGCGGCGGGGCTCACCGGCCTGTCGATCAGCCTCGATCACTTCGATCCGCAAGCGCACAACGCCTTCCGCGGATCGCCCAAGGCCTGGGACGCCGCGATGCAGGCGGCCCAGATCGCGCACCAGGTGGGCTTGGCGGTCAACCTGTCGCTCTGCCCGACCAAGGAGTTCATCTCCGCAGAGAACCTGATGTCCTACGCCCGGCTGGGCAAGCAACTGGGCGTCTCCTTCATCCAGTTCGTCGAGCCCCGCTCGGTGGGGCATTACTCCGGCAAGACCGTGGACCTCGAGCCCGAGCACGTGGCGGTGCTCGAGAAGTTCTACGAGAAGCTGAACTTCACCAGCGACTATCTCGATTGGCCGCTCGTGATGTACTCGGGCTACCAGCAGCGCCGGCTCGGCTGCGGCGGCGCCGGCAAGCGGTTCCTCTACGTCGACACCGACGGCGACATCCATGCCTGCCCGTTCTGCCAACACAAGAGCGGCAGCGCCCTGAGCTGCTCCGACAGCCAACTCGATGAATCGATCGATGGCGTGCGCGAACGGGGCTGCCACAAGTTCCATTCGACCGAGACCTAAGGCCGCGAACGGGCGCGCCGCGCCGCTCCCTTGCTCTCCGTCGCGCACTCAGAGCCCCAATCCCTGCGCCCAAAGACCGCTTCTCGGTCGACGAAAGCGCAGGTACGATAGTGGCTTATGAGTTGCACCGTCGGACTGTTCATCCCCTGCTACATCGACCAGTTCTACCCTGACGTGGGGCTGGCGACCGTGGAGGTGCTCGAGCGGTTTGGCTGCCGGGTCGCGTTTCCCCAAGAGCAAACCTGCTGCGGCCAGCCGATGGCCAACACGGGGTGCGTCGACGACGCGCGGCCGCTCGCGCGGCGGTTCGTCGAAATCTTCGCCCCCTACGACTACGTGGTTTGCCCTTCGGGCAGCTGCACGGCGATGGTCCGGCAGCACTACCACGACTACTTCGCAGACGACCACGCGGCCTACGATGCCTTGCGCCCCAAGGTCTTCGAGCTGACCGAGTTCCTCGTCGACGTACTCGACGTCGGCCCCATCGGCGGGCGGTTTCCGTACCGCGTAGGTCTGCACCAAAGTTGCCATGGTCTGCGCGAACTGCGGCTAGGGCGTTCTTCGGAAACCGTGGGGCCGCAGTTCAGCAAGGCCCGGCAGCTCCTCGAAACGATCGAGGGGCTCGAGCTGGTCGAACTGCAGCGGCCCGACGAGTGCTGCGGTTTCGGCGGCACGTTCGCCGTGAACGAAGAAGCGGTCTCTTGCATGATGGGGCTCGACCGGCTGCACGACCACGAGCAGGCGGGGGCCACGGTGCTCACGGCCAACGACATGTCGTGCTTGATGCATCTCCAGGGTCTAATCCTCCGGCAGAAGAAACCGCTGCGCGTGATGCACCTAGCCGAGATCCTCGCCGGACGCCCCCTGCCTGCCTAAGCCCGCCGCCATCCGGTCCCATGACGTCTCCCGCCGCCGTCGACCATTCCCGCGCCGCCTCCCTCTTCACCGGCGACGATCGCCGCGCCCACTGGCACGATCAGGCATTATGGTTCGTCCGCGTCAAACGTGACCGGATGGCCCATGCGCTGCCTGAGTGGGAAGACTTGCGCGAACGGGCGGCCGCGATCAAGTCGCACACGATCTCGCACCTGGCTGATTACCTGGAGCAGTTCGAGCGCGAGGCGACCCGCCGCGGCGCGATCGTCCACTGGGCCGCGAATGCCGCCGAACACAACCAGATCGTCCTCGATCTTCTCGAGCGGCACGGCGCGAAGAAGGTGGCCAAGAGCAAGTCGATGCTCACCGAAGAGTGCCACCTCAATCCGTTCCTCGAGCGGCACGGCATCGAAGTGGTCGACACCGATCTCGGCGAGTGGATCGTGCAGTTGCGCGGCGAGCCGCCGAGCCACATCGTGCTGCCGGCCATCCATATCAAGAAGGAAGAAGTCAGCGCGCTGTTCCACGAAAAGCTCGGCACGCTGGCCGGCGCCACCGATCCGCCTTACTTGGCCGGCGCTGCCCGCGAGCGGCTGCGGCGCGTTTTTCTCGAGGCCGACGCCGGCATTACCGGCGTCAACTTCGCCATCGCGGAAACCGGCGGCCTCGTCGTCTGCACGAACGAAGGCAACGCCGACCTGGGCGTGGCGCTCCCCAAGCTGCACATCGCCTGCATGGGCATCGAAAAGCTGATCCCGCAGGCGGCCGATCTGGCCGTGTTCCTGCGGCTCTTGGGGCGTTCGGCCACAGGGCAGCCGATCACCGCTTACAGCTCGCACTTTCACGGCCCGGCGCCTGGCGGCGAGCTGCACATCGTGCTCGTCGACAACGGGCGCAGCGACATTCTGGCCCGCGAAGAGTTTCGCCGTTCGCTGCGCTGCATTCGCTGCGGGGCGTGCATGAACACGTGCCCCGTATATCGCCGCAGCGGCGGACATAGCTATGGAGCCACGGTGCCGGGGCCGATCGGCTCGATTCTCAACCCCGTGACTGACCCCAAGAAGTACGCGGCGCTCCCCTATGCGTGCAGCCTCTGTGCGTCTTGCACGGATGTCTGCCCGGTCAAGATCGATCTGCACCAGCAGTTGCTCACCTGGCGGCGCGACATTGCCGCGGCCGGGTATCTCTCTTGGTCCAAGCTGGTCGGCATGAAGGTCGCTTCGTGGGTCATGCAGCGGCCTCGCGTGTATGCCTTGGCAGGCCGCGTGGGACGGTTCCTGCTCCGCTGGACGCCGCGGGCCTTGGTCTACAACCGGTGGAACGGTTGGGGAAAGCAGCGCGACCTCCCGCCTGTGCCGCCGCAGAGCTTTCGCGACGCGTTTCGGGGGCGGAAGTCGTGAGTTCGAAGCAAGACATTCTGGCCCGCATCCGCAGCCATCTCCCCCCGGCCGAACCCCATCCGGGGACGGCCGGCAATTGGATTCGCTACTCGAATCCCGAAGCCCAGTTCATCGAAGTGTTGGCGAGCGTCGGCGGGCAGGCCGCCATCGTGGCCGACTCGGCGAAGCTGCGCGAAGTGGTGCTGAGCCTGTCGGTGTTCGACGCTGCGAAGCGCGTGGTCTGCCGCGTGCCGGGGCTCGAGTTGCCAGGCAGCGGCCCAGGCGCCGACGCCGATCCGCATTCGCTGGCCGACGTCGACGTGGCAGTGGTGGCCGGCGAGTTCGCCGTGGCCGAGAACGGGGCGGTGTGGGCGCCCCGCTCCAACTTGGGGCATCAGGGGCTCGTCTTTCTCGCCCAATTTGTCGTGGCCGTCGTCCCCCGGAGGGCGATCGTCCACAACATGCACGAGGCCTACGAGCGGCTCCGCTTCGAGGGCCCGAGCTACGGCGTGTTCATCTCGGGTCCTTCGAAGACGGCCGACATCGAGCAATCGCTGGTGATCGGCGCGCATGGTCCGCGCTCGCTCACGGTGCTGCTGGTCGAAGGTGTCAGCGGCTAAGGACCGCGGCCAACGATTTTGCTCAGCGAGGGAATGCACTTCGTAGGGCGCCGTCAAGCGAAGCGCAGACGCACCTTCCTTGATTTGTCGCAATGGTGCGTCTGCGCTTCGCTTGACGGCAACCTACACATGTGGCGACCCCACCATGACGGTTACTGCCCCGCCGCGGTGCGCTGCTTCACCACGCGGCGGAGTTCGCGGGGGAGCGGGAAGTGAACTTCCTCTTCGCGGATCGCGCGGCTCGAGACCGTGGCGCCGAAGCGCTTGCGCAAGAACGCCACGCAGTCTTCGACGACGATCTCCGGCGCGCTTGCCCCCGCGGTGACGAGCACCGTTTCGTCGCCGCAGAACCACTCGGGACGAATGTCGGCCGCCCCGTCGATCAGGTAGGCCTGCTTGCCGATCTCGCGGCCGATTTCGGCCAGCCGCTGGCTGTTCGAACTGTTCTGGCTGCCGAGCACGAGCACCACGTCGGCGTCTTGGGCGAGCACCCGCACCGCCTCTTGGCGGTTTTGCGTGGCGTAGCAGATGTCTTCCTTGGGGGGGCCGACGATGGCGGGGAACCGAGCCTTGAGGGCGTCGATGATGCGGTTGGCGTCGTCGACCGACAGGGTCGTCTGGGTGAGGTAAGCCAGGCGGTTGGGGTCGGCCACTTCGAGGCTCGCCACGTCTTCGGCCGACTCGACGAGCACGATGGCCTGCGGCGCTTCGCCCATGGTGCCGATCACTTCGTCGTGCCCCTCGTGGCCGATGAGGCAGATCGTGTAGCCCTGGTTGGCGAAGCGGATCGCCTCGAGATGAACCTTGGTGACCAGCGGACAGGTGGCGTCGATCGCGTGGAGGTTGCGGCCAGCAGAAATGGCGCGGATTTCCGGAGATACGCCGTGGGCCGAGTAGAGCAGGTGCGAGCCGGGGGGCACGTCTTCCAACCGGTCGACGAACACGGCCCCTTGCTCGCGGAACCGCTCGACCACGTATTTGTTGTGGACGATCTCGTGGTAAACGTAGACCGGGGCCCCGAACAGTTCGAGAGCCAGCTCCAGGCTCTCGATGGCCATGTTGACCCCGGCGCAGAAACCGCGGGGACCGGCAAGCAAGATTTGCATGAGCGACTCGGGCGCTGACGAACGCGCCGCTGCCCCATCCACGGGATAGACCTAAGTAACCATGAGGCCCAGGCTTCGGCGGGCTGACGCCGCTTGCTGATCCCCCTTCAGATCATAGGGCGGCCAGGGGTGGTGGGGTAGATCAAAGGCCGGCTGCCGCTCGGCGGCCAACCTCCGACACAGGCGGCCTGGGCGAGGGGGAACTGTTTGCCGACGGGACCGCGCCCGCGCCCCCTCCTTTTTCGGCGAATCGCCCAATTTCGCGCTTTTGTTCGACAGCGCTGGTAGACTACAAAGAGTTAGCGAGTAGTGGCTGGCTGACCACTGACGGTTGCCGGCGGCGGCTCCCTCCCCGGGGCTGGCTCGCGCCGCCCGCGCTTCCCCGTGCGGGCGGGCCCCCTGCAAGAACGCACCCTCCCAAGCAGCTCGCCATGGCGCGTGTCACGTTGCGTGTGCTCGACGGGGCCGATCGCGGCCGAGTCTATGCCGACATGACCACTCCGGTCACCATCGGCCGCGAAGAAGGCAACACCATCCAGCTCAACGACGAGCGGGTGAGCCGCTTCCATCTGAAGATCCAAGAGGATCAAAGCAAGCTGATCCTCACCGACCTGGAAAGCACCAACGGCACCAAGGTCAACGGCGAAGACACCCAACTGCGGATTCTGCGCTTCGGCGACCTGGTGAGCGTGGGGCGCTCGGTCCTCTTGTTCGGCACGCCGGAGCAAATCGCCGAACGGATGGCGGCTCTCAAAACCGCCGACAACTCGGGTTCGGGAACCGTGCCGCCTGAGCAAATGTCGCACGGCACGAAGGCCCGCAGCGGCGCCGACGCCGGTTCGCAATGGGCCGACGTTCCGGCCCAGCGCTCGCTCGCCAGCCGCATGCCCCCCGAGCTGCCGGAGGGGCTCAGCCCCGGCCAGGCGGCCCAACTCTCAGAGCTGTTGGGCTACGTCCACGGCCGGTTGCGCGAACTGATCGCTTCGGTCCGCAGCAAGCCCGATGGCGACCGCGTGACGCTCGAAGCCCGGCAGTGGCAGGAACTGCTCGACACGCAGTTCCGCCTGGCCGCCTACCTCCGCAGCACCGCGCAGCCCGAAGACCGCGTCGTCGGCTAGCGTTCCTCCCTCTGCCCGTGGGAAAGGCCGGAGTGGAGCATGGGCGAAGGGCGCGGAGGCGTGCTTTCGTTGTTGAGCTTTCGAGGGCGCTGTTCGCCAACAAAAAAACTCGGCCGGTCGCTCCCCGTAGGAAGCGCCGGCCGAGTCACGGATCGGATTTGTTGCCAGCTTCTTGTGCTTTAGAAGCGGTACTGCAGGCCGGCGAAGCCGCCGTGCAGGATCACGTCTCCATTGGCGTTCACGTCAGTCCACTCGTCGGCGGCGCCGACGTAGAACGGAATCTGGTTGTCGGCCAGGGCCACTCGCGAGATCGCGATGGCGCGGTAGCCGCCGAACACGCTCCACCGAGGGGAGAACTGGTAGTTCATGCCGACATCGAGTTGGCCCATCATCGAGAAGCCGACCTTGCTGCCGGTCACGTCCATCCCCACCAGGCCGTCGCCCGTGTAAATGCGACCCTGCACGTTCATGTCGTTGCCGTAGATGCCCACCTTCGGCGCCGCGAACACGCTGAACCGCGGCGTGATGAAGTAGTCGGCGCGGCCGCCCAACTGGAAGCCCACCAAGTTGTTGGTCACGCTCGATTGGATGTAGGCCTCGTTGGCCCCGCCGTTGGCGCCGAACTGGAAGCCGTCTTGCACCGAGCCGAAGATCAGGCCGTCTTGGAACCGCAGGAACCGCACGCCCATCAGGTAGGTGAACTGGAAGCGGCCATAGGGCCCGGTCATGAGCGGTCCGTTGAGGAAATTGAGTTCCACGTTCTGCCACTGATCCCAGCGGCGGATGCGGTGCTCCTCGGCGTTGTCGAAGAACTGGTTGAGAGTGTTGCCGCCGAGCAAGACGGCCGGATCGCTCACGTTGAGCGGCGTGCTCACCGAGCCGCTGGGCACCTGCGTGCCGGCGTAGGCCGACTCGCCCGACATCGTGCCGAGGCCCCAGTACACGGCTTCGATGCCGTGGTAGCAGCCGAAGCAGCGGCCGAGTCGCACTTCGCCGCCGCCGGTCCAGTTGGCGTTCGGCGTGTACATCAACTGGTTGGGGTTGTTGCCCGTTTCGTACGTCGTCCACAGCTTGTTGGGCCGGTCGCGGCCCATGACGAGGCCGGAGACCGAAGCAAACCACACCGGAGCCGAATCGCAGCAGCTCAGGTCGGTGCAGCAATCGGCGGCTGGGTTCAGGCAGTCGCCGAGTTGATCGGCCAGGGGCTTGTTTTCGGCCGGCAGCTGGTCGGCGCCGGTGTTGACTTCGGGGGCGATGTCGGACGCGGGAGCGCCCGGGGCATCCGCGGCCGGGGCGTCTGGCGTGGGCGCCGGGCTCGTGTGCGGATAGGTGGGCTCGGCGGCGGGCGCCCCCGGCATGGGCAGCAGCGAAGGAGGATTCTCCTGGGCGCTCGCGGTCCAAGGTCCGGCCAACAGCAGCAGGCTGGCCAGCGTGACGCGACACTTCATAGATCGGACTCCGTGTCTGGGAAGGAAGCGGCCGCTCTCCCTGGCATCATCCGGATGCCAGGTTTGCCAGAGAGCGTCGCTCGTGGGGTCGCGCAAAGGGCGAGCCGAGGCTCGCCAATCGGAAATCCATTCCCGCGAAACAGAATCCATTCCAGACCACTACCAGAATCGTCGGCGGCCCCCCGCAGTCCCCTGCGTTTTCGCGGCAGGAACCGAGAATTTTTCCAGCCCCGCGCGCTCCAAGCGATACGTGCGCGGCGCTCGGCACAGGCGTCAGAGTCCCGTGGCAAGCTGGGGCGCAGAAGCCGCTCGGCGCTCGGCCGCACCCGCCGCACAACTGGCGCGCGGCGGATCGTCGGCAGGGTTTGCCGCGCGCCGCCGGACGACTTCGCGCGGCACGCCGCGAGGCGCTGGGTTTTCGCTTAGCCGCGCTGCGGGTTAGTATGGCGCGGGCCAATTCCTCCCGCAGGCGTCGCACCTTGTCCGCCCAGCACGAAATCCAGATTCGCGTTCGTTACCAGGAGACCGACGGCCAGGGCCGCCTCCACCATGCGAACTTCTTCACCTACTTCGAGCAGGGGCGCGTCGAACTAATGCGGGCCCTGGGGCACGACTACCGCGAGTTCGAGGCCGCCGGGCTGTTTCTGGTCGTCGCGGAGATCGGCTGTCAGTACCACCAGGCGGCCAGTTTCGACGACGTGCTGACCTTGCGGACCACCGCCACGCGCGTCCGCGGCGTGCGGATCGACCACCGCTACGAGGTTTTCAAAGACGGCCAACTCGTGGCCGAGGGGCACAGCACCGTGGCCTGCGTCGACCGCTCGGGGCAGGTGCGGCGGCTCCCGGCCTGGCTGCGCGAGGCGTCGCAGCCGCCCCCCGCGGGAGATCGCTCGCCCGCTTGAGCCTGGCCTGCCGGCCGCCTATTCTGGGCGGAACCGGACAGACCCTTTCCACGGCCCAGGCCCCTGCCATGCTGCGTTTCCTGCTTGCCCCCCTGGCCCTCTTGTTGCTCGCGCCTTGGGCGGCCGCCGCCGACGAGCCGCATCCGCCGCTGGCGCTGCACCCCGACAACCCGCACTACTTTCTCTTCCGCGGTCGGCCGACAGTGCTGATCACCTCGGGAGAGCACTACGGGGCGGTGCTCAACGAGGACTTCGACTACCGCAAGTACCTCGACGCGCTGGCCGCCGACAAGCTGAACCTGACGCGGACGTTTAGCGGGGCCTACGTCGAGCCGCAGGGGGCGTTCAACATTGCCCAAAACACGCTCGCGCCGGCCGAGGGGCGGTTCATCGCCCCCTGGGCCCGTAGCGAGGAGCCTGGCTATCCCGGCGGCGGCGCCAAGTTCGACCTCGAGCGCTGGGACGAGGCCTACTTCGCCCGGCTCAAAGACTTCGTGGCCCACGCCAGCAAAATGGGCGTGGTGGTCGAGATGAATCTCTTCTGCCCGATGTACGAAGAAATGCAGTGGAAGCTGAGCCCCATGAACCCGGCGAACAACGTGCAGGAAGTGGGGCCGTCGGACCGCACGCACGTGTACACGCTCGACAAGAACCACGGCCTGCTGGCCGTGCAGGAGGAGCTGGTCAAGAAGATCGTGGCGGAGTTGGCCCCCTTCGACAACGTGTACTACGAGATCTGCAACGAGCCGTACTTCGGCGGCGTGACGCTCGATTGGCAGCACCGCATTGCCGATGTCATCGCCGAGGCCGAGCATTCGCTGCCGCACCCACACCTCATCTCCCAGAACGTGGCCAACAACTCGGCCAAGGTGGAGAAGCCGCACCCCGAAATCTCGGTATTCAACTTCCACTACGCCGCGCCGCCCGACGCCGTGGCTGAGAACTATGCCCTGGACAAGGTGATCGGCGACAACGAGACCGGCTTCGACGGCACGAGCGACGACGTCTACCGTATGGAAGGCTGGGACTTCATCCTGGCCGGCGGCGGACTCTACAACAATCTCGACTACTCGTTCGTCGTGGGGCACGAGGACGGCACGTTCGAGTACCCCCAATCGCAGCCCGGCGGCGGCAGCGCGGCGCTGAGAAAGCAGCTTCGCACGCTGATCGACTTCATCCACGGCTTCGACCTGGTGAAACTCAAGCCCGACTCCGCGGCGCTCGAGGGCCCGCTTCCCAAGGGGCTGTCGGCCCGCTGCCTGAGTGAGCCCGGCAAGGCCTACGCGGTCTATGTGCGTCCGCTCGAACGGAAGGACTCGGACCCTAAGCCGGAAAAGCTGCCGTCGCTGACGCTCGAACTGCCGGCGGGAACGTACAAGGCGGAGTGGATCTCGCCCGCCAGCGGCCAGACGTTGGCCGAGGAGACGTTCCGCCACGACGGCGGAACGAAGAAGCTGGCAGCCCCGGCGTTCAACCCCGACGTGGCGCTCCGCGTCACCAAAGCCCCATAGGTGGCGTTTCGGAACCCTCTCCCTCTGGGAGAGGGCAGGGTGAGGGTCGGTCACCTGCTTGCCGCCGTCGCGCTGTCTGCTAGCGGCCCGCGCCCCGCGCTCCTATACTCCCAGCAGACGCCCGCGCGCTCGCGGCGTTCGGCCCCGTTGTCCGCCGCCTGAGGAACGCATGGCTTCCGCCGCTCCGCTCGATCTCAAGCAGTTCATTCGCGACGTGCCTGACTTCCCCAAGCCAGGCATCCTGTTTCGCGACATCACGCCGCTGCTCGCCGAGCCCGACGCCTTTCGCGACGTGGTGGGCCAACTGGCCGATCAGGTCCGCGACCGCAACATCGAGGCCGTGGTGGCGGCCGAGGCCCGCGGGTTCATCTTCGCCGCCCCCCTGGCGCTCGAGCTGAACGTGGGCTTCGTGCCGGTCCGCAAGCCGGGCAAGCTGCCGTTCGACACGCATTCGTTCCACTACGAGCTCGAGTACGGGGCCGATACGCTCGAGATGCACATCGACGGCCTGACCCGCGGCCAGCGGGTGCTGGTGGTCGACGACCTCCTGGCCACCGGCGGCACCGTCGAGGCCTGCTGCCATTTGATCGAACAAGCCGGCGGCGTGGTCGTCGCCTGCGCGTTCGTGATCGAGCTGTTGGGGCTGAACGGCCGGGCAAGGGTGGCGCCGTTCGAGACGATTAGCTTGCTGCAGTATCCGTGAGGGGACGCACGGAAGCCGGTCAGGAAAGGCGGCCTCAGACAGGTACATCCATGCCACGACTTGTCGTCTTTCTTGCGTGTTTCGTCGTTGCGCTTGCGGGCGATTATTCACGAGCCGAATCGCCGCCGGCCGAACCATCGAACGCCCGTCGCCCCGCCTCCGACGCCGACCTCCGCCGTTGGCTCGAGAACATGCTCGTCGACCATCGCTTTACCGCCGACGAAGCGGCGGCCGCCACCGGGCTTTCGGCCGAGGAGATCGCGGCGGCTGCCAAGAAGTTCGGCCTCGGCCAGCCTGCCCCGAGGGCGCGCAAACCGGGCGATCCGTTGCGAGTGCTCCCGTACCCCGGCGGCCGGCATCCGCGGCTCGGCTTTCTCGATGGCGCCGTGCGGCCGCAGCGCGAGACGAAGTTCAGCGTCTTCGCGCCCTGGGAGGGGGGCGGCTATGCCGTGGTCGACGTGCCGGAAGCGATTTGGCATGACGGCGTCGGCGGCCAGCCGGAACTGCTCTACTTGGCGCACACGCACGTGCCGACGCTCTGGTCCAAGCAAGGCATCGAGCTCGAGCGGCTCGAGTGGAAGGCGGGCGAAGGGGGCGCCTTCGAAATCGAGCGCACCTTGCCCAACGGCGTGGCGTTCGGCGCCAAGGTCATTCCGGAGCAGAGCGCCGTACGGATGGAACTGTGGCTCACCAACGGCTCGGGGCAGCCGCTGTCAGGCCTGCGCGTGCAGAACTGCGTGATGCTCGGCCACCTGACCGGCTTCGCCGCGCAGACGAACGACAACAAGGTGTTTCGCTCGCCCTACGTCGCCTGCCGCAACGAGGCGGGGGACCGCTGGATCATCACGGCCTGGGAGCATTGCGGCCACGCCTGGGGCAACGCGCCGTGCCCTTGCCTGCACTCCGACCCCGAGTTCCCGCCGTTCGCCGACGGCCAGCGCGCCACGCATCGATTGCGAGGCTGGCTGTCGTTCTACGAAGGGACCGATCTCGACGGCGAACTGAAACGCATCGAAGCCACCGAATGGCGCAAGTAGGTTGTGCTTCAGCACAACGCTCGGCGACCAACCGGCCGCGCTTCAATCGACGGCAACGCTGCTCGGCGGCATCCCGTGTGGGCGGAGTTATGCGGAAGCATAACCTACGCGGTTACTGGGTCGGAGCAGTTGGCGTCGCGTCGGGCGTCAACGCTTGCTGCTCATCCGCCGCCTGCTGCAGCAAATCTTGAATGCTCTCGGCCCACTGCTGTTGGCGGAGGCCCATCGTCAGGAGCGTGGCGTCGAGCAGGGTCTTGGCCTCGACGAACCGCGGCGCCTCGGCCGCGTAGTCGGTGTCCTCGATCTGGCTGATCGCCTCGGTGTGGAGGATGACCTGGTCCTGCAGCAGATCGCTGATGGGCTGTACCGTTGCCCGCTGATAGGCGCCCAGCGCAGCCCGCCGCGAAGACAAGTCGCGGGCAGCCCGTTCGACCAGGGCGCTGGCCTTGGTAAAATCGCCGCTCAGGCTGGCGCTGCCGCCTGACTGCAGTTCGGCGAGCGCGTCGGCAATTCCGCCTCCGCGTCCGGAAAGATCGAGCCGCTTGAGCGCGGTGACCGTTTCGTCGACCTCGTTTTGCAACATCTCGAGCTGATCGGGCGAGAGCCCGTTCGCGGCAGCGCCGATCAGGTCGTGCAGACCGACCAACACGTCCTGCGCCGCGGAGTAGGCGCTCTCTTGGATCTGAGCTTGCTGCTCTCCCGCCTTGAGCCCCTTGAGCTGGCCGTTGAAGTTGGCCACCTCCATCCGCAAGATCGCCACAGCCTGGACGCCGGAGGGATCGTCCTTGGCGTGGTTGATCCGCTTGCCGGTCGTCAGCCGTTCGGCCGACTCTTCCCACCGTTGGGATTGCCGCCGATAGTTGGCCAGCGCTTGGCTCGTGCCTGGCGTCGAAAGTGCAGAGAGCACGGCTGTTTGCCCCAACGTGCGCGAGGAAATCCTTGAGGGCTATCGGCTCCGCTCGTTTCAAACCCCTCATGTGGAGGCGGCGCCAGCGCCGTTTTGCTCTAAAGGGTCGACGAACCTGCTGCCGCTAACGGCTTTGCGGGTTGCGCGTACCGCCGTTCAATCGTCGTCATCGTCTTCGACGACCGCCACGGCCCATTCGGGATAGGGATCGCCGCTGCCGCGCATCGCCCGCCAGAGGATGCGGTTGAGCAGATCCTCGGGCGCCTTGTCGACCTCGCGAAAGTTGATCGCCAGAGAGCGCTCGGCGTCTTCCCGCAGCGCCGGATCCTCGAGCTGCGACACCGCCGGGTTCATCTGATCGAGCGGCACCTTGTTGGGCACGGCGTCGAACGGCCGCAGGTCGGGCGTGTCGACGAAGCAGTCGAACATCGGGGTGGCGCTGGCGTCGAATTGGTTCATCGGCTTGAGGCCCAAGATCTGCTCCATCGTGCGGAGCAGGCTCGTGGTGTTGTACTGCGTGCTCACGATCGCGCCCCGCTTGGCGTAGGGGCTGATGCAATAGGCCGTCGTGCGATAGCCGCTCACATGGTCCCAGCCTGCCTGCGGGTCGTCTTCGATGGCGAAGATGGCCATCTTGGGCCAGAACTTCGAATGACTGAGGCCCTCGACGATGCGGCCGAAGGCTAGGTCGTTGTCGGCCATGCACGAGGCAGGCGTCGGCGAGCCGGGCTTCGTGCCGCTCGTATGATCGTTCGGCAGGCAGATGATCACCAGCCGCGGGTACTCGCCACGCTCCTCGAACTCCTTGAGCTCGCGCAGAATGAAGTCGGCACGGTACTGATCGGGCACGGCCATTTCCCAACCGACGTAGGCCGCAGGCGAGAACGGCCGCAGTGTTTCGACCGCGGGTGCGCACTCGAAGATCACCGCGTCCGACTCGCCGCGCCAAGTCTTGAAGCACGAAAGGTAGTCGGGCGAATCCTTCCGCTGAGCGTCGCGCCAGCGGACCTTCGGCATCATGAACTCGCCGTAGTTCCGGATCGAAACCCCGCCGGCCACCGCGTTGTCCCAGAGGAAGCCGGCCGGCGAGTAGGCCAGGGCGTCGGCTTCGTCCTCTCCCATGCCGTCGGGGTAGCTGCGGGGGAAGCCGGCGAAGCTCTTCTCCATGTAGTCGGTGCTGAAAGCGGTCGTGCTCCACTGGTGGCCGTCGGCGCTCAAGATGCCGGAGCAGTACGTGTTGTCGAGCAGCACGAATTCGTTGACCAGTTTGTGCTGGTTGGGGGTGATGTCGCGGCCGAAGATGCACAAGTCGGCGCGGCCGCGGCCGCGCCCCAAAGCGCCGAATACCTGATCGTAGGTGCGGTTCTCCTTGATCACATACACCACGTGCTCGATCAGGCTCGGTTCGCCAATCCGCTCGGGGATCGCCCGCGGCGGCTGCCCTTCGCGCGGCGGCAGCTTGGCCTGGGCAATCGTGCCGCTGCGGAGGTTGCGGGCGGCCAACTCGGAGAGCTTGGCCAGCTCGGCATCGTTCGGAATCGGCACGAACGAAAGCGAGCCCTGGTACTGGTGCGAGTTGAAGCCCTCCTGCCCCTCGTCGTTCTTGCGCGGCGCCGACGGCAAGCCCTTGATGTTGGCCGCGTAGAGCGTGTTGCGGGCCTTATCGAATACCAGCGCTCCCGGGAACCAGCCGACCGGGATCAGCCCCTTGAGCCGCGAATCCCCTTTGTCGCGCGGTTCGAAATGCAGCACCGCCACGGCGTTTTGCGTGCCGTTGGCGACGAACAGCGTTTCGCCCGTCGCGTCGAAGGCCAGCGCATTGGGCGAAGCGCCAAACAAGTCTGAGGGCTTGGCCTTGGTCCAGATCGTGTCGAGCACCTGATTCGTCGCCACGTCGATTACGCTCACGTGGTCGCTCCCCGCGTTGGCGCAAGCGACCAGGTCTCCTGCGGGCGAAATCGCGAGCGCACAGGCATGCAATCCGGTGAGCACTTCGGCCGCGATCTTGCCGGTAGCGAGGTCGACGATCGACACCGAGCCTTCGCTGGCGATGTGGCGCACCGGATCGACGCGGACTTCCGTGCCGCGCCCCGCCGGACCGGTCAGCACCCCAGGCGTCGGCCGGCGGCCGCCCCAGTTGCTCACGAAGGCCTTGCCGCCGGCGAGCACCACATCGTAGGGCGCTACGCCCACGTCAAACGTCCGCAGCGCCTTGCCGGTTTGCGTGTCGAGCTCGAGCAGCCGATTCGAGAGATTCCCGCACACGTAGAGCTTGCTCCCGTCGCCCGAGAGCGCCAGGCCGCTGGGGATCTCTTCCTTGCGGCGCGGGGCATTCGCCTGGGGCAGCGGAATCGTGTGCGACGGGCTGACCTGGCCTTGGGCGTCGACGCCGAAGACTTTGATCGAACCGTTCACGTTGCTCAGATAGATCCGCCGGCCGTCGGGCGAGAAGATCAACCCGGTGTAGCTGACCTGGCCTTCTTTGTCCGGGCGCAGGATGTTGGCGGAAGGAGCGGCTGGCAGCGGAGTTCGTTGATCGTCAGCCGGGAGTTGCACCCGCTGCTTGATCTGGCCGCTGGCCGGATCGACGATCACGAGCTCGCTTGATTTGCCTGAGACGGCGAGCAGGCGGCCATCGGGCGATAGCGCAAGCGCCTGAGGGCGCATCTTCGGCAACTCGAGCAGGCGGCCGAAGGGGGTGAGGCGCTGGTTGACGGGGGTGACGATCGCGTCGTCGCGCCAGCGGCCGACAAGGTCGGTCGTCGCTTCGACCCGCGGCTCTTCAGCGGCCCTCAGCGGCCCGGCCCAGACGAGGCAGCACAACGCGATCAGCGATCTTAGGCAGCGCATGAAGTCGATCCCCCACTCGTTCAACGAAGAGAGCCACGGTGATTCTCGTCGTAACGAGAGTCATCGTGGCTGTTCAGGCCCCGCAACGCAAGGCGGCGGAGGAGGAGTATGCGTGTGACCACCGCCATCGGCTGGCTAGGATTCGCGGGTTCGAAGCAGAAAGCAAGGTGGGGCATCGCGGCAGCGAGGCCAAGCCCTTCAAGGCAACGCCGCCGGCAACGTTCAAGCCAACGCTTTTTCGACGAGAGCTACCAATTCACTGCTGTCATCAACCGTGACGGTGGCTTCATATATGGCTTCGCTTGCCGACTCAAACGCGTCTTCACCAGCGGCGAATGCCAAAGCCGACGCTGCCCTCGCTCGTGAAAATGCTCGCTTCCACTCATCGTCACTCGCCGTTTCGTTTTCAGCTGCTTCCTGCAAATCGAAGTATTCGTCGTCGAGACGTTGCGTGAGGGCCTTCAGTTCCTGCTTCACTTGCGTTGCAACAGCCTTCGACTGTCGCAAGTGCTGTAGAGCGTGTTCGACAACCGGTGACCCTAAGCCCGAACGTTCGACGGCGAATTCGCAGGCTACTAAGCAAGCAGCTCGTTGCCGCCGTTCAGACGCCTGACGCAGCAATGCTACCAGAGAACTTGAAATCGTCTCCAATCGCGACATGGTGACGATGCTCGTTAGAGCCTGTCGTAGACGAAGTTGGTCAGCGCGACCAAGCTCGTGCCGATCAGACGACGCGAAAGCCTGAGCCGATTCCCTGGCCTCGCTGCGTGACCTTTGTAAGCCGCGAGAGTGCGTCAGGGCTTTTACTTGATCAGCGACTTAAGCGCCGCGAGCGCCGCCTCGTAGTTGGGCTCGTTCGCCACTTCCTTCACCTGCTCGGCGTACACCACCTTGCCGGCGGCGTCGAGCACGAAGACGCCACGGGCCAGGATCTTCAGTTCCTCGATCAGCATGCCCCAATTGTTGCCGAAGCTGCGGTCCTGATAGTCGCTGCCGCAGCGAAGGTTGCTGATCGACTCGGCGCCGCAAAAGCGGTTCATGGCGAACGGCAGGTCGAGGCTCACGGTGAGCGCGGTGACCTTGTCCCCCAAGGTCGACAACTCTTGGTTGAACTTCTTGGTCTGCACCTGGCAGACCGGCGTGTCGAGCGAGGGGACCACGCTGATGAAGGCGGGCTTGCCGCGCAGGTCGGCCGGCGTGATCGTCTTCATGCCCCCCCCTTCGTAGCTGTGCAGCGTGAAGTTCGGGGCCTGCTGCCCCACCTTCACGGCCTCGCCGGCCAGAGTGAGCGGGTTGCCTTTGAACGTAACGGCGCCGGCACGCGACATCGAACAGCCATCCTTCCTACGAGCAGCGGGCAGAGTTGGTCAGGAGAGGAGCGAACCGCCCACCGGCCAGGAGACTTGGCCTCCTGGCTCAGCGAGCGGCGACGCCCATCTTCGGCCTGAGTATCTCCATTCCGCGCCCTGGTGCAAGGGGCCGAGAGGTCTTTGCGATCACACTCAAAGTTGCCGTTCTGCAGACCTCCCGGCCCCCTGGGCTACCGGACTGCACCCGTCAGAGTTCACCCGCCGGCCCTGAGGCCGCCGCGGCAGCGCTTGCTTTTCGGCAAGCGAGGCCGCCGCGAGCGCGGCGATGATTTGCGTTCTCGGCGAAGGGCCGGTGGTTTTCTCTGACAGTTCGCGTCGACCGGGGCCAGACCTTTCACGCCAGCGTGCAAGCCCGCGCGGCCGGGGCGCGGCCAAAGCGGCGGCCAGGCGTCCGCGACAAGGCGGGGCGCTCGACCGGCATTTCCCGCGGCGGCTCGTTAGCCGGCATTTCGCGGCGCGGCTCGTCGGCCGGCACCTCACCTCGCAGCACCCGCACGTTCCGGGGCGCCTCGATGCCTACTTGCACCTGCTTGCCGCGGACCTTGAGGATGGTGATCACGATGTCGTCGCCGACCTTGATCTGCTGCTGCGTCTTCCGCGTGAGGACCAACATGGCACACTCCTTTGTTCCCGTTGAAGAGAGTTCTCGAAAAGATGGTTGAGAAGTGAAAGCCTCTTAATGCACGCCGCGCGCCAATCGCGCGCGAGAATCTCGAGGCGGTTCCAGAAGCAGCGATTCCAGCGAGACTTGCGCACGAAACGGGGGTTTCGAGGCCGTCGCTAGCAGTGTACAGGCACACTGTACAAACTTACAACTGCGTTCAATTCTGCCCGGTTTTGGCAGGACCCGCTACAGCCGAATTGAGCACGGCTGCGATGTAGCCACGGCCGGGCAACCGATGGCTCCTCGCCGTGCTGGCGCCGCGCGGCGAATGCGCGGCAGCCTGCGGAACAGAGCTAGGGCCGAACGTCAGAGATCTGGCCCCCAGAATCGCCAGGCCGCCGCCCCGCAATGAGCAGGGCTACGTGGCCGCCCAGCCAGCCCCCAGCGAGCGCCACGGCGACCTCCAGCGTGGCTAGGATCAGGTGCAGTTCTGTCTCTCGTGTGCGCTGCAACTGCACGAACAGCCACAGCGCCGCGCGAGAGACCGCCATCGGCTCCTCCCAGCGCACGGAGTGGGGCGTGGCGTAGGCGACCAGCAGATACAAGCACGCAGCCACGGAGAAACCGCGGGCGAACGTTCGCCGACGCCCGTTGCCAAAGATCGCCACGATCAGGGCAAAGAATACCGCGCCGAGCGCGGCGCCGAAAAACAAGGCCGCAGACAAGCTCGAGCCGGAGCGAATCGTTGCCAAGGTCACCCCTGCGAGAGCCACCAAGAAGAGCAGCGAGCGAGCCAAGAAGCGAAGCACGGCGATCCCCGAATAGGGCGCAGCAGGTTGCCCTACGCCGTTTATAGGGTCGTTGGGCCGGTAGGGGAAAGGTGCTTGATCAGCCGAGCCCCAATGCGGGTCCCGAAATTCTTGAGCGAAACGTTCGCGGCAAGTTCGCTCGGCGAATAGGCCAGGTGCAAATAATCGCCAGCTTGTACGATGATCCGCTGACTCGAGTCCCAGGTGGCGCGCTGCAAATCGATCTTGATCCGCACGGCTTTGCCATCGATCTCGCGCACCAGGATGAGCCAGGTGGGGGGCACGAGGCTCGTTGCGTCGCCCATACTCGCAATGCCGCCCCGACCGCCGGCGCCGTAGTCGAGACCGCTTTGGGTGCCGCCTGCAATCGCGACCGCCTGCATCACGTCGAGCGGCTTGTCGCGCGGCAGGGGAAACTCGCCCGACTTGAAGACGCCGCCGACGAAGAAGACGTCCCCCTTGCGCGTCTCGATGAGCACGATGTCGCCGGCTCGGAGACGGGCATCGACTCGGCTCGGCAAGATTCCGCCTGGGGTGCGCAGCGGGATCCGTTCGATCACAGCATCGCCACCGGACGCGGCCTGCAGGAGGTCGCCGCCTTCCAACAACTGCTCGCGCAAGACGTTTTTGCCTTCATCGTCGGAGAAACGTCCGCGCAGAATCACGACTTCATTCTTGGCGTCGAGCCCCGGCAGACCGCCCGTGGCCGCCAAGGCGGTCATGATGTCGCTCTGCGCCGGCTCCAACGGCAAATCAAAAACCAGGCCGCGATACCGCACGCCTTCCGCCGCCGCGGCCGATTCTTCGCCGATGGGCATGGGAGCGACCGCGTCTTCGCGCACGACCAGCACGCTGCGCGTCCGCGGCAACATCAACGCGAGCGTGATCGGCGCCGGCTTGTCTTTCGGGCCGAGAATGCCGCGAAAGCCCTCCTGGACCAGCCGCTCGGCTTCTTCGACGGTGAGGCCGGCCACCGAAAGTGCGGGGATCCCCGGCAACGTCAGTCGGCCGTCGCCGCGCACGACGACCGGGTAGCCGGTGGCCGGGATGATGCGTCCGCTCTTCGCTCCGGGCAGCGTCGTCGGAACCGGCAACTCGCGCGTGTCAGCATAGAGGTTGTCCGCATTGACCGCGAGCGTGTCGCCAGGGGCCAGGCGATAGGGCTCGCCGCGCGGCACCTGCAAGTTGCGCAAGTCGATCTTTTCTAGGTTTTGCTGCAGGGGCCGCCGCAGCACCGGCGGCACTCGCTCCGCCGGCACCGCGTCGAGATAGAACTGGCAGCCGGCCGTCGCGCAGATTGCACACACGAGCAAAGCGGTCCGCGCCATTCTGATCATCCGGCGTGCGAGCATCGGGCCTCACGTGCGCTTAGTCCAGCGACTTCGAGAAGTTCAGGCTCGCGGCGCCCGTGATGTTGCGGAGCAGGATGTTGTAGACCAACTCTTGCGGCTTGTAGGTGAGCAAGATGATGTCGCCCGCCTGGATGAAGATCCGTTCGCGCGGATCCCAGAGAGCTCGCTTGAGGTCGACCTTGAGGGCGACCTGCCCTCGCCCCTCGATTTGCCGGAGCACGATGGCCCAGGTGGGCGGGACCAGACCGCCGGTTCCGCCGCCGATGCCGGCAAAGCCCAGATCGAGGCCGCGCGTGTTGCCGCCCGCCAGGGCGATCGCCTCGAGCACGTCCAGGTCCTCGTCGCGGGGCAAGGGAAATTCGGCGCCGGACAGCAGACCGCCCGTAAAGAACGAGTCGCGGCCGCGCGTTTCGATGAGCACGATGTCGCCGTTGTCGAGCACGATGTCTCGCGGTTGAATGTTGAGCGGCGGGGCGCCAGGCTCCTGGCGCAAGGGGATGCGCACCACGTTGCCGTCGTTGCGCGTCACGCCTGCCGCGTCATACGGGTCTGCGCCGCCGTTTAAGTCCGCCAACAGTCGGTCGCGCCGCGGCAAACTCGCCACGCGGCCGCGGAGCACGACGACTTCGTTCTTGGCGTCGAGGCCTGGCAGGCCGCCAGTTCGCGAGAGCGCGGTGAGCACGTCGTTTTCGCCCGCTTCGAGCTGCACGACTTCGGTGCGCCCCCGGAAGGCCGTGCCGAGCAGCGCTTCGTCGCGGCGTTCGCGCGCCGACGTGGGTCGAGCGTTCCGATCCACCGAGTCTTCCCGCACCACCAAGATCTCATAGGTCCGTTTCTTCAGCAATTGGACCACGATCTCGTCGCGGCCCTGAAACACCTTCGAAGTCTCGGTGAATGCTTCGCGAATCTTGCCTTCCGCCTCGGCGACCGTGAGGCCTTCGACCTTGACCGCCGGAATGCCCGTCAGCGCGACGCTGCCGTCGTCGCGAACGGGCACGGGATAGCCCGTGGCCGGGATCAGGTCGAGTTCCTTGGTGGGCAACTGCACGGGAGGGGGCGGCTCTTGCTCGCCGCCATACTGCCCCTGCACGAAGATGGCCAAAACGTCGCCGGGTCCCAACTTGTACTCATTTTGCGGATCTTGCCGCAGCCGCAGCAGATTGATGCGCTCAGCGTCGCTCCGGGGCGTGCCGCGCAAGGCCGGCGGAATGCGCCGAGCCGGCAAGGCATAGAGATACAGGTTGCAACCCGTCGCGGCGCCGACAGCCGCCAGCAGCAGAGCGCAGAAAACCGCGCGCGCCAGTCGGGATACGAGTGGTCGATCGTGCGGATGTGCTGCCACCGGCAACCTCGTGCTGACTGAGGACATCATTCGTCGCCGCTCGATTCTTCCAAGGCGCTGAGGCCCGAGAACAGGTCGTCTTCGCTCGGCGCGGCCGCAGTGGCCGATTCGTCCGCCGCGGCCTCTTCGGTCGCCGCAGGCGCGGCGCTGAACGCGCGCAGCCCCTCGACTACTGCTTGCTCGTCAGCCTCCTCCACCTCGCCAGCCGCAGGCGCCGCCGCTGCCGGCGAGTCGCTCGTGGTCGTTGGGGCTTCGCCGACCTCCGAGGGGGCGGTGTGGAGAGCGGGCTCGGCGCGGGGCGACCAGTTCAGCGGTTCTTCGGCGGCGACGGTGGTCACGCCCGAATCTCCCTCGGTCGCCGCCGGCGCTTCGGCCGTTGCGACGGGCGCCGCCGGCGCGAGCCGCAGCCGATTGCTGCCGGTCCGCGTGGCGAGTGTTTTGATCGACGAGGCACGCATCGCGCGCGGACGCCGCATCACCGCCGCCCCGTCATTCACGTCGGGGAGCGGTTCGTCGGTATCGAGGCCTTTGGGCAGCGCTCCTTCGGCCGGCGCTTGCTGGCCGGGCTGCCGCGGCCGCGAGGGACGCGGCGGCCAGTTGATGTCGCGGCGCGGAATGGTGGGGGCGCCGGTGCCCGGATCCGCCGGCTCGCGATCGATCGGTTGGCCGCGCGGCGGCGTCTCGGCGTCGGCCTCCGGCGTGTCGGCCGGGGCCGCCTCGTCCAAAGCGGGCTCCTCGGCCGGCGTTTCCGCAGCCGGTTCTGCGGGCGGCTCGAAGACGTCCATGTCTTCTTCGTCGTCTTCTTCCCTCGCCGGAGCGTCCGGCGTTTCCGCCTCGGTGGTCGGGGTTTCGTCGGCCGGCGCAGCGAACGGATCGTCGGTCGACTCGGGAGTCGTCGGCTCGCTCGGCGCGAGCGATTCATCGACCGCCGGAGGCGGCGTCTCGCTCGGCGTTGTCTCGGCCACCGGAGGCGGCGTCTCGCTCGCCGGCTCGGTCGACCCGGGCGCGGGACCCGGGGCCTCGCGGCGCGTGGGGGGCGCCGTTGGCAGCGGCAACTCAGGCGGAAGACGACGCGGACGAACCGGCTCAGGCTCGGCCGCAGGGATCGGCTCGGCATAGGGAGCGCTGCGGGCTTGGGGCGGGGTGTTGACCCCTTCCTCGGGCATCACCCGATAGCCAATCGTGCCGTGTTCCTCGATTCGTTCCTGCGCAGGCACCCCTAGCGACGTGGGGACGAAGGACCAATAGCCGATCCCGTCGCGCTGCGCGGCGGCGGCGCCTAACTCGTAGCCGGCGAACCAGGCCTCGACTTGCTTCTCCCCCGCGGGAGTCTGGTAGCGGGCGGCCCAGTAGCGGCGCGGCGGCGTGATTGGCCGCTGGCCGTCCATGCCGCCGGCGACGTCGTAGTAGCCTTGCCGCCACCCCGTCTCGAAGTCCTTGCACAGGGGCGCCCACGGTCCTAAGTCCGCATGGCCGAAGGTCATCCAGGCGACCTTGGCCGCCCGGTAGTTCCGGTGGTGGATGAAGGGGTCGAGGCATAACGCTCCCGGCGCCCAGGCGCAGCCGGTCAGCATCGTCAGGGCGACAGCCGCTAGCAGAAGCGTCCCGCGGTGGAGCGTGGCAAGAGACATGTGTCGCCGATCAGGGGGCTTCGTGAATCGTCTACCGACCGACGCGCCGACGCCGCGCGCCGACCCAGTCCGAATCTCACACGAAGTTTCGGCATAATCGGCAGGGTCGCTTTAATCAAAAAGCTCGACCCGTATCCACCAAAGTCCCTGTTATCACCAAATACGCGCCGCGCGTGCCGCAAAGCTCTTACCCCCCGTCGCTGCACGTAGCCATCGCGGCGTCCTCGCATGCTTGGGCGCCAAAGCGCCACGTGAGGCCCAGGCCGACCCAGTAGCTCGCAACGCTGGTCGCCGTCAGAGGACCTTCCTGCGTGGCGTAGTCGAACATCCCGCCAGCCATGAGGTCGAGGTCGATGCCCGGCAACGCGTCGCGCACGCCGATGCCTCCCGAGAGCCGATGCGGATTGGCGACCGCCAACAGAGCCTGCGTGTAGTAGATCGCCTCGAGCCCGCCCGGCGGCGTCACGCCACCGATCGAGAGCGAGGGATTGCGGTTGAGCAAGCTGCCCGAATAGGCATAGCCCAGCCGCAGCCGGCACTTGCCCATGGCGTATTGGGCGCCGAATTGGCCCACCCACTGGTTGTCGTACACCGCCTTGAACAGGTCGGCGTTGTCCCACTGCTTCCAGAGCAGATCGGCCGCCAAGAGCAGGTTGCCGTCGCAGAGCGAAGTATTCGAAATGCCCAGGCCCACGTTCTCCGGCAGGTCCATTCTCACGTCGAGGTACTGCTGAAAGCTGCCGTCAGGCAGGGCCAACCGCACGGCGTTGCTGAAGATGAAGTGCTGCCGAGTCTGCCAGTAGGCGCCCAGCTTGGTGTCGGGCGTCAGTTCGTAGCTGGCGCCCACGACGCCGCGCAGCGCGTAATCTAGCGTCTCGCCGCTAATGCCGACGAACGGGGCGTTGAAGAGCCCCAAACCGATCGCCACCGAGGCCCCGACCGACAGCCGCTCCGTCACGTTGACGCCGAGCGCCGTAACCGCCTCGAACACACTCAACGACGAGTTGGTGCCGGCGCTCTGCGGGACCTGGCGGAAGTCGACGAACCCGCCGGCGCTCGACACGAAGCCGATGCCGAACGTGGCCGGCAGCCCCAGCATGGTCAGGTCTTGGGTGACGCCGATCGAGGGCGCCATCACCCCTTGCGCCTCGCTCTTGGCGCTAAACGTGCCCAGCATCGGCAATTGCCCCTGCTGATGCGCCAGGTTAATGGTTGGCTCGCCCCAGGAGCCGCCCATGATGAATTGCGTGCCGCGGAACTGCGTGAGCGTGGCCGGGTTGGCGTTGATCGCCGAGATCAGATCCTGCGGCTGGGCGATGCTGACCCCCGCCATGCCGCCCGAAGCCGGCATCAACGTGTTGTGCAGTTCCACGCCGAAGGTTTGGGCCTCGACGCGCTGGGAAAGACAGCAGGCGGCCAATAGCACGGCCAGCCCACTCGCGACCAATGTGCGACGCACGACAGACTCCCCCCGAAGTCTTTGGGAACGCCCCGGCGGCGCGCGAATCGCGCCCCCCTCGAGCTTTCCCTACCGGTACCATCGGCCCGACCGGTGCGATGGGTACAGGCGGAATAGCCCGCCGAAGCGGAAAACTCCGTCGGCCGGGTCGACGGTTGGGACCCCGCGCCAATCATTTGCCTACGAAACGTTGCGTTCTTATCGACCGGGTGATAAAGTCAGCCGAACGCCTTGCCCTGTCCCGCCTTCGGAGCCCGCCCGTGCCGCGTTGGCGCTTCTTGCCCCTGTCCGCGATCCTGCTGTTGGCCTGCGGCTGTGGCAGCGGCGCGCCTTTCGACATGGCCCCGGTCGGCGGCAAGCTGAGCTACAAAGACGGCAGTCTGGTGAAGGGGGACCGGATCGTGATCACCTTCATCCCCCAAGGCGTCGAAGCCCAGGGGAAGGCCGCCGCGGGCGCCGCCCGCGTGGAGGTCGATCCGTCCACGGGTGTCTTTGGCAACGCCACGACCTGGAAACTCGAGGACGGCGTGCTCGTGGCCAAACACAAGGTGGTGGTGCAAGCGTTCAAAACGGGGCCTGGCGGTCACTCGATTCCCAATAAGGCGATCGCCGCGGACTACGAGTCGAACGAAAAAACGCCGCTCGAGTTCGACATTCCCTCGGGGGGCAACACCAACCTCGACATCCAGGTCGAAAAACCCACGCGGAGATAGTTTCATGCGCGCCCCGGCGAACGATCGTCAGGCCTTCACGCTTGTGGAGCTGCTGGTGGTGATCGCCATCATCGGCATCCTCATCGCCCTGCTCCTGCCGGCCGTGCAATCGGCCCGCGAGGCGGCCCGCCGCACGCAGTGCATGAACAACATCAAGCAGCTTGCCCTGGCCTGCCACAACTACCACGACCAGCACAAGTACTTTCCGCCCAGCATCAACTACAATCCCCAGACTGAGGATCCGGCCACGAGCAGCAAGTTCGGGCCCAACTGGGTGATTCTGGTGCTGCCCTTCATGGAACAGCAGGCGCTGTACGGCAGCTTCAACTTCTCCCAGCCGATCTCGCACAGCAGCAACCTTGCGCCACGCGGCGTCAAGCTGGCGGCCATGGTTTGCCCGACGGAGTCCGGTCGCCATTCCACGCTGTTCGAATTGGCGAACGACGGGGGCGGCTGGGCTCGCGGAAACTACGCGGCCAATGCCTGCCTCGCCTTCGCCAACAAGGGGTTCCGCAATTGCGTGGGCCCCGGCACCATGTGGGGCAATGAGCTCTACCAGGGCGTGATGGGCGCCAACGTCTCGCTGCGGATCGGCGACATCGGCGACGGCACCAGCAACACGATCATGCTCGGTGAGGTGCGCGTGGGAATCGTCCCCGCCGATCGCCGCGGCACCTGGGCCATGAGCGCGGCCGGCGCCAGCAGCCTGTGGGGGCACGGCAGCGATGACGCCATCGGCCCCAACAATTGCTTGCCCGCCTCGGACAACATTCGTGGGTGTGGCCAAATCGCCTCGCAAGCCGGCGGCGAACCGGTGCTGCAGCAAGAGTGCATGACCTGCTGCGCCGGCTGCAACAACGACCAGGCGACCACGCGCAGCATGCACCCGGGGGGCGTGTTCGTCGCGATGTCCGACGCCAGCGGGCGGTTCATCAGCGACTACGTCGAGAAGGGGAATCAGTGGGAGATTCTCAACTTCAACGACTACCTCACCTGGCAACGCCTCAACGCCTCGAACGACGGCCTGCCGATCGACGGCAGCAAGTACTAGCGCTGCGTTCCAACTTTAGGGTTCGAGTTGCCCTCCGATACTAGCCGGCAGCGCGAGCAAGGGAGAGCTACGCGTCCTTAGCGAGTTGCTGAAGAACCCTGCGCCCTCAGGGAAGCATCCACGGTTGGAGCGCCCAACGCGGCCTGTGTTCCTTGCTTGCGCTGCGGGCTCGTGTGGGGCTACCCGAACAACATTGCGTTTCGCACGGGAAAGTCCTCACCCCTCTCCGCGCATCCGCGCTTCGAGTCGCTCCCGGACCTCGGGGAGCGGGTAGTCGATGATCGGCAGATCGAGCGCGGCCAGTTCCTGGAGCCGCCGCCAGCCGCGGGTCACCAGGACCTCGCGCTGGGCGCGATACGCCGGGTCGAGCAGACGTTTGTCGAAGTCGCCGCTCACCGCCACCGGCGGATCGAATTCCGCGGCCGTGATGAACTGGGCCAGCACCGGGTTGCAGCGGATGTGCCGCTCCTTCGAAGTGTGCAGCACCTCTGGGTCGAGCTGGCCGATGACGAACCGCAAGTAGAGATCGCTCTCGACGAGCCCTTCGACGTCGCCGCCGCAGACTTCGCAGAGATAGCCTTCTTCGCACTTGGCCATGATTCTCTTCACCGCAGAGGGCGCGGAGGACGCAGAGGGAGGAGATTTTGAAACCACAAAGGCACGAAGACACGAAGCAATTCAATTCTTTGTGACTTTGTGTCTTCGTGGTTCAGCCTCCGGCTCCTCTCGGTGTCCTCTGTGTCCTCCGCGGTGAAAGAATCTTGCTTACAGCCCGAGAACGTCTTGCATCCCGTAGAGCCCGGCGGGTTGGCGGACGAGGAATTTGGCCGCGGCCAGTGCGCCGTGAGCGTAGCAGTCGCGGTTGCTGGCCTTCACGGTGATCTCGAGCGTTTCGCCCAGCAGCCCGAACACGATCGTGTGCTCGCCTGGGTTGTCCCCGGTGCGGATGGCGTGGTAGCCGATCTCGTTGTGCGGGCGCTGCCCGGGCCGGCCTTCTCGGCCATGCTGCTGCCGGGTGAGCCCCATGGCTTGGGAAATGATCTGCCCGAACTTGAGCGCGGTGCCGCTGGGGGCGTCTTCCTTGAAGCGGTGGTGCCGCTCGAGGATTTCGACATCGGCCCCCGAAGGGTGATCCTTGAGCGCCTGGCCGGCCACCTCGGTCAGCTTCATCGCCAGGTTCACAGCCAGGCTCATGCTCGGCGCCCACAGCAGCGGGATCTTTTTGGCGCCGGCCTCCACCGCCTGGCGGCCGGCGGCCTCGAGCCCCGTGGTGGCCACCACGAGCGGCACGTGCCGCTCGACACAGGTCGCCACCACGTCAGACACGGCCTCGGCCGTCGAGAAGTCGATCACCACGTCCGCCTCGCCGGTCCACGCGTTTGCCAGCGGCACGCCGAGCGCCGCCACGCCGGCGACGAGGCCGGCGTCTTCGCCCAGCCGCGGATGCCCCGCGCGATCGAGCGCGGCCACGAGGCGGAAATCGGGATCGGCCGCGGCCAGGGCGACGATCCGCTGCCCCATCCGTCCCGCAGCTCCATGCACGACAAGTCTCAGTGGTGTCATCTTAGAGGGCCCGCAGGGGCCGAGCGTGGAGGGTCCGCTGTGCGGACCGAAGTTGTTTGCCGGCGCCGCACCTTGAGCCCGCGCGCCAAACGGCCTAGTCTACACCACTGCCGTGGGAATTCGATGCCTAAGCTCTGGTGGCAAATGAGCCGCTCGTCCGACGATCTGCGCGGTGAAAGTCCCGAAGCCGAACCGAGCGCGTGCTTGCCCCGCCGCCCGGCCTGTCCGGTCTGCGGCGGCCGGCTGGTCGAAGTGCGGGCAAAACTGCAATGCAGCCAGTGCCACCGCATCTGCGAGACGTGTTGCGAAGGGGACCGGGGCTGATGCTCCGGCACAACGCAGTTCCTTCATCAGGGACCAGGGCACGGATGCGTAGAAAGGCCCTAAAACGAAGGCCTTCGCCCCCTATTGCTGGACAGTCGTACGGCACAGTACTAAGGTTGGTGAGAGGCCGATTTCGGTCCCCTCCCGCCTGTTTCGCCTGCCAGGGTTGCCGCCATGCGTGTTCGCTTTGCCTGTCTAACTGCCCTGGCCTTGGTTGTGGCGGTTGCGCCGCTGCGGGCCGAGGAGCCTGCGGCCTTGCCGGGGCACTCGCATCGCGGCGAGGCCTTCAACGAAGGGCCTCGGCAGGCGGCCTACCTGATGGGCAACACCGGCAAGGTCTCGTTCCCCGTTTCGACCAAGGTCCCGGAAGCGCAGGAGTTCTTCCTGCAAGGCGTCGGCCAACTCCACGGCTTCTGGTACTTCGAGGCTGAGCGCTCCTTCCGCCAGGCGGCTAAGCTCGATCCCGATTGCGCCATGTTCTATTGGGGCATGGCCCAGGCCAACGTGGAGAATCGCGACCGCGCGGCCAAGTTCATCGCCGAGGCGGTGAAGCGCAAGGAGCCGGCCACTCCCAAGGAACAAAAGTGGATCGACGCGGCGGCCGCCTACTTCTCGAACGACGGCGACGATCAATCGCGGCGGCGCAACTACGTCGAAGCGCTCGAGAAGCTTGTGCGCGAATTCCCCGACGATCTCGAGCCCAAGGCTGCGCTCGCCCTGCAGATCTACAAGAACGGCGAACATG
This sequence comes from Pirellulales bacterium, assembly GCA_044221365.1. GTDB lineage: Bacteria > Planctomycetota > Planctomycetia > Pirellulales > JBGAPH01 > JBGAPH01. Next base: position 67,422 of record JBGAPH010000036.1, read on the forward strand.
GCATTCCGGTCGCCAGCCGCCAGGCCGTGGAATCTCTGATGCAGGAGGTGCTCCGCGCCGAGCCGATGCACCCCGTGCATCACTACCGGATTCACATTTGGGATCCCGGCGAGGCGGCCGTCGCCCTCAGCTCCGCTGCCCGCTGCGGCCAGGCCGCGCCGGGCATTGCCCACATGTGGCACATGCCGGGGCATATCTATTCGAAGGTCGAGCGCTATGCCGACGCCGTTTGGCAGCAGGAGGCCTCGGCCCGCGTCGATCATGCCCACATGATGCGCGACCGCGTGCTGCCCGATCAGATCCACAACTTCGCCCACAACAACGAGTGGCTGATCCGCAACTTGAACTACTTGGGCCGCGCGCGGCCGGCGGTCGAGCTGGCCAAGAACATGATCGAGCTGCCCCGGCACCCCAAGTTCAACACGCTGACCTCCGACCGCGGCAGCGCCAAATTCGGCCGCGAGCGGCTGCTGGAAACGCTGGAGCGCTGGGAGCTGTGGCCCGAACTCCTGTCGCTGGCCGACAGCGTCTACCTGGAGCCGAGCGACGTGCCGGCCGAACAGGCGCGGCGGTTGCGGGCCGTTGGCGTCGCGGCGTTTGCCACCGGCGACGCTGCCCGCGGCAACCAGGTGATCGCCGATCTCGTCGCGCTGTCGTTGGCTGCGCTCGATACGCGTCAGCAGAAAATCGACGAGGCGGAGACCAAGGCCAAGCGAAACGCCGAGCCGCAGGACAAGATCGACCAGGCCAAAGATGCTGCTGGCAAGGCGGCCGATGAGCAGCGCAGCCGCATCGAAGAAGCCCTGGTCGAGCTCCGCGGCCTGCAGAGCCTGGCTCAGGGAGACAAGGCTGCCGCGCGCGACTACTTCACCAAGCTGAAGGGGGTCGACAAGTCGCGGCAAGCCGTCTACTTCCTCCAGGTCGACGACCGCGAAGCCGCCGAACGCTTGGCCCGCGAGGGCGCCGAGGGCGCCTCGCAACAGGTGCAGCCGCTGGCCGTCTATGTCGACATCCTCGAGCGGCTCGGCAAGCCTGAGCAAGCGGCCGAGCAGTTCGAGAAATTGCGCTCCGTGGCGGCGCATGCCGAGCTCGATACGCCGGTCTTGGAGCGGCTCGCGCCGGTCGCGCGGCGATTAGGCATGCCGGAGGATTGGCGCAAGGCGCCCGAGCCCCGCGACGACGTCGGCGAGCGGCCCGACCTGGCGAGCCTCGGCCCGTTCCGCTGGCGGCCTTCGCCGGCCGCGCCCTGGACCCTCTCTGATCTCAACGGCCAACCCATCTCGCTCGCCGACTATCGCGGCAAGCCGGTGGTCGTGATCTTCTATCTGGGCTTCGGCTGCTTGCACTGCGTGGAACAGTTGCAGGCGTTCGCGCCGCGGATCTCGGAATTCAAGGCGGCCGGGATCGACGTTGTTGCGATCAGCACCGAGCCGCCCGAGCGCCTCCGCGAAGGCATGGCCAAGCACTCGCCCAACAACGACTTTCCGATCCGTCTGCTGCCTGACCCCGAGCTGCAAGCGTTTCACGCGAATCGCGCGTTCGACGACTTCGAGAACCAGCCGCTCCACGGCACGTTCCTGATCGACGGCCAGGGGCTCGTCCGCTGGCAGGACATCGGCTTCGAGCCGTTCAGCGACGTCGGGTTCCTGCTCAAGGAATCGCAGCGGTTGCTGCATCAATCGCTTGAGCTGCCGCCAGAACAGGCGGCCGCGCGGACCGCGGTTCGCTAGCCGTAGCCGGCACACTCCGAGGCCGTGAGTTTTTGCGCCTAGCAGTGTGATTTTGGATTGGTGCGGCGGGGGGAACGCGTTTTTTTTGTTTTTTGAGCGGAGCTGCGGGATTCTCCTCGTTGTCTCATGGGCGAAGCGGTGCGGCGGTC